>CALFXR010000237.1 GCA_937958475.1 uncultured Mesorhizobium sp. | reverse complement strand
TCTCCACCATGATGCCGAACCACCACATCACCAAGCCGGTGCTGATCGGCGAGATCCAGGCCGATGGCCAGATGGAGACGGTGTGGCAGACCTCCGGCCTCGTGGTCGGCGACGAGTGGTCGGACTACCTGCCCGATTCCAAGGACCTGATCGCCGACTGGCGCGCTCCGATGTCCTGCGGAAACTTCAACGTCGCCACCGGCAAGTGCGGCGGCAAGGGCACGAACTGAATTCCGCCTCGATATGAAGCCGGCGCCCGGTGCGGCGCCGGCAGCGAACGACCCCGGGCGGCAAGCCGCCCGGGCCTTCCCCCCGGAAACCGACGGTTCGCACTGATGAAAATGCCGCAAGTTCTCGCCTTTCTCTTCGCCCTCTTCGCCGCCGGGCTCGGCCCGGTCTCGGCCGACGAGGCGGGGCTGCGGCAGACGATCGCCAGGTTCGCGACTGCCAAGGACTTCAAGGCCACCGAAGCCGTGGTCCGCGAACTCGCGGCGACCGGCGATCCCGCGGTCGAGCTGGTGCTCCTGGCGCTCGCCGACGGCAATCTTTTCGTCCGCAAGTCCGACAGCGCCGTGTTCGTCGGCAAGGAAACCGGGCAATCCGTCACGCTTTCGGATCCGCTGACCGGCGAGAAGGTCGGCGAGGTCGCCAAGGCCGAAATCACCAAGATCAAGGTCAACAACGGGCTGCGGCGCGTCATCCGCGACCTGCTCGGCGGGCTGACCCTCGGATCGACCGACCCGGCTGCGCGCCTTGCTGCCGCCGACACCATGTTCCGCACGCCCGACGCCGCCAACATCGAGGCGCTGGACGCCGCGATCGGGCGCGAGACGGTGGCGTCCGTGAAGACGAGGCTCGAACAGGCGAGGGCGGCCTCGATCCTGGTCTCCGACCGCTCCGACGAGGACAAGATCGCCGCGATCGCGGTGGTGCAGGCGCGCGGCGATCGCGACGCGCTGTCGCTGCTCACCGCCGTCGTGGCGCGCTCGGAAGGGCCGGTCAGGGAAGCGGCCGAAGGCGCGATCGTGCTGGTGAACAGCAGCCTGGTGCTGTGGGCCGCGGGCCAGAACGTCTGGTACGGCATTTCGCTCGGCTCGGTGCTGTTGCTCGCCGCGATCGGCCTCGCCATCACCTTCGGCGTGATGGGCGTCATCAACATGGCGCATGGCGAGATGGTGATGCTCGGCGCCTACACGACCTATGTCGTGCAGGAGGTCATCCGCACGTCGTTTCCCGGCCTGTTCGACTGGTCGCTCGCCTTCGCCCTGCCGCTCGCCTTCCTGGTGGCGGGCACCGTGGGGCTCGCCATCGAACGCGGCATCATTCGTTTTCTCTACGGGCGTCCGCTGGAAACCCTGCTGGCGACCTGGGGCGTATCGCTGATCCTCCAGCAGTCGGTGCGCACCATTTTCGGCCCGACCAACCGCGAGGTAGGCAATCCCTCGTGGATGTCGGGCGGCTTCGACCTCGGCCAGATGGCGCTGACCTGGAACCGGTTCTGGATCGTGCTCTTCGCCCTCGGCGTCTTCGCTGTCCTGCTCTACGTGATGAAGCGCACGCCCTGGGGCCTGCAGATGCGAGCCGTCACCGCCAACCGGCGCATGGCCGCCTCGATGGGCATCCGCACGCCGTGGGTCGACGCGCTGACCTTCGCGCTCGGCTCCGGCATCGCCGGCATCGCCGGGGTGGCGCTCAGCCAGATCGACAACGTCTCGCCCAATCTCGGCCAGGGCTACATCATCGACTCCTTCATGGTCGTCGTCTTCGGCGGGGTCGGCAACCTGTGGGGCACGCTGGTCGGCGCCATGTCGCTCGGCATCCTCAACAAGTTCCTCGAGCCCTATGCCGGCGCCGTACTCGGCAAGATCCTCGTGCTCGTGCTGATCATCCTGTTCATACAGAAACGCCCGCGCGGCCTGTTCGCGCTGAAGGGCAGGGCGGTGGAAGCATGATCACCGGCCGCTTCTTCGCCTCCGGCGCCGACCGCCGCGTCCTCTTCACGATCCTCGTCCTGCTCGTGGTCGCGGTGCTGGTGCCGGTGCTCAACCTCGCCGTTCCGCCGGACAGCATGTTCCACGTGCCGACCTTCATGGTGGCGCTGGTCGGCAAGTATCTCTGCTACGCGCTCCTGGCGCTCGCCCTCGATCTCGTCTGGGGCTATTGCGGCATCCTCAGCCTCGGCCACGGCGCCTTCTTCGCGCTCGGCGGCTATGCGATGGGCATGTACCTGATGCGCCAGATCGGCGACCGCGGCGTCTACGGCAACCCGCTCCTCCCGGACTTCATGGTGTTCCTCAACTGGAAGGAACTGCCGTGGTTCTGGTACGGCTTCGACCAGTTCTGGTTCGCCGCGCTGATGGTCGTGCTGGTGCCCGGAGCGCTGGCCTTCGCCTTCGGCTGGTTCGCCTTCAGGAGCCGCGTCACCGGCGTCTACCTGTCGATCATCACACAGGCGCTGACCTACGCGCTGCTGCTCGCCTTCTTCCGCAACGACATGGGCTTCGGCGGCAACAATGGCCTGACCGATTTCAAGGACATCCTCGGCTTCAACATCCAGGCCTCGACGACGCGCTCGGCGCTGTTCGCCGCGTCGGCGCTGGCGCTGGCGCTGGCCGTCTACATCACCTGGCGGATCGTCGGCTCGAAGTTCGGCAAGCTGATGATCTCGGTGCGCGACGCCGAGAGCCGAACGCGCTTCCTCGGCTGGCGCCCGGAGAACATCAAGCTGTTCGCCTTCACCGTTTCGGCCGTGATGGCGGGAATTGCCGGCGCGCTCTACGTGCCGCAGGTCGGCATCATCAACCCCGGCGAGTTCGACCCGTCCAATTCGATCGAAGTCGTCGTGTGGACCGCCGTCGGCGGACGCGGCACGATCATGGGACCCATCATCGGGGCGCTGCTGGTCAATACCGGCAAGTCCTACTTCACCGGTGCGCTGCCCGAACTCTGGCTGTTCGCGCTGGGCGGGCTGTTCGTCTGCGTGACACTGTTCCTGCCGAAGGGCGTGCTCGGCCTCTGGGACCAGTGGCGCGATCGCGGCGCGCGGCGCCGGGCGGAAGCCGATACGCCGCCGCCGGGCGATGCGCCGGCCATCGTGCGGGCCACCCCTGCTGCGCCGGCCGAGCATCGCGCACTGGGCGCTGCGCCAGAACCCCAGCCGGCGGAGTGACGACGATGGGCAGGAAGAGCGGTACCATCCTTTATCTCGACGGCGTGTCGGTCTCCTTCGACGGCTTCCGAGCCATCAACAACCTGTCGCTGGTGCTCGACCGCGGCGAGATGCGCGCCATCATCGGGCCGAACGGCGCCGGCAAGACGACGATGATGGACATCGTCACCGGCAAGACGCGGCCCGACGAGGGCGAGGTCTTCTTCGACGGCGAGATCGATCTCACCCGCCACGACGAGGCCGACATCGCGACGATGGGCATCGGCCGCAAGTTCCAGAAGCCGACGGTCTTCGAAGGCCACACGGTGGAGGACAATCTGGTCCTGTCGCTGAAGGGGCCGCGCTCGATCTTCCCGGCCCTGTTCCACCGGCGCGCGGTCGAGGAAGACCGGCGCATCGACGAGATCCTCGCCGTGACGCGGCTGGAGGCCAAGCGCGGCGACATGGCGGCGAGCCTTTCCCACGGGCAGAAGCAGTGGCTGGAGATCGGCATGCTGCTGGCGCAGGATCCGAAGCTGCTGCTCGTCGACGAGCCGGTCGCGGGCATGACCGACGCCGAGACGGTGGAGACGGCGCGGCTGCTGAAGGACATCGCCAGGACCCATTCCGTCATCGTGGTCGAGCACGACATGCATTTCGTCCGCGAACTCGGCGTCAAGGTCACCTGCCTGCACGAAGGCTCGGTGCTCTCGGAAGGTTCGCTCGACCACGTTTCCAGCGATCCGCGCGTCGTCGAGGTCTATCTGGGGCGATGACCATGTGGCGGTTTACCCTCGATCGCTTCATGTACGCCGGCGGCCGCCACGGTACGCAGGCAAAGGGTTGGTCGCCGCTCCGCCGCGCCGATGGCGGCGCACAGGCCGCGCCGCGCGTCTGGCCTCCGCGTCGGCGCGCCGCGTGCCCGCCGGGCGGGCGGGGCGGCGGCCGCATCGGCGCGGATGCCGGAATGACGATGCAGGGAGACACGACATGCTCGAAGTGACCAACGCGACGCTCCACTACGGCGCGGCCCAGGCGTTGCGCGGCGTCTCGCTCAAGGCTGGTGCCGGCAGGATCACCTGCGTGCTCGGCCGCAACGGCGTCGGCAAGACCAGTCTCATGAGATCGATCGTCGGCCACCATCGGCTGACATCGGGAAGCGTTGCCTTCGAGGGGAAGGCGCTCGACCGGAGCGCGGCGTACGATCGCGCCCGGTCGGGCATCGGTTTCGTGCCGCAGGGGCGGGAGATCTTCCCGCTGCTCACCGTGCGCGAGAACCTGGAATCGGGCTACGCGCCGCTGAAGCGCGCCGACCGCAACATTCCCGAGCACGTGTTCGAGCTGTTTCCGGTGCTCCGGCAGATGCTATCGCGTCGCGGCGGCGACCTGTCGGGCGGCCAGCAGCAGCAGCTCGCCATCGGCCGGGCTCTCGTCATGCGGCCGAAGCTGCTCGTGCTCGACGAGCCGACCGAAGGCATCCAGCCCTCGATCATCAAGGACATCGGCCGCGCCATCCGCTACTTGCGCGACCAGTTCGGCATCGCCATCCTGCTGGTGGAACAATACCTCGACTTCTGCCGCGACCTCGCCGACGAGGTCAACATCATGGACCGCGGCCTGATCGTCCACACCGGCCCTGCAGAGGATCTCGACCGGGCGGACGTGCGCAAGTTCCTGACCGTGTGACCGCCGGTTTCGCGGCCGCGCGTGTCGCGGCCGCCGGGCGCGATGGCTCCCTCGCAAACCGGACGCAGCATGCGTTGCGGTCGAGGCATGTTAGACTTGCCCAATGCTTGATTCGTGGTTTGCGGCCTGCGCTTCGGCCAGGTCCGCCAGGGTGGGCGCGTCGGCGGCCATCGTGCCGCGCAGGCCTCGTGACATCGCGTCGTGCCGTTCGAGTCCCGCCGTCATCCGCAGGACAACGAGATGTTCATCGCAACCGAGGACAGCGCCAAGCGCCGTCTCACCGAGCCTCTGGAAATCCTCACCGCCGTCAGCATCCTGCAAGCGCGCGGGGTCAATCGCGACCAGATCATCCTCGAGATGTCGAAGATCTTCTACGTCGACCTCGATGAGTTCGACCGCTTGTTCCGCAAGCTGTAGCCTGCTGCGCGAACCGGGCAGGGCACGTCCCGTCAGAGCGGGATGTTGTCGTGCTTCTTCCAGGGGTTGTCGAGGTCCTTGTTGCGCAGCATGCGCAGCGCACGGGAGATCCGTCGCCTGGTCGAGTGCGGCATGATCACCTCGTCGACATAGCCGCGCTCGGCGGCGACGAAGGGCGACAGGAAGCGGTCCTCGTAGCGCTTGGTGTGCGCGGCGATCTTCTCCGGATCGGCGATGTCCTTGCGGTAGATGATCTCGACGGCGCCCTTGGCCCCCATCACCGCGATCTGCGCCGTCGGCCACGCATAGTTCATGTCGCCGCGCAGGTGCTTCGACGCCATGACGTCGTAGGCGCCGCCATAGGCCTTGCGCGTGATCACCGTGATCTTCGGCACCGTCGCCTCGGCATAGGCGAACAGCAGCTTGGCGCCGTGCTTGATGAGGCCGCCATATTCCTGCGCCGTGCCGGGCAGGAAGCCGGGCACGTCGACGAAGGTGACGATCGGGATGTTGAAGCAGTCGCAGAAGCGCACGAAACGCGCCGCCTTGCGCGAGGCGTCGCTGTCCAGCACGCCGGCCAGCACCATCGGCTGGTTGGCGACGAAGCCGACGGTGCGGCCCTCGACGCGACCGAAGCCCGTGACGATGTTCTTGGCGAAGGACGCCTGGATGTCGAAGAAATCGCCCTCGTCGACCGTCTTCAGGATCAGTTCCTTGATGTCGTAGGGCTTATTGGCGTTGTCGGGGATAAGCCGGTCGAGCGACATGTCCGCCTCGTCGGCGGGCTGGAAGCACTCGATCTCGGGAATTTCCGCAGTGTTCGAGGCCGGCAGGAGGTCGATCAGGCGGCGCATCTGCAGGAGCGCCTCGACGTCGTTGTCGTAGGCGCCGTCCGCGATCGAGGATTTCGTGGTGTGCACCGACGCGCCGCCGAGCTGTTCGGCGGTCACCGTCTCGTTGGTCACGGTCTTCACCACGTCGGGGCCGGTCACGAACATGTAGGAGGTGTCGCGCACCATGAAGATGAAGTCGGTCATCGCCGGCGAATAGACGTCGCCGCCGGCGCAGGGGCCCATGATGACGGAAATCTGCGGGATGACGCCGGAAGCGAGCACGTTGCGCTGGAAGATCTCGGCGTAGCCGCCGAGTGCCGCCACGCCCTCCTGGATACGCGCGCCGCCGGCGTCGTAGATGCCGATGATCGGCGCGCGGTTCCGCAGCGCCATGTCCTGCACCTTCATCACCTTCTCGGCATGGGCTTCCGAAAGCGAGCCGCCGAACACGGTGAAGTCCTTGGCGAAGACGAAGACGGTGCGGCCGTTGACGGTGCCCCAGCCGGTGACGACGCCGTCGCCGGCGAACTTGGTCTTCTCCATGCCGAAGTCGGTGGAGCGGTGCTCGACGAACATGTCGAACTCTTCGAACGAGCCTTCGTCGAGGAATATCTCGATGCGTTCGCGGGCGGTGAGCTTGCCGCGCTTGTGCTGGGCCTCGATGCGTTCCTTGCCGCCGCCGGCGCGCGCGATCTCGCGGCGGCGTTCGAGTTCCTTGAGCACATCCTTCATGAGTGTCCCCCAGCTGTCGGCTGGGAGACCTGTTATCACGCCCTCAATGGAGCGCAAGCCGACAAAGGTGCGAGACCGGCTGTTCTACCAGACGCCGACATTGGGCATCGACAGCCACGGTTCCTGCGGCGGCAGGGGCTCGCCCTCCTGGAGGAGCTCGATGGAGATGTTGTCGGGCGACCGGACGAAGGCCATGTTGCCGTCGCGCGGCGGGCGGTTGATCGTCACGCCGGCGTCCATCAGGCGCTGGCAGGTCTCGTAGATGTTGTCGACCTTGTAGGCGAGATGGCCGAAGTTGCGGCCGCCCGTGTAGGTCTCGGGGTCCCAGTTGTAGGTGAGCTCGAGTTCGGGCGCGCGCGTCGCGGCGGAATTCGCCTTGTCCTTCGGCGCGGCGAGGAAGATCAGGGTGAAGCGGCCCTTCTCGTTCTCGTAGCGGCGCACCTCCTCGAGCCCCAACTTGCGGCAGTAGAAGTCGAGGGAAGCCTCGACGTCGGTGATGCGGACCATTGTGTGCAGATAACGCATGGGACTTTTCCTGGCTGTCGGACTCGGCCTGCGATCATAGGGCGGGCGGAGGCGGCAGGGCAACGGTGCGAAGATCACGGCCAGTATTGTACTGTCCTAAACGGTGAAAAACCCAAAACCGAGCCTTGCATGTAAGCGCTGCCGCGATGTTATTCTGAGACAGAGAATCAGTGGCGGCGTAATTGAGGAAAGGGTGCGTTCTGATGGGGGAGAAAGCCTCTTTCATGGGGCGTGACGCGGCGAACGACACGGCGTCGACCCGAGAGGAAGGCGTGGAAGGCCTCGGCCTGTTCGAGGTTTCCGGCGCGATCATGTGGTTCGACGTCGCCAAGGGCTTCGGCTTCATCCTGCCGGACGTGCCGGGCATCGGGGACATCCTGCTGCACGTCACCTGCCTTCGTCGCGACGGCTTCCAGACAGCGCTCGAAGGCGCGCGGGTCGTATGCCTGGTCAGGAATGGCGACCGCGGTCTCCAGGCCTTCCGCATCATCTCGATGGACGTCTCCACGGCGATCCACCCCTCGGAACAGCAGGCCCCGCGCACGCATGTGGCGGTCACCGCCGAGAGCGGTCTCGAGCGCGCCCTGGTGAAGTGGTTCAACCGTACGAAGGGGTTCGGATTCCTGACGCGCGGCGAGGGCACGGAGGACATCTTCGTTCACATGGAGACCCTGCGCCGCTACGGAATCACCGAGCTCCGGCCCGGACAGGTGGTCCTTGTCCGCTTCGGCCGCGGCGACAAAGGCCTTATGGCTGCCGAAATTCATCCCGATATGGGAACGCTGCCGATTTCGCACTGAGCAGCGGGCGCACGGGTAATCGATGTCTCGAACATACTGGCTTGCAGCGGTCGTTGCCGTCGCGCTCCTCACGGTTGCAGGCTATCTGCTGCTGCGGCCGGATTTCCCGTCGGGCGGCGCCAACGGCAATCTTGCGATCGACGCGACGCACCTCGTCGTCCTGACGGACGAAGGCGAACGTAGCTTTACCGTCGAGATCGCCGACGATCCGGCCGAGCGCCAGCAAGGCCTCATGTTCCGCGAGCACATGGAGGACGACCACGGCATGCTGTTCGTCTTCAGCGAGACGCAGCAGGTCGGTTTCTGGATGAAGGACACGCCGCTGGCGCTCGACCTGATCTTCATCGGCCAGGACGGGCGCATCCGCGCGATCCGCCGCGGCGAGCCGCTGTCGCCCGCCACCATCTCGCCCGGCGTTCCCGTGCGCTTCGTCTTCGAGGTCAAGGCCGGCATCGCCGAACGGCTGGGCATCGAGGACGGCGACCGTGTCCGCCATCCGGCCATCGACCTCGTCGCCGGCGAGAGCAATCCCGGCCAGGCGGGCGACGGCCCGGTCAGCGCCGACTGAGCCTGCGGCCAGCGTTGTGCCGGACTCCGGCGGGGCAGGCGGCAAGGCGCGCCCAAACGGCTGAGCGGCCGTTTCCAACTTGCGTCCTGTGCCTGTGCTCCCTAGGAAACGCTGCAGATCGCAAGTCAAACGAGCGCGCCGGATGAAGCACTTTTCCCACGACGGTTTCGATCTCGCCTACCTCGATCGGGGCGCCGGCGATCCGGTGCTGCTCATCCACGGCTTCGCCTCGACGCATCACGTCAACTGGGTGGGGCCCAGCTGGGTCAAGACCCTGACGGACGCAGGCTTCCGCACCATCGCCGTCGACAATCGCGGACACGGGGCATCGACGAAGAGCTATGAGCCTTCGGACTACGCGCCCACGAAGATGGCCGGCGACGCCGCCGCGCTTCTGCGCCATCTCGGCATCGCGCGCGCCCATGTGATGGGCTACTCGATGGGCGCCCGAATCGCGGCGTTCCTCGCTCTCGCGGAACCGGCGATGGTGGCGACGCTGGTGTTCGGCGGCCTCGGCAGCGGCATGGTCGACGGCGTCGGCGACTGGGATCCGATCGCCGACGCGCTGCTCGCCGACGATCCGGCGACGGTCACGCATCCGCGCGGCCGCGCATTCCGCGCCTTCGCCGACCAGACGCGCAGCGACCGCCGGGCGCTCGCCGCCTGCATCTCGACCTCGCGCCAGGAACTCACCGAAGCCGACATGCACCGCATCGACCAGCCGGTGCTGGTGGCCGTCGGCACGAAGGACGATATCGGCGGCTCGCCGGAAACGCTGGCCGCGATGATGGCGAACGCCGAGGCCTTCGCCATCGAGGGACGCGATCACATGCTTGCGGTCGGCGACAGGTCCTTCAAGGCCCGCGTCCTCGAATTCCTGGCGAAGCATCCCCTGTAGACGGCCGCGCCGCCGTCGGAGGCCGACTGGGCCGACGAGGCTGTCCGCCGGGCCCGCCGGACGAGTGTGAATTCACCGCCCCTCGAAGGCCGGCCGCCGCTTCTGCAGGAAGGCCGCGCGGCCCTCGGCGTAGTCGGCGCTGTCGAAGGTGAGGTCGCCAAGCGCCCGGGCGTTGTGGGCGTCTTCCGTCCTGCCCGAGGCGGCGGCCCTGATCGAGGCCTTCGATGCACGCACCGACAGCGGCGCGTTCTCGGCGATCGCCGCGGCGAGACCGCCGACCCGGCTTTCCAGCCGGTCCGGCTCGACGACGTCGAGCAGGAAGCCCGCGTCGCGGGCGGTCGCGGCGTCGATCCGCGCGCCCGAGAAGGTCATGTACTTCGCCATCTGCTGGCCGAGCGCGCCGACGATGTCGCCCATGGCGTCCACCGGATAGGCGAGGCCGAGCCGCGCGGCCGGCACCGAAAAGAGCGCATCGTCGGCGGCGATCCTCAGGTCGCAGGCGGCGGCGAGGCCGAAGCCGCCGCCGAAGCAGATGCCGCGGATCGCCGCGATCACCGGCAGCCGTGATTCGCGCAGCGCCGCGAAGGCCGCCGAGTTGGCCGCCTCGTAGACACGCGCCGACGCGCCGGCGGCGCGCAGCGTCGAGAATTCGGAGATGTCGGCCCCGGCGGAGAAATCGCCGCCGGCGCCGCGCAGCACGATGACGCGGTTGGCGTCGTCGGCCGCGCAGGTCTTCACGCGCACGGCGATGTCGTGCCACATCGCCTGGGTGATCGCGTTGCGGCGCTCCGGCCGGTTGAGCGTGATCGTGGCGACGCCGCCGGCACAGGCGACCGTCAACGGCTCGTTTGCCATTCCGTCTTGAAATTCCATCGTCAAATCCCACTTCACGGAACGCTCAGGAAAATAGAATTCAATCGCAACCGGTTTTGGCGTATGTTCCGCCCGCGCTCAAGACCGAGCGGCCGGCAGGGAGAGCCCGATGAGCCAGAGCCACGCGCAACGCACCGCGAAACTGCAGCCGGTCGATCCGATCTGGCGGTCGATCCGCGACGAGGCCATGGAGGCGGTCGAGCGCGATCCGCTGCTCGCGGCGTTCCTCTATGCCACGATTCTCAACCAGGAATCGCTCGAGGATGCGGTCATCCACCGCATCGCCCAGCGGCTCGACCACCAGGACATCGGCGCCGACCTCATCCAGCACACGTTCAAGGCGATGATGCGCGACCAGCCGGAATGGAGCTCGACCGTGCGCGTCGACATCCAGGCCTATTACGATCGCGATCCGGCCTGCGACCGCTTCATCATGCCGGTCCTCTATTTCAAGGGCTTCCACGCCATTCAGACCCACCGGCTGGCGCACTGGCTGTGGAACCAGGGCCGCAAGGATTTTTCGCTCTACCTGCAGAGCCGCTCGTCGGTTGTGTTCCAGACCGACATCAACCCGGCCTCGAAGATGGGCAAGGGCATCTTCATCGACCATGCGACCGGGCTCGTCGTCGGCGAGACCGCGGTCATCGAGGACAACGTCTCGATCCTGCACGGCGTCACGCTCGGCGGCACCGGCAAGGCCGGCGGCGACCGCCATCCGAAGATCCGCTACGGCGTCCTGATCGGCGCCGGCGCCAAGATCCTCGGCAACATCGAGGTCGGCCACTGCGCCAAGATCGCCGCCGGTTCGGTGGTGCTGTCGCCCGTGCCCAGCAACAAGACCGTCGCCGGCGTGCCGGCGCGCGTCGTCGGCGAAAGTGGCTGCGAGCAGCCGGCGCGGCAGATGGACCAGTTGCTGCCGTCGCAGACAATGGACCACGTCGTCACCTTCGACATCTGAGCGTCGGGCGGCCGGCGTTCGGTCGCCGGCGTGCCGAGTCGGGTTGCCGCGGCTTTACAGCGGCCTATCTCGCGTGTCAGAAGCCAGCACCGCGAAGCGACCCCCCCGATGGGAGAAGATTGTGAAGCCAGACGAGATCAAGAAACTCGACGCCTACTTCAAGCGCACCTTCCAGAACCCGCAGCTGAAGGTGAAGGCGCGCCCGCGCAAGGACGATTCGGCCGAGGTCTATATCGGCGAGGAATTCCTCGGCATCGTGTTCAAGGACGAGGACGAGGGCGACTACAACTTCTCGATGGCGATTCTCGACGTCGATCTGGCCTGAGTCCGGACCGCCGCGATCAGCGGCCGGTCTTCATGAACGCCGCCGCCCTGTCGCCGATCGCCTTGTCCAGTGCCTGCCAGTCTCCGAGCAGGCCGACCGGGAAACGATAGGTCAGGCTGAGAAAATCACCGACATGCAAGTCGCGCTCGCAGGGCGCGAACGAGTTCTCGGCCGCCGGCCCGGTGAGGCAGCGGGCGACGAACGGCGCGCCGCCGGTCTGCGCCACGGCGAGGACCTCGTCGAGGTAGCCGGCCTTGTCCTTGAAGCGGTGGAGCGTCACGCCGGCCGGCCCCGGCGTTCCGGCCGGATCGACGAGCCTGCTGTAGATCGGCGCGTAGCGGCCGCTCATGTCGCGCGACATGGTGCGCGGCTCGAAGCGCAGGAAAAGCACGCGCCCCTCGTCTCCGGGCCTGTTGAAATCGTCCGCGGTCGCGGCGGTATAGCCGTTCATGTCGGGCCAGTGCAGGTAGAGGTCGAGCCGCTCGGCGACGCCGTCCCGGCGTGCCGATTCGAAACGGATGGCGTTGGCCGGTACCGCCAGCACGTCGTTGCCGAGGACGATCTCGTGGACCGTCGTGTCGTCGGTATGCCCGGCCATGGCGATCGAGCGGCCGAACCATTTTCCCGCCAGGCTGATGGCGACCGACAGCAGCGCCAGGATGGCGAAGGCGTAGAAGACGCGCAGCATGAAGGCCGAATCGATCGGCCTGATCTGCTCGTTGCCCGTGGCCTGCGCTGCTCTCATGGTTTCCCCGGTGCCGCAGGGCGGCGCATCCGTGACGCTCTGCAACGACAGTGCGGTTATCATGGTAAACGGCGGGTAAAGGAACGCCGGCCGGAACGGACCGCTTCCGGCCTTGTCACCCTGGCGCATGTGCACATAGGTTGCCGCCTGCATCAGCAGCGAGGAATCCCACATGCCGCTTTATGAACTGGACGGTAAGCGCCCCGTCTTCGAGGACGAACAGACCAACTGGGTGGCGCCCGACGCGACCGTGATCGGCGACGTCACCATCGGCCGCAATGTCGGCCTCTGGTTCGGCGTCGTCATTCGCGGCGACAACGAGCCGATCGTCATCGGCGAGGACACGAACGTCCAGGAACACACGGTGATGCACACCGATCCCGGTAGCCCGCTGACGATCGGCAAGGGCTGCACGATCGGCCACCGCGCCATGCTGCACGGCTGCACGATCGGCGACGGCAGCCTGGTCGGCATGGGCGCGATCGTGCTCAACGGCGCGCGGATCGGCAGGAATTCGCTGGTCGGCGCCGGCGCGCTGGTGACGGAGGGCAAGGAATTCCCCGACAACTCGTTGATCGTCGGCTCGCCGGCGAAGGCGGTGCGCACGCTCGACGACAAGGCGGTCGCGTCGCTGCGCGGTTCGGCGGCCCACTACGTGGAGAACGGCGCGCGCTTCCGCAACAACCTGAAGAAGATCTGAAACGGCGCGCGCCGCGCGGCTTCGCCTCTCCGGCCCTGGTGGCCGTGGAATTGGCGGAGCCGGCCCGGGGACTGGGCCGGCTCCTGAACCCGGTCGTTGGGGACGGGGAGGGTGGGGACTCGACCGGGTTGTCGGTGTATCTCGCTACTTGACGCTGCCGACCGCCGTGCTGCGGCCGTCGTTGATCGAAACCCATGCGCCGGAGTTCTGCGAGGACTGGCGCTTGAGGAACGTGTAATCGGTGTCCTTCCAGGCGAGAACGCGCGTCTCGAGGTTGTCGAGGACGAAATCGCCGAGACTGGTGTTGACCGTCAGTACCGCGTGGCCGTCGCCGTTGGGCTGGCGCACCACGGTGATCAACAGGTTGCCGGCCGGCACGCCGAGCGAAAGCAGCATGCGCCGCTTCTCCAGCACGTAGTCCTCGCAGTCGCCGACCGACGTCGGGTACGACCACAATTCCTCCCGGCCCCACATCTCCATGTCGGTGCGCGGTTCGACCATCGCGTTGACGGCGTTGTTGATATCGACCATCGCCGCCCAGAGCTTCCGCGACAGCGTGACGGGCACCGCGCGCGCCGTCTTCTGCATGCACTCGCGCGGCTCGCGCTGGCACAGTTCGTAGTGGCCGACGGGTTGCGTGGTGCGCCCTCCCGTCGGCATGAAACTGGCCGCCGCGGTCGCCGCGGTCGCCCACATCGTCAGCGGCAGAGCTGCCGCAAGCAGTAAACCTGTCCCCTTGCCCGACATCTTCGTGTCTCCCCGTTCGAGGGGACAATGGCACGGTCGGATTTATTCGACGCAAAACATCGAAGTACAGTTTGAGTAGAGATTTGCGACAAGGGGAGTTAATATTGACTAGAAACAATATAAACTCGTATTAAAGTTTGAATCGGAATTGCCTAGAATTTGCCTCAAATCGTCGCGCAGGCGCGCCGCGTGGATCCGTACGCCGTTCGTGGGGGGGGGCGGCCGGCCGCAAGACGAAAAAGACCGGCGCGCGGCCGGTCCAGTCGGAAGGTCGAGAAAGAGAGAAGCGTCAGCCGCGTCCGCTGAACTCGCCATCGAGGGAATCGGGACGCTGGACGACGGCGAACTCGATGGCGACGCCGTCCTCGAAATGGCGGACGACCTGTCCGCGCATCGTGCCGAGGATGACCTGGGAGCCGAGCGCCGGCTTGACGTCGAGTTCGACGGCTGCGCCCGACAGCGACAGGTCGATGATGCGGCACTGGTACTGGCGACCGTCGGGCATCTGCAGGATGCTCATCGGGTTGCGCGGGGCGACGCGCTCGTGGCGCCGGTCTTCGGGAAGGTCGAGTTCGTGCTTGTTGGCGAGCCAGGTCAACTGCGCGGCAAGCTTGTCCTTCTTGCGATCGGACGCGATCAGCGTCATGGCGAAGCCGTCGTCGAGCGTTCGGGTGATGACGCCTTCGATCCTTCCGATGTGGTCGAGATAGGCGATGACCTTTTCGCCCGGCTCGCCGTGGGCGTCGGCGCGAAACGCGACGTTGCCGGGGGACATGTCGATTACCTGGCAGGGGTGTTCCGAGCGATCCTCGAGCATGAACCGGCCATAGATCTTGACCCGAACGCGCTGGAAAGTCCGGCGCTCCGCCTTGGACGGCGCAACTTCGACCGCCGCTGACCTCATCGCCTGCCTCGACCTGTTCTTTGTCTGCTCGCTCGATGGCGAGAACCCTCAGGTCAAGAATACCCGCGAAAGCGTTAACAACCGGTAATTTGTGCTCAGAAAAAGATTACCGGAGCGGTCGCGACACGTTCTAGTTGCGGCCGCCGTCGAGGACCACGAGATGGCGGATTCGCCGTCCGGAACCGGCTGCGATGGCACTGTCGGTGAGGTTCCCTTCGCCCGGTACGAGATTGGGAACCGGGATCGAGGGGCGGTTCTTCAGGAACACCGGTTCGCGGTCGGCGTCGACGACGCGCACCGATTCGATGCGGGCCTCGGCGATCGGGTCGACGCCGAGCCAGAAGGGGCGTTCGGCCGCCGTGAGGATGCCCATCGACCGCGCCTGGTCGGCGCCGAAGTCGAGCGGCAGAATCAGCAGTTCGAAGGTCGTCGACCGGCGGGTCCGGGTGAAACCCTCGAAGTTCGCCACGACCACCGACTTGTTCTCGAAGGCGCTCCAGGCCAGCCGCGCCATCAGCCGCTGGTCCTTTTCCTTCCACAGCGAAGTGAACGAGAATCCTTTGAGCTCGCGGCCGTAGATGGCGCACAGGCGCGTACCGGCGAGCCGGAACACGGCCTCGCCGCGCGCGTCCTTCTCGAGGATGAAGGTGTCGGCGAGCAGCGTCTTGATGTCCGAAGGCTCGATTTCGGTCCGCTTCGGTGCCGGGCGCCCGTTGCGCAGCCGATTCCAGTAGTGGAACAGTTGGATGGATCCGTTCTGCTTCATGCCCTGCATCCCCGCACCGGCTGCCTCGTCCTGTGCCATCGGCGAACAGATTCGCTTCTCATGGCGCCTACATGCCGTTCGGAGCACGTCGCGTGCCAGTATTTGTTAACCTTATGCACGGGGCGCGGCAGTTAAGGTTAACGAATGGTTTACGTTGCCGGAAATCCGCAGAAATGGCATGGTCATGACGTTCGGGGCGGCTGCACAGCACGGCCGAAAATAGCTCCAAAACGAACATACGGGGTGAGCAGGGGGCTCGACCGGCCGTCCAGGGGAAACTCTGGACGGCTTTTCTTTTGCGCCGGGATCGCTAGATCAATCGCACCCGAGGCGACGGATCCGGTTAACATGGCAGACGATCAGCAGGACGACCCCCCGCGGCTCGAGGACGAGCGGCAGCCGGTCTTCAACATTCCGGCGGTGGTGGTGGCGTTGACGGCGGCCTGCGTCGCCATCCACCTCGTAAGGCTGTACGTGCTGACGGTCGAGCAGGACATCGATCTGCTGGTGCGCGCGGCCTTCATCCCGATCCGCTACAGCGGCCAGTTCCATCTCGACGTCTACGCGTTCATCTCGCCGTTCACCTACACGCTCCTGCACGGATCGATCGTGCATCTGGCGATCAACATGGTCTGGCTCGCCGCGTTCGGCTCGCCGCTGGCCAACCGGCTGGGCGTCGGCCGCTTCCTCCTCTTCTGGGCGGTGACCGGCGTCGCCGCCGCGGCGACGCACTACGCGCTGCACATGATCGACCAGTCGCCGCTGATCGGGGCCTCGGGCGCCATCTCCGGCATGATGGGGGCAGCGGCGCGGTTCGGTTTCCGCGCCAGCCGGTCCGCCGGGCGATCGGCCTTCGACGGGCCGCTGCTGCCGGCTTCCGCGGCTCTGCGGCTGCGGCCGGTGGTAACCTTCCTCGCGGTGTGGATGGCGATCAACCTGGTCACCGGCATCGTCGGGCTCGGCGCCGGGGCCGACCGGATCGCCTGGGAGGCCCATGTCGGCGGCTTCGTCGCCGGGTTCTTCGGCATCGGCGCCTTCGTTCCGCGACGTCGCGGCGCCGCGCGGTGACGGCCACGGGCTTGAAATGACGTAAATCGAGGCGCACGATGCCTCCGGCGGAAGAGCCGGCCGCGAGCGTCAGCGCGGCCGGATGCGCATCGGAGGAAGCCATGACCGTCAAAGCGATACTGCAGCAGAAGGGACACGACGTCTTCACGCTCGGACCCAACGACAAGCTTTCGCAAGCCGTGAGGATGCTCGCCGAACACCGCGTCGGTGCACTCGTCATCACCAATGGCGACGGCAAGATCGTCGGCATCCTGTCCGAGCGGGACATCGTCCGGATCATCGCCAAGCAGGGCCCGGAAGCGCTCGAGGAGACCGTGCGCACCGGCATGACGGCGAAGGTCAAGATCTGCAACGAACATCACACGGTGCACGAGGTGATGGAGATCATGACGCGCGGCCGCTTCCGTCATCTTCCCGTCGAGCGGGACGGAAAGCTCTACGGCATCATTTCGATCGGCGACGTCGTCAAGCGGCGCATCGAGGACGTCGAGCGCGAGGCCGAGGAAATCCGGACCTACATCGCGACCGCCTGAGAGGTGTCGAACGCCACCGCCGCGGCAGCGCCTGCCGCGAACGGACATGGCGCGCTCGCGCGGAATCCGGACAAAAAAATGCCCGGCTTTGAAGGCCGGGCCAGTTAGAGGGAGACTGTTGCGCGGCTTCGTCGGCTCACCCTTCGGTGTGCTCGCGCAGCCGCGCGAATAGGTCGTGGTTGCGGCAGAAGGACGGAGCCTCCTCGGCGCTGCCGTGCTCGGCGAGCCACGCGCTGCACGCGTCCGGCTTGCCGCAGGACATGCAGCGCAGCATGGCGTTCCTCAGCGCCTCTCCGCCGGCCGGAAGCTCGGCGAAGCGCTCGCGCACATCGAGCGTCGTCATCATCTGCTCGATCAGGTCGCTCTTCGCGGCGACCCGTGTCATCATGGCAGCGATGCCCATGTCTTCCTCCGCAATCTTGCAAAGCAAAATCTACAGCTCGAATCACTCGCTCCACTTGACATAGATCAAGTCGCGCCCGCGCTTGCCGGCGCTTGCCAGTACCGCCGGATTCCTCTAGCCAACGAGCGGACACGAAACCGCTGCGGCCTATTCCCATGACCCTCATCGACACACGCACGCCCGACCCGAAGCGACTGATCCCGGGCGCCACCGGCGACTGGGAAGTGATCATCGGCATGGAAGTCCACGCCCAGGTGACCTCGCAGTCGAAGCTCTTCTCGGGTGCCTCGACCGCCTTCGGCGCGGCGCCCAATGCCAATGTCAGCCTCGTCGACGCGGCGATGCCGGGCATGCTGCCGGTGATCAACGAGGAGTGCGTACGCCAGGCGATCCGCACCGGTCTCGGCCTCAAGGCGCAGATCAACCTGAAGTCCGTCTTCGACCGCAAGAACTACTTCTATCCGGACCTGCCGCAGGGCTACCAGATCTCGCAGTTCAAGCAGCCGATCGTCGGCGAGGGCACCGTGACCGTCTCCGTCGGCCCCGACAGCAAGGGAAATTTCGAGGACATCGACGTCGGCATCGAACGGCTGCACCTCGAGCAGGACGCCGGCAAGTCGATGCACGACCAGCATCCGACGATGTCTTATGTCGACCTGAACCGGTCGGGCGTGGCGCTGATGGAGATCGTCTCGAAGCCCGACCTGCGCTCGTCCGATGAAGCCAAGGCCTATATGACCAAGCTCCGCACCATCGTGCGCTACCTCGGCACCTGCGACGGCAACATGGACGAGGGCTCGATGCGCGCCGACGTCAACGTCTCGGTGCGCCGCCCGGGCGGACCGTTCGGCACGCGCTGCGAGATCAAGAACGTCAACTCGATCCGCTTCATCGGCCAGTCCATCGAATACGAGGCGCGCCGGCAGATCGCCATCCTCGAGGACGGCGGCAAGATCGACCAGGAAACGCGCCTGTTCGACCCGGTCAAGGGCGAGACGCGGTCGATGCGGTCGAAGGAGGAGGCGCACGACTACCGCTACTTCCCCGATCCGGACCTGCTGCCGCTGGAGTTCGACCAGGCCTATGTCGACGCGCTCGCGGCCGGGCTTCCCGAACTGCCCGACGACAAGAAGGCGCGGCTCGTCTCCACCATCGGGCTTTCCGCCTACGACGCCTCCGTGCTCGTCTCGGAGAAGGCGATCGCCGACTATTTCGAGATGGTGGCGGCCGGCCGCGACGGCAAGCTTGCTGCGAACTGGGTGATCAACGACCTGCTCGGCGCGCTGAACAAGGCCGGCAAGTCGATCGACGAGGCGCCGGTTTCGCCCGAGCAGATCGGCGCGATCATCGACCTGATCCGTGACGGCACGATTTCCGGCAAGATCGCCAAGGACCTGTTCGAGATCGTCTGGAACGAGGGCGGCGATCCGAAGGCGCTGGTCGAGAGCCGCGGCCTGAAGCAGGTCACCGACACCGGCGCCATCGAGAAGGCGGTCGACGAAGTGATCGCCGCCAATCCCGACAAGGCCGAGCAGGCGCGCGCCAAGCCGACCATGGCCGGCTGGTTCGTCGGCCAGGTGATGAAGGCGACCGGCGGCAAGGCCAACCCGCAGGCGGTGAACGACCTGGTCAAGGCCAAGCTCGGCATCGAGGGCTGAGACCATGTTCGTGCGCACCGCGTCGAGACGCGACCTCGATGCCGTCCGCGCGCTGCTGGTCGAGACCTGGCACGACACCTACGACGCGATCTACGGCGTCGAGCGCGTCACCGCGATCACCGACGACTGGCATTCGATCGCCTCGCTCGAGGCGCGTCTGGACAAGCCGAACGCCGAATTCCTCGTCGCCGACGACGGCACCGCCATCGGCGGCATGGCCTTCGCCACCACCGTCGACGACGGCAGGACGGTGATGCTGCACCAGCTCTACGTGCGGCCCGGCATGCAGGGCAGGGGCATCGGCGGCCTGCTGCTCGACGAGATCGAAAGCTGCTTTCCCGGCGCCGACAAGGTCCGGCTCGAGGTCGAGGAAAAGAACGAGAAGGCCGTCGCCTTCTATCTCGCTCGGCGCTTTTCGCAGGTCGGTCGCACCGCCAATTGCGGAAGCGACCAGTCCGGCATCCCCGCGCTCGTCTTCGAGCGGCCGATCCTCTGGGCGGATTGAGATCCTACATCCCGCCTTCGAGCGAAACCGGATTGCCGGCGTCGTCCCACAGCCCGCCGACGGCACATTCCTGGATGTAGTCGCGGAACTTCAGGTCGCAGAGCACGTCGCCGGCGGCGAGCGCCGCCTCGCGCGACGGCCAGCCGCAGGAGAATTCGCTCCAGTGGATACCTTCCTTGTGCATCACGCCCACCACGACGCTCCAGCCGGACGGGAAGCACCAGGCGACGCGGGCGCAGTCCTCGGGCGCGGCACCGCTTTCCTCGACGCATTTGCGGCGGGCGCAGTCCAGCGCCGCGACCGGGCTGCCGCCGGTGCACATGCCGCTGCCCTGCTCGGGCGCGTAGGCGAAGGCGATACCGGTCTGACCCTGCTGCGCGGCGGCGGGCAGCGGCGCCAGCGCGAGAAAGGCGGCAAGGAGGAGTGAGCGCTTCATGACGGTGCCTTCCAGGTGACGGCGTTTTCCGGTGTCGGCGGTTCGGCATCGGCGCTGCGCTTCGGGTCGGACGGTGCTATGGGACCCGCGACGGTTGGCTCCGACGGAGGCGAGGGTGGCAGAAGTTGACGGTGAGGCAAGCGGAATCTCGGTCGTCGTCCGCCCGGCGCGGCGCGACGACGTCGCGGCGCTTGCCGCGATCTTTGCCGCCGATTCGCTCGGCGGCCATGGCGACACCGACGATCCGGCGGCATTGCCCGACTATCTCGCGGCGTTCGAGCGGATCGCCGCCAGCGCGAACGACCGGCTCTGGGTCGCCGAGCTCGGCAGCGAGGTCGTCGGCACCTTCCAGACGACGCTGATCACGTCGATGTCGGCGCGCGGATCGACGAACATGAATGTCGAGGCGGTGCAGACGCGCGCCGATACGCGCGGCAGGGGCATCGGCGAGGCGATGATGCGATTCGCCATCGAACGGGCGAAGGAAGCCGGCGCGCGGCAGGTGCAGCTGACGTCGAACAACAGCCGCGTCGCCGCGCACCGCTTCTACGAGCGGCTCGGCTTCGCCAGGAGCCATGCCGGCTTCAAGCTGAAGCTGCGCTGACCGGACGTGCCGCCGCCGCGCCTTCGCGCGCGGCGAGGTCGGAGATGTAGGCGACGAATTCCGGGTCTTCCCCCTGCAGCAACCGCGGCAGGGCGTTGCGGAAGTCCTCGCGGCGGCACCATTCGCGCATGAAGTCGTCCCAGGATCGCCAGCGGCGCAGTTTGCGTCCGGACATCTCCTTTTCGTAGCCCACCATGTAGGCGCGTTCGAACAGCGAGACGAGGATGCCGAACATGGCGAGCATGCGCTCGGTCTGCTCCTCGGAGAGGCCCCTGGTCGCCTCGCGCGACTGCAGCTTCAGGTCTGGATTGTCCAGCGCCAGCCTGAGGAAGTCGGTGTAGCCGTCGGAGAGGCGCTGGTAGATCTCCTCTTCCTCGTTGGCGCGCTCCTTGCGCTGCTCGTAGAGGAAGACGAAGATCGCGAGCGGCAGGCCGAAGATGGTGACCGCATAGCTCAGCATCTCGAGGATCGTCATCAGGTCCATTGGGCACCGCTCCGCCTGCCACGACGATAGTGCGGCGTGCTGCCCCTTGCCAGCGCGTTCGGCGGAAGCCATAAGGCGGTGACCGCAGCGCGGTCGGCGACGAGGACCTTCGATGAAGAAATTCCTGCTGCAGTTTTTCACCTGGTGGAGCGGTCAGACGCTGGGCACGCGCTTCCACACCTGGCGCCACGGCGTGCGGGTCGGCGAGGACGAGTTCGGCAACGTCTACTACGAGGGCGGCAAGGATTCGGAAGGCCGTACGCGGCGCTGGGTGATCTTCCCGGGCACCTCGGAGGCGTCGACCATCCCGCCGGGATGGCACGGCTGGATGCACTACCGCGTCGACACCCCGCCCTCCAGGGAGGACTACAAGCCGCGCGACTGGCAGAAGCCGCACCAGCCCAACCTGACCGGAACCGCCGCCGCCTACCGGCCGAAGGGCTCCGTTCTCGGCTCGGGCCACCGCCCGCAGGTCACCGGCGACTACGACGCCTGGACGCCGGGCAGCTGACCGGCACGACGGTCTTTTGTCGCCACAATTCCCGCGTAAGCCTCGCCGGCCAATATCCATGGCGGCCATTCTCGTGGCCGCAAAGCGCGACGGTTGGACGATGCCCATGGCCGAGACATTTTTCGCGAGGACCGGACGCCGTGGCGCCGCGCTGGCGGCTTTCGCCGCCGTCGCCCTGGCTGCGACCGCCGCCTATGCCGAGCGGATCGCCAATCCGGTCGCCGAGTTCACCGGCGTCGACAAGATCACCGGCCGAATCATCACCTTCGACGTCTACATCGACGAGACGGTGCAGTTCGGCGCGTTGCAGGTGACGCCGCGGGTCTGCTATTCGCGGCCGAAGGAGGAGGAGCCGAAGACGGATTCCTTCGTCGAGGTCGACGAGATCACGCTCGACCGCAAGATCCGCCGCATCTTCACCGGCTGGATGTTCGCCGAAAGCCCCGGCCTCAACGCCGTCGAGCATGCCGTCTACGACGTCTGGCTGAAAAGCTGCAAGGAGAAGTCCGACGTTCCGCCGCCGGACACGGCAAAGGCCAACTGAACGAGACGGGCGGACGCCGTCCGCCGCGCCCGATGGCGATTCATCTGGTTTTCCGCTAGGAATCCCGCCGCGCCGGTCTCGACGCGACGGAGCCCGGCATGCCCAGCATCGATATCCTGCTCGCCTTCCTCGCCACGGCGGCGGTCTTCGCCTTCATTCCCGGCCCGGCCATGCTCTATGCGGCGGCGCAGACCTTCGCCGGCGGTCGCGCGGCGGGGCTGATGGCCAGCCTCGGCATCCACCTCGGCTGCTATGTCCACGTCGCCGCCGCGGCTGCCGGCCTGTCGATGCTGTTCGTCGCCGTGCCGACGCTCTACCTCGCGGTCAAGCTCGCCGGCGCCGCCTATCTGGTCTGGCTCGGCCTGGCCCTGCTGCGGTCCCGGACGGCGGGTCCCGGCGACTTGCCGCAGGTCAGGCGAAAATCGCCGCGCCGCGCCTTCGCCGAGAGCGTCAGTGTGGAAGTGCTCAACCCGAAGACCGCCATCTTCTTCATGGCGCTGCTGCCGCAGTTCGTCGATCCGGGTGCTGCGTTTCCGGTCTGGCTGCAGTTCGTGATCCTGGGCACGGTGGTCAACATGATGTTTTCGCTCGCCGACATCGTCTGCGTGCTGCTGGCCGGCCGGCTGGTCGACCGGCTGCAGCGTTCGAGCCGCATGCAGCGGCTCATGCAATGGATGGGCGGGAGCGAGCTGGTGGGGCTCGGCGTGCATGTCGCGCTGCAGCGCAACTGAGCGCCGTCGTCAGGGCTGGAAGATCGCCTCGCCCTTGAGTGCCTCTTCAAGCAGCTTCTCGTATCTTCGCCGCGGCACGTCGACCGCGCCGAAGCGCTTCAGGTGCTCGGTGGTGAACTGCGTGTCGAGCAGGACGAAACCCTGCCGACGCACCCGCTCGACCAGATGCACGAGGCAGACCTTCGAGGCGTCGCGCTCGCGCGAAAACATGCTTTCGCCGAAGAAGGCGCGGCCGAGGCTGACGCCGTAGAGCCCGCCGACGAGGCGACCGTCCCGCCAGGCCTCGACCGAGTGGCAGTGGCCGCGGCGGTGCAGGTCGAGATAGGCCTCGCGGATCGGCGCGTTGATCCAGGTCGAGGCGCGGCCTTCACCGGTCTCGGCGCAGCCGTCGATCACTCCGGCGAAGTCGTGGTCGTAGCGGATTTCGAAGCGGCCCTGGCGGATGGTCTTGGCGAGGCTCTTCGGCACGTGGAAGGCGTCGAGCGGGATGACGCCGCGTGCTTCAGGGCGGACCCAGAACACCTCCGGATCGTCGGCGCTCTCGGCCATCGGGAAGACGCCCGAGGCGTAGGCCCTGAGCAGGAGTTCGGGCGGTATCCTGTATCCGGGCGCGAAGGGCCGGCTCATCTCGGTTCAGGCCGTTTCGGCCAGGTACTTTTCCAGCCAGTGGATGTCGTAGTCGCCATTGGCGATGTCGGCATTGCCGACGAGGTCGCGGAACAGCGGCAGCGTCGTCTTCACCCCGTCGACGACGAACTCGTCGAGCGCCCGGCGCAGGCGCATCATGCATTCGACGCGGTTGCGGCCGTGCACGATCAGCTTGCCGATCAGGCTGTCGTAGTAGGGCGGGATGCGGTAGCCGGAATAGGCGCCGGAATCGACGCGGATGCCGAGACCGCCGGGCGTGTGGAAGTGGGTGATCGTGCCCGGCGACGGCGTGAAGGTCCGCGGATCCTCTGCATTGATGCGGCATTCGATGGCATGGCCCGAGAACTTGATCTCGTCCTGCCGGACCGACAGGCCGCCGCCCGAGGCGACGCGGATCTGCTCGTGGACGAGGTCGATGCCGGTGATCGCCTCGGTCACCGGGTGCTCGACCTGGAGGCGCGTGTTCATCTCGATGAAGAAGAACTCGCCGTTCTCGTAGAGGAATTCGATGGTGCCGGCGCCCGAATAGCCGAGATCGGCCACCGCCTGCGAACAGATCGAACCGATGCGGGCCCGTTCCTCGGTGTTCAGCGCGGGCGAGTTCGCCTCTTCCCAGACCTTCTGGTGGCGGCGCTGCAGCGAGCAGTCGCGTTCGCCGAGATGCACCGCCTTGCCGGCGCCGTCGCCGACGATCTGCACCTCGATGTGGCGCGGCTTTTCGAGATACTTCTCGATGTAGACGGCGTCGTCGCCGAAGGCGGCGCCCGCTTCGGAGCGCGCCGTCGCCAGCGCGACGGGCAGGTCTTCGGCGGTACGCGCGACCTTCATGCCGCGTCCGCCGCCGCCGGCCGAAGCCTTGATGATCACCGGGAAGCCGATCTCGGTGGCGATGCGCGCCGCCTCTCGGTCCTCGGTGACGGCGCCGTCGGAACCGGGAACGACGGGGATGCCGAGCCGCTTCGCCGTGCGCTTGGCCTCGATCTTGTCGCCCATGATGCGGATGTGGTCGCCGCTCGGGCCGATGAAGGTGATCTTGTGCGCCGCCAGGATGTCGGCGAAGCGCGCGTTCTCGGAGAGGAAGCCGTAGCCGGGGTGGACGGCATCGGCCCCGGTGATCTCGCAGGCGGCGACGATCTGGTGGATGTTGAGGTAGCTGTCGCGCGACGGCGGCGGGCCGATGCAGACGCTCTCGTCGGCAAGGCGGACATGCATGGCGTCGACGTCGGCGGTCGAATGGACCACGACGGTGCGGATGCCGAGCTCCTTTGCGGCGCGCAGCACCCTAAGCGCGATCTCGCCGCGGTTGGCGATCAGGATCTTCTGGAACACCGGCCTGCTCTCTCCGATCCTATTCGACGACGACGAGGGGTTCGCCGTACTCGACCGGCTGCGAGTCCTCGAAGAGGATCGCGGTCACGATGCCGGCGCGGGGCGAGGGGATCTGGTTCATCGTCTTCATGGCTTCGATGATCAGCAGCGTCTGGCCTTCGCGGACGCGCTGTCCCAGTTCGATGAAGGGGGTGGAACCGGGCGAGGGGGACGCATAGGCGGTGCCGACCATCGGCGACGTCACCGCGTTCTTCGACGTGTCGGCGACGGCGGGCGCGGGAGACGCCGCGGCGGGTGCGGATGCCGGCGCGGCGATCTGCATGGGCTGGGCGACTGCGTGAACGGCCTGTGCCTGGCGCGACACGCGCACCTTGAGATCGCCCAGCTCGACCTCGATCTCGGTGAGATTGGTGTCGTTCAGGATGCCCGCGAGATCGCGGATCAGCTGCTGGTCAACACCGGATTTCTTGATCGACATTGCGTGTCGCTTCCTCTTCTTCGTGGCGTCCGGTCAGATGCGGGCGGCGAGCGCCCTGAGCGCCAGCGTATAGCCGTCGGGTCCCAGGCCGCAGATCATGCCGAGCGCGACCGGCGCGACCATCGACTTGTGCCGGAACGGCTCGCGGGCGTGGATGTTGGACAGGTGCACTTCGACCACCGGCAGCGGCGCCACGGCGCGGATGGCGTCGTGGAGGGCGATCGAAGTGTGGGTGTAGGCTCCCGCGTTGAGAACCAGGCCGGCGGCGCTTTCGCCGGCCTCCTGGATCCAGTCGACGAGATCGCCCTCGTGGTTGGACTGGCGAAATTCGATCTCGACGCCCAGCTCCGCGGCGAGGGCGCGGCAGTCGGCTTCGATCCCGGCCAGGTCGGTCCCGCCATAGATGCCCGGCTCGCGCTTGCCGAGCATGTTCAGGTTGGGTCCGTTGACAACGTAGACCGTCTTCAAATCGCAAGCCTCTCCGCGCGCGACGATCGGCCGCGCGAACCCTCTATAGTCGTCAAGTTTCGCCGCGGAAAGAGCGCCGGATGCCGGTTTTCCACTGTGGCGGGACGATTGTCGCCCTTACTCCACGGAAATCAGCAGGTCGCGTCGGCGAGGCAGGCGCGGGCGCCGGCGATCTTCTCGGAAAGCACGTCCCGGCCGAGCGCGCCGAACACCACCTCGTTGCCGACGACGTAGGAGGGCGTGCCGGTGATGTGCAGCTTGTTGGCGAGTTCGTAGGTCTGCGAGAACACCTCGGTGATGGCCGGATCCTTCATCGCCTCGCGCAGCTTCGCCTCGTCGGCGCCGAGTTCGACGGCGATCTTGATCGCGGTCGCTTCGCCCGCGCGGCCCTGGCCACCGATCAGGCGGACGTGGAATTCGCCGTACTTCTCCGGCATCAGCTTCAGGAACGCCTGCGAGACGACGTGCGCCTTCTGCGAATCCGGCCCGAGGATCGGGAACTCCTTGAGCACGAAGCGCAGGTCGGGATCGGCGGCGACCAGAGACTGCATGTCCTCCAGCGCCCTTTTGCAGTAGCCGCAATTGTAGTCGTAGAACTCGACGATGGTCACCTTGCCCTGCGGATTGCCGACGATGCCGTCATGGGCCGCGTTGAAGATGACGTCCTTGGCGCCCTTGATGGTGTCGAGTTGCGCGATGCGCTCCTCTTCCTTCTGCTTCGCCTCGAGGATCGACTGCATCTCGACCAGGATTTCCGGATTCTTCAGCAAATAGTCGCGGACGATCTCCTCGACCTCCTTGCGGTCGATGCCCTGCGCCTGGGCCATGACCTGCGGCGTGTCGCCGGCGATCGCGGGCTGCGGCTTGCCCGAGATGTAGCCGAAGGCAAGCATCGCGAAGGCGGTCGCGATTCCCGTCGTACCGAGGAGGATTGCCCGTGTCATGTCTGTCCCATTCTGCTGTTGCGGCAGGAAGCGGCTGTCACTTCTTCTTGCCGGGTGCCTTGTAGTTGATGATGTCCTGTGCACGAACCCAGGCCGGCGAGCCGCGCTTGAGTTTCTGCTGCGCGCGTGCGGCGAAGACTTTGGCGTCGTGATAGACGCCGGAATAGAAGTACCCTTCCGCCGTGGCGAGTTCGGCTTCGCCGACCTCGCCCAGCTGGCCGTAGGCCTGGGCGAGAAAACGGTAGGCGCTGATGTTCTCGCGGTCGCGGTCGAGCCCCTTGCGGATCTCGCCGACGGCCTTCTGCACGGCGTCCGGCTTGCCGGTGGCAAGCAGCGCCTGGCCGTAGGAAACCTGCAGGATGCCCGACTTCGCCGGATCGAGCTTGACGGCGCTGGCATAGGCCTGCGCGGCCTCCGCCGGCTTGTTCGCCTTGATCAGGATGTCTCCGCGCAGCTCGTGGAGGTAGGGGTTCCCGGGATTCGCCTTGATCAGCGCGTCGGCCTTCTGCAGCGCGCTCTTCGGATTGCCGTAGAGATAGGTGGCCATGGCGTCGCCATACATCATCGCCGGTCCGCGCGGATCCTTCTTGAACAGGCGGCTCGCCGCCGCCTGGCCCTGCGTGTAGACGGCGATCTTGGCGCGCATCATGTCGTGGCGCAGCTGCAGCGCTTCGGGGTCCTTCTTGTCGAAGAAGCGGCTCTTCTTCGCCAGCGTCTCCAGGTTGGAGACGCGATCGCGCGGCATCGGATGGCTGACCTGGTACGGATCGACCTTGGCGCCCGACAGCGACAGCGCGCTGGCGAAGCGGGCGAAGGTGGTGAGCATGCCCTTGGCCGACTGGCCGGTCGCCTCGAGATATTCGAGGGCGGAGCGGTCGGCCGTCGTCTCCTCGGTGCGCTGGTAGCCGAGCAGGCCGCGGCGCGCCATTTCGGCACCGCCGAGCGCGATGCCGCTGCCGGCCTGGGCGAGGCCGCCGCTCTTCGTCGCCGCGCCGGCGATCGTCGCGCCGACGCCGAGCAGTCCCGCCACCACGGCCATGGTCTGGGCACGGGCGAGCTGCTCGCGCAGCCGCTCCTGGTGGCCGCCGGCGATGTGGCCGGCTTCATGGGCGATCACGCCGATGATCTCGTTCGGCGTCTCCGACTGGAGCAGGGCGCCGGTGTTGATGAACATGCGTCGCCCGGCGACGAAGGCGTTGAAGCGGTCGTCGTTGACCAGGATGATGTTGATGCCGCTGTTGGCGAGCCCCGCCGCCTTGAAGATCGGCCGTGCGTAGTCGCGCACCAGGGCCTCGATCTCGGCGTCGCGGACGACGGGCACGCCGCCCTGCTGGGCGTGCGCCGGCGCGCTGGAGGCCATGCCGTGCAGGAGAACCGCCGCGGCGACGAGCGCGCGTGCCAGCCGGCTCCGGGCCGGAGAGATGGGCGACGGTATCCGCATGGCTGGAGGCACAGGTAGCCCAGCGCTCAATCGTTGGAAAGAAGGGGCTCCGAACATCATGAACTTGTGATCTCCACAGCATTCCGGCATTTGTGCGACCGGGCGGGCAAGTGGTTCACGACAAAAGGCGATCCGGCACATGGCAGTCTCGATTTCTCGGCGCGGGGCCGTCGAGCCGTTTCACGCCATGGACGTGCTCGCCGAGGCGAACCGGCTGAAGTCGCTCGGCCATCCGGTCATTTCGATGGCGGTCGGCCAGCCGTCCGATCCGGCCCCGGCAGCGGTGCGCGCCGCCGCGACGCGTGCCCTCGAGGACGGGCGCATCGGCTACACCGATTCGCTCGGCATGGCGCGGCTGCGCGAGGCGATCGCGGCGCACTACGGCGAGCACTACGGCATCGACGTGCCGGCGTCGCGGGTCGTGGTCGCGACCGGTTCGTCCGCCGCCTTCAACCTCGCCTTCCTCGCCATGTTCGACCCCGGCGACCGCGTCGCCGTCGCGGCGCCCGGCTATCCGGCCTACCGCAACATCCTGTCGGCGCTCGGCACCGAGGTGGTCGAGATCGAACTGCACGGGGCGGGGCACCTGACCGCCGCGCATCTCGTCGATGCGCATCGCGCGAAGCCGCTGAAGGGCGTGCTCTTCGCCAGCCCCGCCAACCCGACCGGCGCCGTCATCCCGCGCGGCGACCTCGAAGAGCTCCTCGCCGCCGCCCGCGACCTCGGCGTCGCCGCGATTTCGGACGAGATCTACCACCGGCTCGCCTATTCGGCGCCCGACGTGACGGCGCTTTCTCTCGATGCCGACTGCACGATCATCAATTCGTTCTCGAAGTACTACTGCATGACCGGGTGGCGAATCGGCTGGATGGTGGTGCCGGAGGCCATGGTCAGGCAGATCGAGCGGATCCAGCAGAGCCTCTACATCTCGGCGCCGGAACTCTCGCAGATCGCCGCGGTCGAGGCGTTCTCGGCGACGGCGGAGCTGGAGGCGGTGAAGACGCGCTATGCGGCCAATCGCGAACTTCTGCTCGACCGCCTGCCCGGGCTCGGCTTCCGCCTCGCGGCGCCGATGGACGGAGCGTTCTACGCCTATTGCGACGTGTCGGCGCTGACCAACGACAGCATGGACTTCGCCCGCCGCATCCTCGCCGAAGCGCATGTCGCGGTCACGCCCGGACGGGATTTCGATCCCGTCGAGGGCCACCGCCATCTGCGCCTGTCCTATGCCGGGCACCCGGGCGAGATCGCCACGGCCGTCGAGCGGATCGGCCGCTGGCTGGGTCGGCGCAGCTGACGCTTTAAAAAAGAAAACCGGGGACTTGCCCCGGTTTCTTCAAGCAACGTTGCGGCTAGGCTCAGAAGAACCCCTTCTTCTGCCACCAGCCGGCCTTCTTCGGCTTCTGTTCCGCGTCGGGGGCGGAGGAGACCAGGACCGGCTCCGAAGCGGCCGCTTCCGTCGACCGACGGCGGGACGCACGGGCGGGGGCTTCTTCGACGGGAGCCTCCGCGACCGGTTCTTCCACGACGGCAGGCGTTTCGGCCACGGCTACAGCCGGCTCGGCGGCCGCCACTTCGGCGGCGGGCGCCTCCGCTGCTGCGGCTTCTTCCTTCTTCGCCTTGGTGCTGCGGCGGGCGCGCTTCGGCTTGGCGGGAGCAACCTCCTCGACCGGCTCGGGTGCCGGTTCGACGGCAACGGCCGGCTCCTCGGCCGCAACCTCGGTCACGGTCGCGGCAACGGCCTCCTCGGCCGTAGCTTCGCCGACCTCGGCCTCGCTCTCCGTTACGGCCTCGCCGCCTTCCTCGTCGCGGTTGCGGCGTCCGCCGCGCTTGCCGCGCCGGCGCTTCTTGCGCTCGCCTTCGGCAGCGGCAGCGGCAGCCGCAGCGGTGGCCTCCGTTTCCGGCTGTGCGGTGTCGTCGTCGCCCTCTTCGCCTTCGTCCTCGGCGTCCGATGCGGACTCCTGCGCCGATCCGGGCACCGTCGCGGTTGCGGCCTGATCGCGGTCGCGATCCCTGTCGCGGCCGCCGCGACGCCGACGGCGCCGGCGCTTGCGCTGGTCGCGTCCGGCGTCCCCGTCGCCCGTGCGCGCGGGCTCGGCCGGCGCCGGCGAGGCTTCGGCCTCCTCGACCTCCGCGGCCTCTTCCTCGACGATATCGTCCTCGATGCTCTCGTCCTCGACATAGCCGACCGGCATCGGCCGGGTGTCGGGCATGCCCACCGGCTTCTCGGCGACGGCGCCGCGGAAGATGGCGAAATGCTGGGCGCCGAGCGTCTCGTCGGACTCGAGCGTAATGGTCAGGCCGAAGCGCCGCTCCAGTTCGACCAGGTTCGAACGCTTGTGGTTGAGCACGTAGAGCGCGGTGGCCGTCGGCGTGCGCACCGTGATGTGGTGGCGCGAGTCCTTCAGCAGGAACTCCTCGATGGCGCGGATCACCATCAGGCCCACGGACGAATCCGAGCGCACATGGCCCGTGCCGCCGCAGTGCGGGCAGGGCTTCATGGTCGATTCGAGCACGCTCGCCCGGATGCGCTGGCGCGACATCTCGAGCAGGCCGAAATGCGAGATGCGGCCGACCTGGATGCGGGCGCGGTCGTTCTTCAGATGGTCCTTGAGCCGCTTCTCGACCGACCGGTTGTTCCGGTTCTCCTCCATGTCGATGAAGTCGATGACGATCAGGCCGGCAAGGTCGCGCAGGCGCAGCTGGCGGGCGACCTCCTCGGCCGCCTCCAGGTTGGTCTGCAGCGCCGTGTCCTCGATCGAGTGCTCCTTGGTCGAGCGGCCGGAGTTGACGTCGATCGAGACCAGCGCCTCGGTCTGGTTGATGATGATGTAGCCGCCCGACTTCAGCGTCACCTGCGGCTGCAGCATGCGGTCGAGCTGCGCCTCGATGCCGTTGCGGGCGAAGATCGGGACGGTGTCGCGATAGGGCTGCACCACCTTGGCATGGCTCGGCATGAGCATGCGCATGAAGTCCTTGGCCTCGCGATAGCCGTCCTCGCCGGCGACCAGGATTTCGTCGATGTCCTTGTTGTAGAGGTCGCGCACGGAACGCTTGATGAGCGAGCCTTCCTCGTAGACGAGGGCAGGGGCGGTCGACTGCAGCGTCAGCGTGCGCACCGTCTCCCACATGCGCATCAGGTACTCGTAGTCGCGCTTGATCTCGGCCTTGGTGCGGCTCTCGCCGGCCGTGCGCAGGATGACGCCCATCCCGTCCGGAACGTCGAGGTCCTGGACGACCTCCTTCAACCGCTTGCGGTCCTGGGCGTTGGTGATCTTGCGCGAGATGCCGCCGCCGCGGGCGGTATTGGGCATCAGCACCGAGTAGCGCCCGGCGAGCGACAGGTAGGTGGTCAGCGCCGCACCCTTGTTGCCGCGCTCCTCCTTGACGACCTGGACGAGCAGGATCTGCCGCCGCTTGATGACTTCCTGTATCTTGTAGTTGCGCCGCATGGGGCGGCGGCGCTCGCGCGCTTCCTCGAGCGCGTCTTCCGCGCCGACCGATTCGACGCCGCTGTCTTCGTCGCCCGAGCCGCTGATCTCCTCGACAGTGCCACGGTCCTCGTTCGCCGAAGCCGGCTCGGAGATCGTGTCCACGTCGATTTCGGCGGCCATCGACGTCGGGCCGCGGCTGTCGTCGTCATCGCCGTCGGCGACGTTCTCGACGCCCGCTTCTTCGTCGGCCGCGACATTCTCGACACCTGCTTCGCCGTCGTCGGCGCCGCCTTCGACGAAGGCCGCGGCCGCTTCGATCGTCTCAGCCATGGACTCGATGGGTGCCAGGTCTTCAGCTTCGCCGGTCTCGTCGGCCTCGTGATCGTCGGAGGAGGCTGCGTCGCCGGCCGCCGATTGCGGCTGGTCGCTGCGCCGCTCCTGGTCGCGATTGCGGCCGCGCCGGCGGCGCCGTCCGCGTCCACGGTCGCGGCGGTCCTCGTCCTCGTCCTCGTCATCCTCGGAATTGGCCGCCTCGGCGTCGGCCTTGAGCAGCGCCTGACGGTCGGCGACCGGGATCTGGTAGTAGTCGGGATGGATTTCGCTGAAGGCGAGGAAGCCGTGGCGGTTGCCGCCATACTCCACGAACGCCGCCTGGAGCGACGGTTCGACCCGCGTCACGCGGGCCAGGTAGATGTTACCCTTGAGCTGTTTCTTGTCCTGGGATTCGAAGTCGAATTCTTCGATGCGATTACCGCGGACGACGACGACTCGCGTTTCCTCCGGGTGGGAGGCGTCTATGAGCATTTTGTTGGGCATTGTGTGTCTCCCCGGCAGCCGGGCGTGGGAATTCGCGAGCAACGAAGCCCGTTCTTGAATCCGCCCGATCGGCCTTGCCGGATAAATTGCAGTCCGCCATCGGCGGGCGTGACGCAGCGAAGGAGCCGGCCGGCGCCGTCATGGCGCGGGTTTTCCCGTCTCGTTCCTTCGCTGCAGCTAACGCCATCGCAGATCCTGCGGAACCATTTGAACAAAGGTCCGGAAACCGGACCCGCTGATTTGCTCGCAATGAGCCGGCACGAGACGCACGCCTCGGCCGTTTTCGAACATCAGTGCATCCGCGTCACCGGAAGCTCTGAAGAATCCTGTCGGAACCACCCTTGTCCCGGATACGCCAGGACCTCAACAACCTTGAACAGTTTCAGGTGAGGCGGCCGGTCGTTACCGGGCATTGCGATGGTCCGATGTCGCTTTTATGATCTGCCGGAAGCCAAGGCAACCCCTCGCTTCCTTCGCTCCGGAAAGGGGCGGCGACGGCCGCCCGCGGCGGAAAGGCTTGCTTAACCATGTGACGCTACGAATCGTTAATCGGCCGAGTGGCGATCGGAGCGGGCGTCGTGCGTTTGAATGGGTTCGGTGGACAGGCGGAGCGAGTCGTGGTTCGTCACGAAATTGCAGGATTCCGCGGGTTTTACCGCTGGTTGCGGGGGCTTCTTCTCGTCCTGTCCCTCGCTGCGCCGTTCCTTGCCGCGCAGGCTCATGCCGCCGGCCATGCCGTGACCGCGGATGGATTCAAGCTCGCCGGCGACGCGGCGCGCATGCGTTTCGTCCTCCAGTTCGACTCCGAACCCGATCCGAAATGGTTCCTTCTGCGTGGTCCTCACAGATTGGTGATCGATTTGCCGGACACCGGGCTTGCCCTGGATGCCGCCGATCTCGAGCCGCGCGGCCTGATTTCCGCCGTTCGCTACGGCAACATCGAGGCGGGCGTGTCGCGGCTGATTCTCACCGCCAAGGGCCCGTTCGAGCTGGAGCGCGTCGACGTGATCGCCAACGAGGCGAGCCCGGGATACCGCCTGGTCGTCGACATGGTATCGTCCTCCGAGGCGGCCTACGACGCGGCGCTGGCGCTGCAGGCCGAGACGACCGGTTCCACCACGACGGCCAAGACCGGCCGCGTCGCCAAGGCGGCGCCGCGCGAGGGCAAGCGCTTCACGGTGGTGCTCGACCCGGGGCACGGCGGCATCGACGGCGGCGCGGAAGGCGTGAACGGATCCGTGGAAAAGGCGATCACGCTGTCGTTTGCCCTCGAACTCAAGGCCGCGCTCCAGGAATCGGGCGCCTACGACGTCTACATGACCCGCGACAAGGACGTCTTCCTGCGCCTCGACGAGAGGGTCCGCCTGGCGCGCTCGCACGAGGCGGACCTGCTGATCTCCATCCACGCCGATACGATCCGCCTAAAGAACATCCGCGGCGCCACCGTCTATACGGTCTCGGACAAGGCGTCGGACGCCGAGGCGGAAGCCACCGCGGACCGCGAAAACCTCTCCGACCAGCTCGCCGGCATCGAGATCGTCGAGGAGAATCAGGAGGTCGCCAACATCCTCGTTGACCTGATCCGGCGCGAGACGCATTCCTTCTCGATGCGCTTCGCGCGATCGCTCGTCGGCGAACTCTCCGACAGCATCGAGATGATCAACAATCCGCACCGCTCGGCCGGCTTCCGCGTGCTCAAGGCGCCGGACGTGCCGTCCGTCCTCGTCGAGCTCGGCTACCTTTCGAACCCGCAGGACGAACAGCAGCTCCTCGACGGCGATTGGCGGCGCAAGGCCGTCGGCAGCATCTCCAAGGCCATCGGCCTGTTCGCCCAGGCCAAGCTCGGCGCAGGCGGGTGAGATGCACGTAGCGGCCGTGCCGGCGTCGCGACCGTTGCATCGCGGACACGGCGGGCCTGTTGCGACCGGCGATGCGATCTTGGTCGCGGTCCTGCCGTATTTTGCCCACATCGGCACGACAAGAGTTGACGGCGTCAAGCTGTCGCCGCTACGGCGCGCGTCGGCTGCAGCGTCCGCCGTGCGGGACGGACGAAGGCTGGGACTGGAGCGGGAATGATTCGTCTCATCGGATACTTGTTCGGCGTGGGCGTCATGCTGGCGCTCGTCGTCGCGGCGGGCGTAGGCATCTACATCAGCGCGCTGACGAAGGATCTGCCCGACTACGAGGTGCTGGCGCGGTACGAACCGCCGGTGACGACGCGCGTGCATGCGGGCGACGGCTCCCTGATGGCCGAGTTCGCGCGCGAACGGCGGCTCTTCCTGCCCATCCAGGCGGTGCCGGACCGCGTCAAGGCGGCGTTCCTCTCGGCCGAGGACAAGAACTTCTATTCCCACCCCGGCATCGACGTGACCGGTCTCGTCCGCGCCATCGTCACCAATTTCCAGAACCTCGGCTCCGGCCGGCGGCCGGTCGGCGCCTCGACGATCACGCAGCAGGTCGCCAAGAACTTCCTGCTCACGGCCAACCAGACCTACGATCGCAAGATCAGGGAGATGATCCTCGCCTTCCGCATCGAGCAGGCCTATTCCAAGGATCGGATCCTCGAACTCTACATGAACGAGATCTTCTTCGGTCTCGGCGCCTACGGCATCGCCGGCGCGGCGCTGACCTACTTCGACAAGTCGGTCAACGAACTGACCGTGGCCGAGGCGGCGTACATGGCGGCGCTGCCGAAGGGCCCGTCGAACTATCATCCGTTCAAGCACACCGACCGGGCCGTCGAGCGACGCAACTGGGTGATCGACCAGATGGTCGAGAACGGCTACGTCGAACGCGCCGAGGGCGAGAAGGCCAAGGCCGAGCCGCTCGGCGTGTCGCCGCGGCGCAAGGGCACCTACCTGTTCGCCGGCGAGTACTTCACCGAGGAAGTCCGGCGCGAGATCATCTCCCGCTACGGCGAGGACGCTCTCTACGAGGGCGGGCTGTCGGTGCGCACCACGCTCGACCCGCAGCTCCAGCTGTTCGCGCGCAAGGCGCTGCAGAACGGCCTGATCAAATTCGACCGCCTGCGCGGCTATCGCGGCCCGCGCGAAAAGATCGACATCTCGGGCGACTGGGGCGCGGCGCTCGCCAAGGTCAAGTCGCTCGACGACGTCCCCGAATGGCGGCTGGCGGTGGTCCTGGAGAGTTCCAAGGACAGCGTCTCGATCGGCCTCCAGCCCCGGCGCGAGATTTCCGGAGAGATCGAGGCGGCGCGCGAGACGGCGGCTCTGACCGAAGACGGCATGAACTGGGCGATGCGCTACGTCTCCAAGGGCAAGCGCGTCAAGGCGTCGTCGCCCGAGGAGGTCCTGCTTCCCGGCGACGTCGTCTTCGTCGAGAAGGCGGCCGAGGGCGAGGGCGCCTACGACCTGCGCCAGGTTCCGGAAGTCTCCGGCGGCATGGTGGCGATGGACCCGCACACCGGCCGCGTGCTCGCCATGGTCGGCGGCTTCTCCTATGCGGAATCGGAGTTCAACCGGGCGACGCAGGCCAAGCGCCAGCCGGGTTCGTCGTTCAAGCCGATCGTCTACGCCGCCGCGCTCGACAACGGCTACACGCCGGCATCGGTGATCATGGACGGGCCGATCACCATCACCATCGGCAACTCGACCTGGACGCCGAAGAACTATGACGGCAAGGCCGCCGGGCCTTCGACGCTGCGCAACGGCATCGAGCGCTCGCGCAACCTGATGACGGTGCGCCTGGCCAACGACATGGGCATGAAGCTGGTCGCCGAATATGCCGAGCGGTTCGGCGTCTACGACAAGATGGCGCCGCACATCGCGATGTCGCTGGGCTCCGGCGAGACCACCGTCATGCGCATGGTCTCCGCCTATGCGGTGATGGCCAATGGCGGGAGGCAGATCAAGCCGTCGCTGATCGACCGCATCCAGGACCGCTACGGCAAGACCGTCTTCAAGCACGACGAGCGCGCCTGCGAGGGCTGCGTGGCGAAGGACTGGATGGACCAGCCCGAGCCGGAACTGATCGACAACGCCGAACAGGTGCTCGATCCGATGACCGCCTACCAGATCACCTCGATGATGGAAGGCGTCGTCACGCGCGGAACCGCCACCACGGTCGCCGAGCTCGGCCGTCCGATCGCCGGCAAGACCGGCACGACCAACGACGAGAAGGACACCTGGTTCATCGGCTACACGCCCAACCTCGTCGTCGGCCTCTATCTCGGCTACGACAAGCCGCAGGGCCTCGGCAAGGGATCGACCGGCGGCGGCCTCGCCGCGCCGATCTTCAAGGAGTTCATGGCGGAAGCGCTGAAGGACAAGCCGATCGTCGACTTCCAGGTGCCCGAGGGCATGAAGCTGATCGCCATCAACCGCAAGACCGGCATGCAGGCGGCGCAGGGCGAGGGCGGCACCATCATGGAGGCCTTCAAGCCCGGAACCGGCCCCGCCGACAGCTACTGGGTGATCGGCATGGGCGAGGACGGCTCCAACGGCTTCGGCGAAGCCCTGTCGCCGCAGGCCAACAAGGCGATCCAGAGCGGCGGCGGCGGGCTTTACTAGCCGCCGCTGACGCACCGCCATTTTCCTTTACAGCGCGCAGGGGCCTCCCTATGGTCCGCGCCGATTCAATCCGGCATGCCGGCAGCGAGAAGACAGCATTCATGCGCACGGAAACCCAGAACCTGGTCGACGAGATCAAGCAGGCGATAAGCCTGCTGAGGAGGCATCTTTGACTGGGATCAGGCGATCAAGAGACTAGACTACCTGAACATGCGCGCGGAGGATTCCAGTCTCTGGAATGACCCGCAGGAAGCCCAGAAGCTGATGCGCGAGCGCCAGTCGCTCGACGACGGCATCAGGTCGGTGCGCGGCCTCACCCAGGCGCTCGAGGACAATCTCGGCCTGATCGAGCTCGGCGAGGAGGAGGGCGACGCGTCCGTCGTCGCCGAGGCCGAGGCGGCGATCCGCTCGCTGGCCGGCGAGACCAGGGCGCGCCAGATCGAATCCATGCTGTCGGGCGAGGCCGACGGCAACGACACCTATCTCGAAGTCCATGCGGGTGCCGGCGGCACCGAGAGCCAGGACTGGGCCAACATGCTCCTGCGCATGTACACGCGCTGGGCCGAGCGGCGCCGCTTCAAGGTCGAGGTGCTGGAAGTCCACGAGGGCGAGGAGGCCGGCATCAAGTCGGCGACCCTGCTCATCAAGGGTCACAACGCCTATGGCTGGCTGAAGACGGAATCGGGCGTGCACCGCCTGGTGCGCATCTCGCCGTTCGATTCCAACGCGCGGCGCCACACCTCGTTCTCGAGCGTCTGGGTCTATCCGGTCGTCGACGATTCGATCCAGATCGACGTCAGCGAATCCGACGTGCGCATCGACACCTACCGTTCCTCGGGTTCGGGCGGCCAGCACGTCAACACCACCGATTCGGCCGTGCGCATCACCCATCTCGCCACCGGCATCGCGGTCGCCTGCCAGGCCGAGCGCTCGCAGCACAAGAACAAGGCGAAGGCCTGGGAAATGCTGCGCTCGCGCCTCTACGAGGAGGAGCTGAAGAAGCGCGAGGCCGCGGCCAACGCCACGGAAGCCGCCAAGACCGACATCGGCTGGGGCCACCAGATCCGCTCCTACGTGCTGCAGCCCTACCAGCTGGTCAAGGACCTGCGCACCGGGGTCGAGAGCACCAGCCCGTCGGACGTGCTCGACGGCGACCTCGATCCGTTCATGGAAGCATCGCTGTCGCAGCGCATCGAGGGCGGTGCCGGCCAGGCCATCGCCGACATCGACTGACGGGTCGGCCGCGCCGGCCCTACAGGAGCGCGCTGACCTTGCGTCCCGCCTTGAGGAAACGCACGGGGTCGATGGCTTCGCCGTGCCTGCGCACCTCGTAGTGCAGGTGCGGGCCGGTGGACCGGCCGCTGGAGCCGATCTTGCCGACGACGTCGCCGACCGCGACCTTGTCGCCGACCTTCACCAGGACCTTGCTCAGGTGGGCGTAGCGCGTGGTGAAGCCGTCGCCGTGGTCGATCTCGACCATGCGGCCGTAGCCGCCGTTCCAGCCGGCCTTGATTACCGTGCCCTTGCCGGTGGCGCGGGCCGGCGAGCCGATGGCGCCGCGGAAGTCGATGCCCGCATGCATGGCCGGCGTGCCGAGCAGGGGATCGCGGCGGATGCCGAAGCCGCTCGACACCGAGACGCCCGGCGCCGGATTGGCGATCGGATAGCGGCGCGCTTCCTTCTTCATGGCGTCGAGGTGGTCGAGCGCCTCGTCGAGTTCGCGCACCCGCGTGTCGAACTCGGTGGCACGGTCGGGAGCGACCAGCGGACCGCCGATGCCCTGCTTGCCGTAGTCGACGTCGATCTCCAGGCCGGCATCCTCCAGCGCCTGGGCGATCACGTCGGCCGTCTCGGCGGCGTTCTCGGCGAGCGTGGCGATCTTGGTCAGCTGCTCGCCTTCGATGGCGCGCAGCGACTGGTTGATGGCGACGAAGAGCTTGTCGGCCCGGTCGGCCGCCGATTCGCGGTCGACGCTGCCGGTGCGCAGCGGCAGCGGCGAAGCGTTGCCCGCCGGGGCGGCATGGGCGAGGACGGGCGTCGCGCCGGCGTCGGCGCGGACCTGCGGCTTCTGCGCCGGCACCGGGACGGCGGCGGGCAGCAGCCCCGTCTCGCCGGCCGCGCGTTCGAGGATCGGGCCGATCCGGCCGTGCCGCTGCGACAGCACGCTCTGGCGGGCCAAGAGTTCGGAGACCTTGTTCTCCATCAGCTGCTGGTCGAGCAGCTGCCGGCTGGTGATCCGGTCGACCTGGGCGCGCAGCGCCGAGATGCGGTCTTCGTAGGATTGCTGGATGCGCGCCTGCCTGGCCACCGCGGCGCCGATCAGGTCGTCGCGCAGGACGAGATAGGAGGTGGCGAGCAGGTAGCCGACGGCGATGGCCGCGAGCGCCGAGCCGGCGAGCGCCGCCATCCACGGCCTCACCGTGAAGTGGCGGATATCGTCGCCGCGGGCGATGATGACCGTATGGGGCTCCCGGCGCTTGCCAAACACTGCTGACTGGGCGGATGCTTTCACGTCACTCGACTTCCATGCCGTGGACTGGTTTCGGCTGGGATCGATTACACATCGTTAGGGTTAACAAAGCTTTGCCTGCCGCGACGCCGGCCTCCCGACCCGCCGCGACACTTGCGCTCCGCCTTGCCTCCTCGCCTGCGGCGTCGTGGCGGAGCCGCGAAGCGGCGGCCGAGCACCGGCTCTTTCGCTCGTCATCCTCGGGCTTGACCCGAGGATCTGCCGGGCCGGGTCATTGTGGCGGGGCGGATCCGCTTCGCGGCCGGGAAACCGCGCCTTCTCCGGCAGGCCGCGGATCCTCGGATCGCGCTCCGCTCCGCGTCGCTTTCCCGTTGACGACGAAGCGCGAAGGACGGGCGCCCCCCTTCTCCCCCTGCGGGAGAAGGTGCCCCGAAGGGGCGGATGAGGGGTGCTGGCCGTATCGCGACGGCGAAAAACGAAGCGCTGTCAGCACCTTGCGGGCCGCGCCGCGCTCCACGCACCACCCCTCATCCGGCTCGGCCTTCGGCCGATCCACCTTCTCCCGCAAGGGGAGAAGGGAGGCACGCACCGCGTCGCTTGCCCGTGGATGACGAAGCGTGAAGGACGGGCGCCACTCCTCGCCCCCAC
>CALFXR010000236.1 GCA_937958475.1 uncultured Mesorhizobium sp. | reverse complement strand
TTCAGCGCCTTGGGCGTCGAGCCGCCCGACTGGTCGAGCGCGGCGATGAAGCCGTCCTTCATTGCCGCCTGGGCCGCCATGGCCGCGATCCGTTCGCTCATCTCGTGCCTCCGTTTCTTGCTGTCGGAAGGCCGCTTAGCAGAGGCCGCCGGCGAACGGAATGGCGCGCAAGAGGTCGAATCGATTGAAAGATCGGCCTTGGTGAATCGGTCGCGGCGGGGCCTTCGCAGGCCTCGGCCGGGCGCTCCGGATCAGGCCTCGAGCACCTTCACGCCGGGCAGTTCCTTGCCTTCCATCCATTCGAGGAAGGCGCCGCCGGCGGTGGAGACATAGGTGAAGTCGTCGGCGACGCCGGCATGGTTCAGCGCCGCCACCGTGTCGCCGCCACCGGCGACCGAGACCAGCCTGCCCTCGCGCGTGCGCCTGGCGGCGTGCTGCGCGGCGTCGACGGTGGCGCGGTCGAAGGGCTCGATCTCGAAGGCGCCGAGCGGGCCGTTCCAGACCAGCGTCGCGGCGCGGTCGATCCACTCGCCGATGGTGACCACCGTCTTCGGGCCGAGGTCGAGGATCATGCCGTCGGCGGGCACGCGATCGATGGCGACGGTCTCGGACGCCGCACCCGCCTTGAACTCCTTCGCCACGACGGCGTCGGAGGGCAGGATGATGGCGCAGCCGGCGGTCGCCGCCTCGATCATGATCTGCCGGGCGGTCTGGGCGAGGTCGTGCTCGCACAGCGACTTGCCGACATCGGTGCCGCGCGCGGCGAGGAAGGTGTTGGCCATGCCGCCGCCGATGACGAGGGCGTCGACCTTGCGCACCAGGTTCATCAGCAGGTCGAGCTTGGTCGAGATCTTGGCGCCGCCGACGATGGCGACGACGGGCTTCGCCGGATTGCCGAGTCCCTTCTCCAGCGCCTCCAGCTCGGCCTGCATGGTGCGGCCGGCGAAGGAAGGCAGGCGGCGGGCGAGGCCCTCGGTCGAGGCATGCGCGCGGTGGGCGGCGGAGAAGGCGTCGTTGACGTAGAGGTCGCCGTTGGCGGCGAGCCTGTCGGCGAAGTCCGGGTCGTTCTTCTCCTCGCCCTTGTAGAAGCGGGTGTTCTCGAGCAGGGCGATGTCGCCCGGCATCATGGCGAAGATCGCGCCCGCGGCCTTCTCGCCGATGCAGTCGGAGACGAAGGCGACCGGCCGGCCGAGGATGTCGGCGGTGGCGCGGGCGATCGGCTCCAGCGAGAATTCCGGCGACGGCCCGTCCTTCGGCCGGCCGAAATGGGCGAGCAGGACGACCTTGGCGCCCTTGTCGGCGAGCTCGATGATGGTCGGCGCGACGCGCTCGATGCGGGTCGCGTCGGTGACCTTGCCGTCGGCGACCGGGACGTTCAGGTCGACGCGGACGAGCACCCGCTTGCCGCTGACGTGGCCGATGTCGTCGAGGGTCCTGAAGCCGGCCATGGTGCGCTCCTTCCGTGCCTTGAATTCGGACATGCCCTGGATTTGGCGCGGACATTAGCGCGGGCCGGCCGCGATGCAAGGTCCGAATTGGCGCAGGGGGCGGTCGCAACCCTCAGGGAAGCGGCTCGCCGTCCGCCGGCTCCTGGCCCCCCGGCTTCTCGGCCGCGGCCGGTGCGCGGCGGCCGCGCCGGCGCCGGGCCAGCGCGACGAGGCGGTCGCGAAGCTCGCCGGCACTGAGGAAGAAGGGCACGCTCGGCGGCGGCGGCGGCTCCACCGAAAGGCCGAGCTCCGTGACGCGCCCCTTCTCGTCGACGTCGCGCACGATCAGCTCGATCGGCCCGAGCGCGACGCGGTCGGCATATTCGGCATGGCCACCGAGGCGCTCCCTGACGAGATCGCCGATGGCGAGCTTGCGTTCGTCCTCGCCGAGCGGCGGACCGTAGGCCGCCTCGAGCTCGGCCGCCGGCCGCGAGGGATCGACGCTGAAGGCGCCGAAGAAATCCTCGTCGTCCGGCCCGAGCTCGGCGCGGCTGGCAAACAGGCGGTCGAGCAGGCGCGGATAGCGGTCGGGGACGAAGATGTAGACATGGTCGCCGACCGCGAGGCGCCCCGAATCCTGGAAGCGCATGGAGCGGCCCTCGCGCACGACCAGCGACGGCCGCGCCCAGCGCGGGATGCGCTCGCCGCGCGCCACCGGGCTTCCCGGCGCGACCGTGTAGGCGAGCAGCTCGTGGTGCGCCGAGCCGGGCAGCTCCAGCTCGACCTTGTCGAGCGGCCCGATCCTCGGCGGCACGATCAGGCCGAGGCGGCGCGCGAGCGGGCCGATGGTCCAGCCCTGTACCAGCAGCGACACCAGGACGATGATGAAGGCGTAGTTGAAGATGGTGCGCCCCTCCTCGATGCTGGCGAGCAGCGGGGTGATGGCGAGCAGGATCGACACGGCACCGCGCAGGCCGACCCAGGAGATGAACGCCGTCTCGTTGCGGGCGAAGCGGAAGGGCAGGAGGCACAGCCAGACCGCGACCGGCCGGGCGACGAAGATCAGGACGAGGCCGAGCGCGACGGCCGGAAGCGCGATCGCCGGGAACTGCGAAGGCGTGGCGAACAGCCCGAGCACGACGAACATGATGATCTGCGCCAGCCACGACATGCCGGCCTGGAAGCGCTTGAGGTTGGAGACCGCGCGAATCTGGGCGTTGCCGGCGACGAGGCCGGCGAGATAGACCGCGAGGAAGCCGGAGCCGCCCAGCGCGCCGGCGGCGGCGAACACCATCATCGACAGGGTGAGGACGAAGATCGGCAGGAGGCCCTGGTCCATGTGCAGCCGCTCGACCAGCCGGACGATGACCATGCCGCCGGCGATGCCGACCGCCGCGCCGATGACCATCTGCACGGCGAAGCCCTGCAGCACGTCGAGCATCAGCACGTTCGCCTCGGGATCGGCGCCCGCGGCGATGACCTCGACCAGCGTTATCGTCAGGAAGATGGCGATCGGGTCGTTGCTTCCCGACTCGATTTCCAGCGTCGAGCGCACGCGCTCGCGCAGGTGCAGATTGCCGGCGCGCAGGAGGAAGAACACCGCGGCCGCGTCGGTCGAGGCGACGGCGGCCCCGAGCAGGAAGGATTCCAGCCAGTCCAGCCGGGTGAGATAGTAGGTCGCCGTGCCGAAGATCGCGGCGGTGACGACCACGCCGACCGTCGCCAGGGACACGGCCGGCCAGGCGGCCTGGCGCAGCACCGACATCGAGGTGCCGAAACCGGAATCGAACAGGATGACGGCCAGCGCGATCGAGCCGACGAAATAGGCGACGCCGGCATTGTCGAAGTCGATGCCGAGCCCGTCGGTGCCGGTGGCGAGGCCGATGGCGAGGAAGAGCAGCAGCAGCGGCGCGCCGAAGCGGAAGGCGATCATGCTCGAGAACGCGGCGGCCACGAACAGGCCCGTGCCGACCAGCGTCACCAGGTAGATCGTCTGGTCCATGCCCTCTCGCCCTCTCGCCGGATCGTCGTCGTCCTCCCGTTCGTCGTAGAGTGGGGTGAAGTGAAGGCGGGGACAACCCTTTCCACGCGCTTTCGCGAAATGCGGGGCCGGCGGGCCTGCGCCAAGCCGCGCATTCGCGTGGTCCAGCGGGGTTCCGGGCCGCCATGTCGCTTTTGATGTCGCGCGGAGGGCCGCCCGCACGCTAGACGTGTCGGATGACGACCGCCGCCCCCGGAACCGACAGGATCGACACGCCCGAAGATGGCGCGCCGCCGCGCCTCGTCGCCATCACCAGCGTCATCCTGTCGATGACGCTGGTCGCCATCGGCAACGGCCTGCTCTTTGCCTACGTGCCCTTCCGCCTCGGCGCGGCCGGCCTGCCGCCGACCTGGGCCGGCATGATCCTGACCGGGCTCTCCGCGGGCGGCATCCTCGGCTGCTTCCTCACCGGGAGCATGGTGCGGCGCGTCGGCCACGCCCGCGTCTATATGACGTTTTCGGCGATGATCATCCTCGCCAACGCGGCGATCACGGTCGGCACCTATCCGTGGCTGTGGATCGCCTCGCGCGCGCTCTACGGCTTCGCCATCTGCGGCCTGTTCATCGTCGCGCAGAGCTGGCTGAACGACGCTGTGGCCAATTCGATCCGCGGCCGCGTCATGTCGGCGTTCTACATCAGCTACATCGTCGGCCTCGGCCTCGGGTCGCTGACCATGAGCTTCGTCGACATCGACACGCCGGCGGCGCCGATCATCGCCATCGTCTTTGCCGCGCTGTCGATCATCCCGGTCGGCATGACCAGCCTGAAGCCGCCTCCGCCCCCCGAATCGGCGTCGGTCGCGCTTGCCCGCGCCTGGCACATCTCGCCGGTCGGCCTCGCCGGCATGCTGGCGGTCGGCGGCCTGTCGATGATGGTCGCCGGCTTCGCGCCCATCCACGCCACGGCGAGCGGCTTCAGCCAGAGCCAGGTCTCCGTGCTGATGGTGTCGATGCAGCTCGGCACCATCCTCGTCCAGCTTCCCTTCGGCTGGATCTCGGACCGGACCGACCGCCGCTACGTGCTCGTCGCGGCGTCGCTGCTGGTGATGGCGGGAGGCATCGCCGCCAGCCTGACGATCGGCGCACCGTTCATCGTGCTGGTGGCGGTCTTCATGGTCTGGGGCGGATCGACGGAATCGATCTATTCGATCTCCAGCGCGCACGCCAACGACCGCGCCAGCAAGGCGGACCTCGTCGCGCTGTCCAGCTCGATGCTGTTCGCCTGGTCTCTGTCGGGCTTCGTGATCCCCGGCATCGCGACCGCGCTGACCGCCGTCTTCGGCACGCAGGCGTTCATGTACGTGGCGATCGTCATCGCCGCGGCCTTCTGCGCCTTCGTCCTGTGGCGCCTGTCGCAGTCGCCCGCGGCGCACGGCGACGGGACCTTCGCGCCGATGTCGGCGCAGGCGCCGCTGCCCGCCGATCTGGCCTTCGCGCCCGAGACGGACGAGGCCCGCTGACAGCAACCGGCTCCGCCGGTCTTGAAACTGTTACTCATCTCTGCCTATCTATTGGATGTCGCCTGCGTTGCGGCGACTTCGTTGTTCCTGTTTGAAAGGAAAGACACTGAGAACAGCACTTCGGAAGAAGGCCGAAATCGTGCCTTCGCCGGCCGGGATGAACGACATCGTGTCCCGCGCCATCAGAACAGTCCTTGCCAGTCTGGAAGACTCCAAGGCCGAAAACATCGTCTCCATCGACATTCAGGGCAAGTCCAGCCTCGGCGACTACATGGTCGTCGCGTCGGGCCGTTCGCACCGCCATGTCGCCGCCGTCGCCGAGCACCTCCTGAAAGCGCTCAAGGATGCCGGGCTGGGCAATGCGCGCGTCGAAGGCCTGGCGGGCGCCGACTGGGTCCTGATCGACACGGGCGACGTGATCGTCCACGTCTTCCGGCCGGAAGTCCGCGAATTCTACAACCTCGAGAAGATGTGGCAGGCGCCAGATCTCGAGGAAGAGACGCTGCACTAGACGTCGACCGGGGCTTCCTCCGGTCGCCCGAAGGCAGGACATGCGAATAGCGGTACATGCCGTGGGCCGGATGAAGGCCGGCCCCGAGAAGGAACTGGCGGACCGTTATCTGGAGCGGTTCGCCCGCAGCGGCCCCGCGCTCGGCCTCGAATTCGGCGGCGTCATCGAGACTCCCGAAAGCCGCGCCCGCGACGCGGATGCGCGCAAGCGCGAGGAAGGCCAGCGGCTCCGCGCCCTCGCCGTCGACGGCGCCGAGATCATCCTCCTCGACGAGCGCGGCAAGAACCTCTCCTCGCAGGCCTTCGCCGACAGGATCGCCACCCTCCGCGACGGCGGCAAGCGCTCGCTGGTCATCGCCATCGGCGGCGCCGACGGCCACGACGCGGCCCTCCACGAGATCGCCGGGCTCGCCATCTCCTTCGGTGCGGCGACGTGGCCGCACCAGATGGTGCGCATCATGCTCGCCGAGCAGCTCTACCGCGCCGCGACAATCCTCGGCGGCCATCCCTACCACCGCGCCTGAACGCGGCCCGGCCGGCGCGTCGCGGCGCCGGGGAGGCGGGTTTCCCGCGCGGCGGCGCGGCCCATTGCGCGCGGACCCCGCATGGTTGATGGTTCATTAACGAACCTCTCACTAAGGTCGAGCCTCACAGCGGTATTGGCGCGATGGTTGCGATGTTCACCCGGTCCGGCGCGACGGCGCGGCTTCTCGCCGCCGCCCTCGTCATGGGCGCGGCCACCACTTCGCCGCTGGCCAACGAGCCGCTTTCCGCCGCGTCGCTCGCCAAGCAGCATGCCGATACCCGGTCCGAATACGAGCGGCTGGCGCGCGACGCCGGCGTCTCGCAGGAGCGGCTCGACGAGCTCGCGGCCGAGGTCGCGGCGATCCGCAAGGACCACGCCAGCATCACCGCGGCCCTGATCCAGGCGGCGAAGACGGAAAAGAAGCTGGCGCACGACGTCGCCGACATCAGCGAGCGGCTGGAGGGCCTGAAGGCCCAGGGAGAGGATCTCAGGCTGTCGCTGCTCGAGCGCCGCGACGTCCTGGCGGAGGTGCTGGGCGCCCTGCAGCGGATGGGGCTCAACCCGCCGCCGGCGCTGCTGGTCAAGCCGCAGGACGCGCTGTCCTCGGTGCGCAGCGCCATCCTGCTCGGCGCCGTGGTGCCCGAGCTGCGCGCCGAGACCGAACTGCTCGTCGCCGACCTCGCCGAACGCAAGCGCGTGCTGGCGGCGATCGAGGCCGAACGCGACAGCCTGAACGCGACGATCGCGCGGCAGCGGGCGGAAAAGCAGAGGCTCGACCTGCTGCTGGCGGAGAAGGAGACGCTGCGCCGGCAGTCCGAGACGGCGCTGGCGGAGGAGCGGAAGCGCTCCGAGGAATTCGCCGCCAGGGCGAAGAGCCTGAAGGAGCTGATCGGCGCGCTGGAGAAGCAGGCGGCGGCGGCCGCGACCGCCGAGGAGCGCGCGCGGCGGGAGGAGGAGGCGCGCCTGCAGCGCAAGGAAACGCTCGCGGCGATGGCCATTCCCGACGGGAATCGCCTGATCGAGGCGATGCCCTTCTCGAAGATGACGGGACAGTTGCCGCTTCCCGTGGCCGGCCGGTTCACGCACAGATACGGCGGCGGGGACGGTAACGGCGGCGTGATGCTCGGCGACACGCTTGCGACACAATCCGGGGCAATTGTCACAGCGCCCGCAGACGGCAGTGTCCTTTATGCAGGGCCCTTCCGATCCTACGGGCAACTCTTGATACTCGACGCGGGCGACGGCTATCATGTCGTGCTCGCGGGGTTGAGCCGAATCAGCGTGACGCTTGGCCAATCGGTGCTGGCCGGCGAGCCGGTGGCGACGATGGGAGAAGCCCGGGTGGCGAGCGCGGCGGCTTTCGAGGCTGGAAATGCCGGACCGGAACTCTACGTCGAGTTCCGCAAGGATGGAAAACCCGTCGATCCGTCGCCCTGGTGGTCGGAACGCATGTCTGGAAGGACAGGAAATGATTCGTAAGGTGTCGCTTCTCTTCGCGGGCGCGCTGATGGGCGCTTCCGCCATGAGCCTGGTCTACGGTGCGCCGGGATCGACGGCCAATGCCGCCGGCTCGGAGACCTACCGCCAGCTCGCGATCTTCGGCGACATCTTCGAGCGCGTGCGCGGCCAGTACGTCACCCCGCCGGACGAGAAGGCGCTGGTGGAGAGCGCCATCAACGGCATGCTCACCTCGCTCGATCCGCACTCCTCCTACCTCAATCCGGACGCCGCCAAGGACATGCGCGTCCAGACCAAGGGCGAGTTCGGCGGCCTCGGCATCGAGGTGACGATGGAGAACGAGCTGGTCAAGGTGATCACGCCGATCGACGACACGCCCGCCGCCAAGGCCGGCGTTCTGGCCGGCGACTACATCTCCGAGATCGACGGCGAGGAGGTGCGCGGCCTCACCCTGACCGAGGCGGTCGAGAAGATGCGCGGCCTGGTCAACACGCCGATCAAGCTCACCATCCTGCGCGAAGGCGCCGACAAGCCGATCGAGATCACGATCGTGCGCGACGTCATCAAGGTCAAGGCGGTCAAGTTCCGCGTCGAGAACGACGTCGGCTACATGAAGATCACCTCCTTCACCGAAAAGACCTACGACGACCTGCAGAAGGCGATCGAGCAGATCAAGGCGCAGGTGCCGGGCGACAAGTTGAAGGGCTACGTGCTCGATCTCAGGCTCAATCCGGGCGGCCTGCTCGACCAGGCGGTGAGCGTCTCCGACACGTTCCTCGACCGCGGCGAGATCGTCTCGACGCGCGGCCGCGAATCCAGGGACATCTCTCGCTTCGACGCCAGGCCGGGCGACATGATCGACGGCAAGCCGCTGATCGTGCTGGTCAACGGCGGCTCGGCGAGCGCTTCCGAGATCGTCGCCGGGGCTTTGCAGGACCACCGCCGCGCCACCGTGCTCGGCTCGCAGTCCTTCGGCAAGGGCTCGGTGCAGACGATCATCCCGCTCGCCGAGAACGGCGCGCTACGCCTGACCACGGCGCTCTATTACACGCCGGCGGGCAAGTCGATCCAGGGCAAGGGCATCACGCCCGACATCAGCGTCGACCAGCCGCTGCCGGAAGAACTGCAGGGCCGCGACGTCAGCCGCGGCGAGTCCGACCTGAAGGGCCACATCAAGGGCGCCGAGGAGAGCGAGAAGGGCTCCGGCTCGGCCGCCTACGTGCCGCCGGATCCGAAGGACGACGTGCAGCTCTCCTACGCGCTCGACCTTTTGCGCGGCGTCAAGACGGACGCGGCCTTCCCGCCGAACCCGGACCAGGCCGTGCTCAACCAGTAAGCCGCCCGCGGCCGGTTCGCCGGCCGCGCGCGAACGGTGTTGCGTCGCTGCCGGAATCGCTCCCGATTCCGGCAGTCTCGATTCCCGGCCTTCGCCGGCCGACGGGGACCGCAGCTTGTCGACTTCGCAGACGCCCTTGAAGGACATCGACCGGCCGCTGGGCCAGTCGCGCCCTCGGTCCGGATGGCGCTGGCAGCTTCCGTCGCCGGGCGTCGGCGGCGCCTGGCTCGCGGCGGCCGTGCTGATGTTCGGCGCCTCCGGCCTGATCGCATTGCGCGAGAGGCCCTACCGCACGCCGGTCACGATCGCGCTGCAGCCCGACGCGCGCGTCTCCGCCGAAGCGGCCGCGCCCGCCGTCGCGGAGAGGCCGACGCCGTCGGTCGAGCGGCCGCTCGGCGCCGACGGTCCGTCGATCACGCGCATCGATCCGGGCGCGGCGCGGTCGGGCGGCAACGTCGTGGTGATCCGCGACCCCTCGGCGCTCGGGCAGAACCTGCGCGTCGCGCACCTGCCCGACAAGGCGCTGATCGAGGAGTCCGAGACCGGGCCGCTGCCGATCCGCGCCGCAGACGGCCGGCGCCCCTTCGACGTCTACGCACGGCCGTGGTCGGGCGCGCGCGGCGCGCGCATCGCCATCGTCGTCGGCGGGATGGGGGTGTCGCAGACCGGCACCCAGCGGGCGATCGAGAAGCTGCCGCCGGAGGTGACGCTGGGCTTCGCCTCGCAGGGCAACAGCCTCGGACGCTGGATGCAGGCGGCACGGCAGAAGGGCCACGAGCTGGTCATGCAGGTGCCGCTCGAGCCGTTCGACTACCCGAACGTCGATCCGGGCCGCAACACGCTGACCGTGGACGGCGGCACCGAGGTGAACCTGGACAATTTGCGCTGGGCGCTGTCGCGCACCACCAACTACACCGGCGTCATGAACTACATGGGGGCGCGCTTCACCGCGGACGCCGCGGCGATGACGCCGGTCATGGACGAACTCGGCAAGCGCGGCCTGCTCTACCTCGACGACGGAACCTCGGCGCGCAGCACGGCGCCGGAACTGGCGCTGAAGTCGGCGGTGCCGCTGGCGTCGGCCGACGGTGCGATCGACGCGGTGCGCGACCGCGGCGAGATCCTGAAGAGGCTCGACGAGATGGAGCGCATCGCCCGCGCCAAGGGTTTTGCGCTGGCCACCGGCTCGGCCTTCGACGTGACGGTGGACGCCGTGTCGTCCTGGGTCGAGGAGGCGAAGAAGCGCGGCATCGAGATCGTCCCGGTTTCGGCCGTTGCCAACGATCCCGAGCGCGGCTAATCCGGCCCCATGGCCAAGACGATCGATCCCGATTCCCTTCCCTACCGGCCCTGCGTCGGCATCATGGTGCTCAACCGCGACGGGCTCGTGTGGGCCGGGCGGCGCATCGCCGAGGACGACAGCGAGATGGCCGGCGCGGTCAAGCTCTGGCAGATGCCGCAGGGCGGCATCGACGCCGACGAGGAGCCGCTGCCGGCGGCGCGGCGCGAGCTCTACGAGGAGACGGGGATGCGCTCGGTGACGCTGCTCGCCGAGGCGCCGCGCTGGATCGACTACGACCTGCCGCGCGAGGTGCTCGGCATCGCGCTGAAGGGCAAGTTCCGCGGCCAGACGCAGAAATGGTTCGCCTTCCGCTTCGAGGGCGACGAGAGCGAGATCGCCATCAACCCGCCGCCCGGCGGCCATACGCCGGAATTCGACGCCTGGGCCTGGAAGCCGATGACGGAACTGCCCGAGCTGATCGTGCCGTTCAAGCGCAAGGTCTACGAGGACGTCGTTGCGGCGTTCCGGCATCTGGCGGGATGAGGGAGCCGCTTCCGCTCAGCCTCCGCCCGCCGGCGACACGACCTGCCCCCTGACCGGTTCGCCGCGTTCCACCGCCTTTCCGTCCGCGACGTAGTCCGTGAAGGAGCCGGGCAGGCCCTCGCCGTCGCCCAGCACCGGCGTCGTCTGCAGGTGGAAGTGAAGGTGGGGCTCGGACGTGTTGCCGCTGTTGCCGCAACGGCCGATCTTCGCACCCGCGGCGACCCTGTCGCCCGTGCGCACTTCGATGCTGTTCCGCCGCATGTGAGCGAGAAAGCCGTATTCGCCGCCGCCAAAGTCGAGCACGACGTGGTTTCCGGCCGGATGCTGCGGATCGGCCTCGCCGATCGCCTGGTCCGGCAGTCCGTCGACGACGCCGGTGACGGTGGCATCGGCGGGCGCCAGGATCGGCCTGTCCCAGCAATGGTAGGAATCGAGGACCCGCGGATCGCCTTCCTGGCTGGCGCCGTCGCGCATGACGACGAAGTCGGTGGCGAAACGCTGACCGGCGTCGATGGCGTGGTAGTTGTCTTCCAGCGTGCGGCCGCCCCAGTAGACGAACCATTCGCCGTCGAAGGGAAGGCGCAGGTCCGTCCTGGTCCGGTAGTCGAGGAAACGCGATTCGGCGGCCTGCTGCCGGGGGCGGACAAAGAAGCCGGCGATCCGGTCGTCGGCGTCGAAGGCGAACTGGGTGACGAGCGGCGCGGCGCCGTTCTCGTGCTGCGCGGTGCGCAGGTAGAGCCTGTGTCCCTGCGCCTCGCCTTCTTCCTCGGAGAGCAGCGTCCGCTCCGCTCCGAACTGGTTCTCGACCGCGACGCGGACGTCCTCCAGCGCCTCGATCCGGCCGAGCGCCTGCCGCATCTGCGGCGTCATGCGGTCCCAGAGGGGCTGCATGCGGCCCTCGCGGAAGTCGGCCGACAGGGTGCGCCCGAGAGTCATCGTGTCCTCCGCGGCCATGGATCCGCCGACGAAGACTATCACCGCCGCGAAAGCGGCGACCAGCCGGCGGGTGATCGTCATCC
>CALFXR010000235.1 GCA_937958475.1 uncultured Mesorhizobium sp. | reverse complement strand
GGCCGCCCGCGTGAATCCTCAAACCGACTCCGCATTCAACGAAAATGCTCTAGCCGCGGTCGCACCGCTTGAAGGGCGTCATGGCCTGTGCGATAGGGGCATTCACGCACGACAGGTCAGGGAGAGCGTTCAATGGCGAGTGGTAACGGCCTGATGGCCGGCAAGCGCGGCCTGATCCTCGGAGTCGCCAACAATCGATCGATCGCCTGGGGCATCGCCAGGGCCTGCGCCGACCAGGGTGCGGAGATCGCGCTCACCTATCAGGGCGAGGCCTTCCGGAAGCGCGTCGAGCCGCTCGCCGCAGAGCTCGGCGCCCATGTCGTCGGCCATTGCGACGTCACCGAGCCCGAGACGCTCGACGCCGTCTTCGCCGAGGTCGGGAAGATCTTCGGCAAGATCGACTTCCTCGTCCACGCCATCGCTTTCTCCGACAAGGAAGAGCTCGACGGGCGCTATGTCGAGACGACGCGGGAAAACTTCCTGCGCACCATGGATATTTCCGTCTATTCCTTCACCACCGTCGCCAAGCGCGCCGAGGCGCTGATGCCCGACGGCGGCTCGCTGCTGACGCTGACCTACTACGGCGCCGAGAAGGTGATGCCCCACTACAACGTCATGGGTGTCGCCAAAGCTGCGCTCGAGGCGAGCGTGCGCTATCTCGCCGTCGATCTCGGCGGCTCGAAGATCCGCGTCAACGCCATCTCCGCCGGCCCGATCAAGACGCTCGCCGCCTCCGGCATCGGCGACTTCCGCTACATCCTGAAGTGGAACGAATACAACGCCCCGCTGAAGCGCACGGTGACCATCGAGGAGGTCGGCGACGCCGGGCTCTACCTCCTGTCCGACCTGTCGCGCGGCGTCACCGGCGAGGTCCACCACGTCGATTCCGGCTATCACGTCGTCGGCATGAAGTCGGTCGACGCCCCGGACATCTCCGGGGTCAAGGAATAGCCTCCACGAAGCAGAAGAGGGAACTGCGGCCGATGGGCACGCTCCCGCTCGTCTACCTGGTTCGCCACGGCCAGACCGACTGGAATGTCGAGCGGCGGCTGCAGGGGCAGGCGGACACCGACATCAACGCGGTCGGCCGGCTCCAGGCGACGGCGAACGGCGAACATCTGGCGGCCATCGTCGGCGACGCCGCCGCGTTCGATTTCGTCGCCAGTCCCTTGCGCAGGACCCGCGAGACCATGGAGCGCATCCGCGCCGCCATGGGCCTCGACCCGGCCGGCTATCGCACCGACGACCGGCTGAAGGAGATCCATTTCGGCGACTGGCAGGGCTTCACCTATCCCGAACTGGAACTCAGCCAGCCAGGCTCCGGCGCCCGGCGTTCGCGCGACAAGTGGCACTTCCTGCCGCCCGGAGTTGGGGCAGAAACCTATGCGGCGCTGACCGAGAGGGTGTCGGGCTGGCTGGAGGCGATCGACCGTCCCACCATATGCGTCGCCCATGGCGGCATCGTCAGGGCCGTCTTCCGTATCGTCGGGGGGCTGACGCCAGAGGAATGCGCGGTCATGGACATCCCCCAGGACCGCATCCTGCGCATCGCCGGCGGCGCCCTGGAGTGGATCGGCGGACCGGCGGTGCCGGTCTGAACGGCTGCGCGCGTCGGCTATTCGGGCAGTTCCATGTCGGTGATCAGGTTCTCGCCGCCGACCTTGTCGTAGGCGAGCAGGATGTCCATGCCCTCTTTCAACTCGTCGACGTCGAATTCGCCGGGGAGCTTGTAGGACTTGCCGTCCGTGAGCGTGATCGTCGAATTGTCTCGGTCGATTGCCTTGATCTGCCCTTCCGCCTCGGCGGCGAAAGCGTTGTTGGCGATCAGAAGTACGGCGGCCAGCGCCCCGGAAACGATACGCATGGTGGTCCTCACACTTTGTAGGGCTCCCTGGGGCTCCGCCCGGCACCCCTGGGTTCGAGTGAACGCGAAATGAGCAGTAACATGCCCATTGTGTCAAAACTAAAATCGTTGCCGGTGGTTTGACCGCCCGGAAAAACGCCAATAGAAGCCAGCGGTGAGGCCGGCGGTTGCCGGCAAGGACCTCCGCATCGATGTCGCACAACACGTTCGGCCACCTGTTCCGCGTCACCACCTGGGGCGAAAGCCACGGCCCGGCGCTTGGCTGCGTCGTTGATGGCTGCCCTCCTGGAATCAGCCTGAAGCTGTCGGAGATCCAGGCCGAGCTCGACCGTCGTCGGCCGGGCCAGTCTCGCTTCGTCACGCAGCGCCGCGAGCCCGACCAGGTGCGGGTCCTTTCAGGCGTCCTCTTCGATGACGACGGCGAGACCATGGTCACCACGGGGACGCCGATCTCGATGACGATCGAGAACGTCGACCAGCGTTCGAAGGACTATGGCGAGATCGCCCGCCAGTACCGGCCCGGCCACGCTGACTATGCCTACGACGTGAAGTACGGCGTCCGCGATCATCGCGGCGGCGGCCGCTCCTCCGCGCGCGAGACCGCGGCGCGCGTGGCCGCCGGTGCCGTCGCCCGCCGTGTCGTGCCCGGCCTCGTCGTGCGCGGCGCGCTGGTCGCGATGGGCGAGAAGGACATCGATCGCTCGAACTGGGACTGGGATTTTGTCGATCACCCGGACAACCCGTTCTTTTCGCCCGATCCCGCCTCCATCCCCGTCTTCACGGCCTATCTCGACGCGATCCGCAAAGCCGGTTCGTCGGTCGGAGCCATCGTCGAGGTGGTCGCCGACGGCGTGCCGCCAGGGCTCGGCGCGCCGGTCTACGGCAAGCTCGATCAGGACATTGCCGCCAATCTGATGTCCATCAACGCGGTCAAGGGTGTCGAGATCGGCGAGGGTTTCGCGGCCGCGCGGTTGACGGGCGAGGAAAATGCCGACGAGATGCGGATGGGCAACGCCGGCGTTCCGTCGTTCCTCTCGAACCACGCCGGAGGTATCCTCGGCGGCATCGCGACCGGTCAGCCGGTCGTCGCCCGCTTCGCCGTCAAGCCCACCTCATCCATCCTTACGCCGCGCCGTTCGATCGACGCGGCGGGGAACGAGGTCGACGTGGTCACCAAGGGTCGGCACGACCCCTGCGTCGGCATCCGCGCCGTGCCGATCGGCGAGGCGATGGTAGCGTGCGCGATCGCCGATCACTATCTCAGGCACCGGGGGCAGGTAGGGGAGCGACGGTCGTAGGGCCACCCGAGTTCCCAGCGTGCCCCATTCGCGATACTTCCCCCGGCCGACGACCGACACTCCACGAACAGCGACGAGTACAGCCCATGCCTTATGACCAGAAGAAAGTCGTCGAAGCCCTGAGGGCATTCGAGCGGGGTGAGATCGTCGTCGTGATGGACGACGACGGGCGCGAGAACGAAGGCGACCTCATCGTCGCCGCGGTCCACTGCACGCCCGAGAAGATGGCCTTCATCGTGCGCCACACCTCCGGCATCGTCTGCACGCCGATGACGCGCGAGGACGCCCGGCGGCTCAATCTGAGCCCCATGGTCGCGGACAACGATTCCGCGCACACGACCGCCTTTACCGTCAGCGTCGACTTCAAGCACGGCACGACCACCGGCATCTCCGCCGAGGACCGGACGCTCACCGCCCGCAACCTGGCGAACGGCAATGTCGGTGCCGCGGATTTCGTCCGCCCCGGCCACGTCTTCCCGCTGATCGCCCGCGAAGGCGGCGTGCTCATGCGCTCGGGTCACACCGAAGCAGCCGTCGACCTGTGCCGGCTCTCGGGCCTCCCGCCCGTCGGGGTCATCTGCGAACTGGTGAACGACGACGGCACGGTCATGCGCGGTCCCCAGGTCCAGGGCTTCGCCGAGCGCAACGGGTTGAAGCAGGTCTCGGTCGCCGACCTGATCGCCTACCGCCAGCGCCAGGAGACCCTGATCGAGCGCGTCGCCGCCTTCAACGTCGAGACGCCGGGCGGTCCGGCCCGCGCGTTCACCTACACGCTTCCATGGGACCCCATGCAGCACCTGGCGCTTGTCTACGGCGACATCCGAGACGGCGTCGATGTTCCGGTTCGCCTTCACCCGGAGGACGTCGTTTCCGACGTGTTCGGCAGCGACGACCGACTCAGCCGCATCATGAGGCGAATGGGCGAGGAAAAGCGCGGCGTCATCGTCTACCTTCGCGAGGGATCGGTCGGCGTCGGGCATCAGGTTCGCGGCCGCCCGGCCGCCGGTGGCGAGGATCACGAGGAAGCGAAACGTCGCGAAAGCGAATGGCGTGAAATCGGCCTCGGCGCACAGATTCTCAAGGATCTCGGCATCACGTCGATCAACCTTATCTCGTCGCGTGAAAGACACTATGTCGGGCTGGAAGGTTTCGGCATCCACATCGCGCGGACCGACATCAGCTGATCCTTTCCGCCTCAAGGCGACAAAACTCCCTTAATCCCGCCTTAACCATGACTCCGTACGTTACGGAACGTACGGAGTCGTACACAACTTTGCCGTGCATAATTCGGGGAATTGACGCCGAGAGATAGTCGGAGAGGGACAGTCGCATGAGCATGTCAGCAGGAAACGAACTCGGGGAACGGCTCGCCTTCATGGAATTGGCCGACGCCGAGAAGGAGACACTGAGGGGCCTGGCCCCCGTCGTGTCGAACGCGATTGGGTCCGCGCTCGAATTGTTTTACCGGAAGGTCCGCGCCACCCCGCAGACCCGGCATTTCTTCACCGACGACCGCCATGCCGAGGCCGCCAGCGGGCGGCAACGCCGGCACTGGGACACGATCATGCGGGCCGAATACGCCGCCAGTTATGCCGAGGCGGTCAAGACGATCGGCTCGGTTCACGCGCGCATCGGACTTGAGCCGCGCTGGTACATCGGCGGTTATGCCCTCGTCGCAGATCGCCTGGTTTCCGCGGTGATCCACGAACGCTTGCCGCGGGGTCGGTCCGGCCTGTTCTCGCGAGGCGCGGTTTCCGATCCCGCCCCGAAGCTGGCAAAAGAGGTCGGCACGCTTGTCAAGGCGGTGATGCTCGATGTCGAACTGGCGGTTTCGGTCTACCTGGAGCGTCTGGAAGAACAGCGACACATCGCCGAGATGCAGCAGACCGTCGCGCTCGAAGGCATCGCCGTAGCCCTGGAAAGACTCGCTGTCGGCGATCTCGACGTGACGGTCGATGCAGCCCTGTCGTCGAAATCGGAGAAGCTGGCAGCGGGTTTCAACGCGGCGGTGGACAGCCTGCGCGCGGTCATCGCCGCCGTGGCCTCCTCATCGACGACCGTGCGCGACGGCTCGATGGAGATAGCCAAGGCTTCCGAATCGTCCGGCCGCCAGTCCGAGCGGCAGGCGGCGGCCCTCGAGGAGACCGCAGCGGCGGTCGAGGAACTCGCCTCGGCGATCCGCAACACCGCGGAAAGCGCCGGTATGGCCAGCCAGACCGTCGCCGAAATCCGTTCCAATGCCGAACGCAACGCGGATGTGGTCAAGAAAACCGTCGTCGCCATCGGCGAGATCGACGCCTCGTCACGGAAGATCGCGCAGATCATCACCGTCATCGACGAGATTGCATTCCAGACCAACCTGCTCGCTTTGAACGCGGGCGTGGAGGCTGCGCGCGCTGGTGAAGCCGGCAAGGGGTTCGCCGTCGTTGCCCAGGAAGTCCGGGCGCTGGCGCAGCGCTCGGCCGAGGCTGCCAAGGAGATTAACGCCCTGATCAGCACGAGTTCGGGCCAGGTTCGCGAAGGCGTCAGGCTGGTCGGCGAGACGGAGAAATGGCTGGAGCAGATCTCCGAAGCCTTTCGCAGGATCAGCGACATCGTTGTCGAGATGTCGTCCTCGGCGCGCACCCAGGCCGGCGGAATCGGCGAGATCTCGGCTGCGATCGGGCAGATCGACCAGGCGACGCAGCAGAACGCCGCGATGGTCGAGGAAAACTCGGCGGCAAGCCGAACCCTTGCCGCCGAAGCCGAGAAACTCGCCGAACTGGTGGCCGCCTTCCGACTGGAAAAGGACGGCCGCGGATCGGCTTCGTCTGCCTCCGGCCGGGTACGTCCGGACAACCAGGGCAGTGCGGCAAGTCCCGCTGCCCCAGGCCGATTGCGCAAGGCGGTCTAGTCGCGTCGGGACGCGGCGCTCGTCCCTCCGGACGCGCGCCGACCCCGCCCCGGCATCACGGCGCCGGATCGATCGCCGCCCTGCGTACGCGATCGTAGCACTCGCAGACCCGCGACAGCAGGACCTGACGATCCGCAACGGTCAGATGGCCGCGATGATAGGAAATGCCGCCCGTCGACTGGAGATCGGAGCACACGCCGTTCACGGTGGCCCGGCGCAGCGCAAGCAGGTTGGAGATCGCCTCCTGCGTCAGGTAGAAGCTGTCCCCGTCGACGCGGTCGTGTGCGTGGAGGAGCCAGCGGACCACGCGCTGCTCGGCCGTATGCAGGCTGTTGCAGGCGACCGATTCCATCAGCTGCATGGTGAAGGACTTCGCGTAGCGGAGCATCACCTCGCGTACGCAGTGAAACCGCTGGAGAGCGACATCGAGATCGGCGACGGACAGCCATGATGCCTTGCCCGGAACCTGCACGACGCATCGACCGAAAGTCCTGCCGCCGCCGAGTATGACGGGAAGCCCGACGAAGCCTTCCCTGCCGATCGATGCCTTCTCGACACTTCGCCCGTCGGCCATTTCAGCCATGATAGAGACGACGCAATCATGGGGAAACACGGTGTGCGAAACGACCGCCTCATCCTCGTATATTAGTTCTCCGCTGATTAGAGATCTAATCACCGCGTTGTCTTTAATAAACTTCTTCGCCTCGGGTTGCAGCCATGACAATACGCTGTTTTCCATGTCGATCTTCGAGTATTTTTTGCTTTTTGATGACGCGCGGATTCGGGCATTCTATTCAATGTCCGCAATATTGAAAGTGGCTACGTTAAGTTCGCTTTAACTACTGATATGTACGATACCGTTCTAATTCAGTGCGTGTGGTGCAGTTACGTGGGTAGCCCAGCCAATAATTGGAAGCCTGTCGCGCTTCCACGCTTCTGCCCCCATCTTCGCGGAACAGGTGGCGCGGCTCTGACCAACGGCGAGAGCCCGAGCCGGCCTTTCAGGAAGTTCCAGAAGCAGACGTTTTTCAAGAACCTATGGATTTTTTTCCGATGACATTGATGGCCGCAGCATCCTTCCGTGCAGTTTTCTTCCGCGGAGACGACAATGTCTGAGGGCGTCGTCGTCGAAGCGCGCAACGAGACGCCGTACCAGGCCGACGTTCGCGCCAGCCGCATCGTCAGCGATTTCCAGACCACCAAGACGGGCCTCGCCATCGCGCGCGTGCTCGGCCGACAGTCTCCGCCGGAGCGGGACAGCTGGCTGCGTGACCTGGAGGCGGCAAATCTCGAGATATCGCGCCTGTTCCGCGTTCTCGACGCCTACCAGGCGGCACTCGACCGGCATGCGATACTCGCGGTCACCGACCGCGCCGGCCGCATCGTCCATGTCAACAGCATGCTCTGCGCGACCACCGGGTACTCCGAGAGCGAGCTTCTGGGCAAGTCGTTCCGCCTCGTCAATTCCGGCCATCATCCCAAGGAGTTCTTCGCCGATCTGTGGCGGACCGTCTCGCGCGGCGAGGTCTGGCACGGTGAAATCTGCAACCGTGCGAAGAACGGCGCGCTCTACTGGGTGGACACGACGATCGTCCCGCTCGTCGGGCAGAAGAACCGCATCGAGGCCTATGTGTCGGTGCGCTACGAGATCACCAAGCGGAAGGCGGCCGAAGCCGCGCTTCTCGAGGAGGTCGAGAGGCGCCGCAAGGCAGAGACGCTCCTCGTCGACGTCATCGAGACCGTTCCCGACGGTATCGCCGCCTTCGATCCCGACGATCGGCTGGTTCTTTTCAATCAGGCCTACAAGCAGTGCTTCCCCCTCTCCAAGGAGGCGATCCATATCGGCTCGGAATTCTCCGCAATCCTGGAGGCGGGTCTGAAGAGGGGCGAGTACCAGCTGCCGAAGAACACGGCCGAGGCGCGGGAAGCCTGGCTCCGCTCCAGGATCAAGGCCCATCGCAAGCCGGGGCGCAAGCTCGTCCAGGCCTTGTCGGACGGCCGCTGGATCCAGATCCAGGAGAGCCGTTCCGCCTCGGGTCACATCGTCGGGACGCGCACCGACATCACCGAACTCAAGCGCTCCGAAGCCGCGATCAAGTATCATGCAGAACATGATCCGCTCACCGGCCTCCTGAACCGCTCGGTGCTCGGGACGCGACTGTCCGAAGCGGTTTCCGGCGCGGTCCGATCCGGACAGAAGGGCGCGCTTCTCGTACTCGACCTCGACGGCTTCAAGGCGGTCAACGACACGATGGGGCACAGCGCCGGCGACGCCTTGCTCGTTGCGGTGGCCGAGCGGCTGACCGGTGTCCTTCGGCGGTCCGATACCGTCGTGCGGCTCGGCGGCGACGAGTTCGCGATCATCCTGCCCAACGTGTTCGACATCGAGACCGTGTCCAGGGTCGCGGAGAAGCTGCTGGTGGCGATCCAGCAGCCGCTGACCATCCAGCGCCGGGCCATCACGCCGAACATGAGCATCGGCATCTCGCTCTTCCCCCGCGACGGACGCAAGGCCGAGATCCTGCTGAAGAACGCCGACATAGCGCTCTATCAGGCGAAGGATTTCGGCAAGAGCACGTACCGGGTCTACTCCAGGGCGATGCGGTCGGGGATCGAGGAACGGCGCAAGAAGGCGGACGCGCTGTCGGCTGCCGTGGCGACGGATCGCATCGACGTCGCCTTCCAGCCGCAGTTTTCGCTGAAGGATTCGAGTCACATCGGCTTCGAGGCATTGGCGCGCTGGCGGCACAACGGAGCGGACGTCGCGCCGTCCGATTTCATCGCCATCGCCGAGGAGACCGGCCTCATCGTCGACCTCGGCTGGCGGGTCCTGCGCAAGAGCCTCGAGACGATTCGCGGCCTGAGGCGGCGGCGCGTTGCCGCGGGCACGGTCGCGGTGAACATCGCCGCCGCCCAGCTGAAGATCGCGGAATTCCCCTCGCTCGTCCGCCAGATGCTCGAGGAGCATGGCCTTCTTCCGCGCGACATCGAGATCGAGCTCACCGAGAACATCCTGCTGCACAAGGACGGCGGCCGCATTTCCGAGGCGCTGCAGACGTTTCGCGCGATGGGCTTCTCGATCGCGCTCGACGATTTCGGCACCGGCTACGCCTCGCTTTCGCATCTCAGCCGGTTCCCGGTCGACCGCCTCAAGATCGACCGCAGCTTCGTCCGCGACATGTGCGACGATGCGGCGGCGTGCACCATCGTCAAGGCCACGATCGGGCTGGCGCACAGCCTCGACATGACCGTCGTGGCGGAGGGGATCGAAACCGAAGACCAGTTGGCGGGCCTGCGTTCCTGCGAATGCGACTTCGGCCAGGGCTACCTTGTCTCCAAGCCGCTGGATGCCGCCTGCCTGCCGGCGTTTCTCGGCACCGCGGCGCGGACGTAGCGACCGCGATGCGTCGGACGCGCCTTGCCGCGGCCGCGCCGATTGACACGCGGGCACCTGCGGTGGTTGCCTTCCGCAACGGAGGGCGCGGCCATGTGGGATTTCTCGATCGGCGGAACGCTTGCGATCATGGCCCGCACGTGGCCGTTCATCGTATTGAGGCTGGTGGTCTACTTCGTCATCACGGCCGCCTATGTGCTGGCGACTGGCGCCGGCGCAGGCGTGGGCTACGGCGTCGGCCATGTCTCCTCCGACCCTGACGGGCCGGCGACCTTTGCCGTTTGGGGCGGTATCGGCGGGTTCGTCCTCGTCTCGGCGGTCGTCTACTGGCTGCGCGAGTATATCCTCTACATGGTCAAGGCCGGCCACATCGCCGCGATGGTCCAGTTGATCGACGGCCGCGACATGCCCGGCGGACAGGGCCAGATCGCCTACGCTCATCAGGTCGTCGCCGACCGCTTCGCCGAGGCCAATGTGCTCTTCGTGCTGGACCAGCTCGTCAAGGGCGCCATCGCCGCCATCACCGGCCTGATCGGCGGCATTGCCGCCTTCATCCCGATCCCGGGTCTGGAGCAGCTCGTGCGTTTCATCAACACGGTGATCAGGCTGTCGCTGACCTATGTCGACGAGATCATCCTGGGCTACAACATCCGCATCGACAGCAGGAACCCGTGGGAAACGGCGCGGCAAGGCGTGGTCCTTTACGCGCAGAACGCCAAGACCATGATCAAGAATGCGATCTGGCTCTCCGTCATCATGTGGCTGGTCTCGATCGTCGTCTTCATCGTCATGATCGCCCCGGCCGGCGCGCTGCTCTACTTCATGCCCGGCCAGATGGGCGGCTGGTCCTTCGTGCTCGCCATCGTCTTCGCCTGGGCGCTCAAGGCTGCGCTGCTCGAACCCTTCGCCATCGCCGCGCTGATGCAGGTCTACTTCCGCACCATCGAGGGCCAGGTGCCCAATCCCGACTGGGACCGCCGATTGGCGGACGCGTCGGCGAAGTTCCGCAAGCTGAAGGAGCGCGCGCTGGCGGGCTTCGGCGGATCGGGAGAGGCGTCCGGCGCGCCGGCGCCCTGACGCGTAAAACCCGACGCAAAGCCTGTTGAACAACCCGCGGCCAGAATGCCGCGGCCATGGCCAAAACGCGGCGCAGCGCCTATATCGGGGCATGGTCACCCGCCTCTACACCCATCCCGTGTTCCTCGATCATCTGACGCCGCCAGGCCATCCGGAGCGGCCCGACCGCCTGCGCGCCATCGCCCGCGTGCTCGACGACGAACGTTTTGCCGCGCTCGATCGCGTCGAGGCCCGGCTTTGCGATCGTTCGACCCTGCTCTACGGCCACCCCGAGGACTACGTCGCGCGCCTGGAGGCCATGGCGCCGGAATCCGGCATGGCGCGCATCGACGCCGACACCGCGATGAGCCCGAAGAGCTGGGAAGCGGCGCTCACCGCGGTCGGCGCCGCCAACGCCGCCATCGACGATGTCTTCGAAGGCCGAGCCGACAACGTCTTCGTCGCCGCAAGGCCGCCGGGCCACCACGCCGAACGGCTCACCGCCATGGGCTTCTGCCTGTTCAACAACGCGGCGATCGCCGCCCGCCACGCCCAGCGTCGCCACGGCGCGGAACGGATCGCCATCGTCGATTGGGACGTCCATCACGGCAACGGCACCCAGGACATCTTCTGGGCCGATCCGACCGTGCTCTACTGCTCGACCCACCAGATGCCGCTTTATCCGGGCACCGGGGCGGTCAGCGAGCAGGGCGTCGGCAACATCGTCAACGCACCGCTCACGCCCGATTCCGGCGGCGATCTGTTCCGCGACGCCTTCCTGTCGCGCGTGTTGCCGGCGATCGACACCTTCCGGCCGGACCTGATCATCATCTCCGCGGGCTTCGACGCGCATCACCGGGATCCACTGGCCGAGATCAACCTGACCGAGGCCGATTTCGACTGGGCGACCGGCCAGTTGATGGACCGGGCCGCGCGGCTCTGCGGCAACCGGGTGGTCAGCCTGCTCGAAGGCGGCTACGACCTCCAGGGGCTGGCCTTCTCGGTCGGCGCGCATGTCGGGCGCTTGATGAAGGGTTAGACGATGTCTGCAGAGACAAACGACGACGTCAAGGCGATGAGCTTCGAGCAGGCGCTCCAGGCGCTCGAGCGCATCGTCGACGATCTCGAGAAGGGCGACGTGCCGCTCGACCAGTCGATCCGCATCTACGAGCGCGGCGAGGCGCTGAAGGCCCATTGCGACCGCCTCCTCAAGGCAGCCGAGGACAAGGTCGAGAAGATCCGCCTGTCGCGCGACGGCAAGGCCGTCGGCACGGAGCCGCTCGACGGAGAGTAGGATGCTCGGTCCCGGCACCATGCGCGCCATTGACGCCGCCCGTTGCCGCCCCTACCTTAGCCAGGATTGGCTAAGGTGAAACCATGTCTACCTTAGCCAAGATTGGCTAAGGTGAAACCATGACCGCCACCGTGAACATGCTCGAGGCAAAGACCAGCCTCTCGAAACTGGTCGAGGCGGTCGAAAGCGGCGCCGAGAGCGAGATCATCATCGCCCGCAACGGCAAGCCGGCGGCGAAGCTCGTGCCGCTGCACGCCGAGCCGAAGAAGAAGCGTCAGCTGGGCTTCCTCGCAGGAAAGTACCCGCCCATGGATTTCGAGGCGTTTCAGGCGATGGATGCCGAGATCGAGGCCATGTTCCTCGGCGAGCATGCGGAAAAGTGAGGCTCCTGCTCGACACGCACGTGGCCATATGGGCGTTGACCGACCCCCGGCGGATTGCCCCGCAGGTTTTCGAAGCGATCGGCGATGCCCACAACGAGGTCATGGTTTCGGCCGTCGCCGTCTGGGAGACGGCGATCAAATTTCGACTCGGTAGGCAAGACAGCCCTCCGTTCTCCGGTCACGAGGCGATCGGCCATTTCGAGCGGGGTGGTTTTGCCCTGCTCGGTGTGAACGCCGCCCACGCGGCCTACGTGGAGCGCCTGCCGCCGCTGCACGCCGACCCATTCGACCGCCTGATGCTGGCTCAGGCGATCGTCGAGGGAATGCAATTCGTGACCTACGACCGGTACCTTTCGCGCTACGATGTGCCGCTGTTGACCTGGGCATGAAGGGAGGCGTTGGCGAATGAGCTTCTTCCCCGGAAACGACCCGCAGCCGGGCGACAAGCTCGCCTGCGACGCCATCGAACTGATGGTGATCCCCAACGCCCGCGACATCGGCGGGTTTTCGGTGCGCCGGGCGCTGCCCACGGCGCGGCGCCGGCTGGTCGGTCCGTTCATCTTCTTCGACCGGATGGGCCCGGCCATCCTGCGCGCCGGCGAGGCACTGGACGTGCGGCCGCATCCCCACATAGGCCTTTCGACGGTCACCTATCTCTTCGACGGCAGGATCAGGCATCGCGATTCGCTCGGGACGGAAATGGTCATCGAGCCCGGCGACGTGAACCTGATGACGGCGGGTAGGGGGATCGTCCACTCCGAGCGCTCGCCCGAGGAGATGCGCGGCAGCCCGCTGTCGATCTCCGGCCTGCAGACCTGGCTGGCGCTGCCCGACGACCGGGAAGAGATCGCCCCGCGTTTCGACAACACGTCGCGCACTGCGCTGCCGGAATTTTCCGCCGACGGAGTCGCGGGCAGGGTGGTCACCGGCGATTTCCACGGCCTGCGTTCACCTGTGGCGTCGTATTCGGAGACGCTCTACGTCGACATCCGCCTGGAACCCGGCGCTCGCATCCAGATTCCGGCCGCGACGGAGGAGCGCGCCCTCTACGTGCTCGCCGGCGATCTCGTCATCGCCGGCGACAGCTTCCCGTCCGACCGGCTGCTGATCCTGCGTCCCGGCGACGAGATCGTGGTGGGTTCAGAGCGTGGCGGCCACTTCATGTTGTTCGGCGGCGCCTCGCTCGGCTCGAAGCGATACATCTGGTGGAACTTCGTCTCCTCTTCGCGCGAGCGCATCGAGCAGGCCAAGGAGGAGTGGCGGACCGGTCGCTTCGACATCGTGCCGGGCGACGAGGAGGAGTTTGTTCCGCTGCCGGAAAACTGAGACGTGAAGGCCCCGCGCATTTACTTTGCCACGTTAACGGCCTATTTCCCGGCGAAATCCATGGCCAAGACAGGCGCCAAGACGTGAATCCAGGCCCGCCCCCGACCCCGCTGCTGGACAAGGTCCGTATTCCGGCCGATCTGCGCCAGCTTGCCGAGAGCGATCTTTCGCAGGTCGCGGCCGAATTGCGCGCCGAAATGATAGACGCGGTCTCGCTCACCGGCGGTCACCTCGGCGCCGGGCTTGGCGTGGTCGAGCTCACGGTGGCCCTGCACTACGTCTTCGACACGCCCGCCGACAGGGTGATCTGGGATGTCGGCCACCAGGCCTATCCGCACAAGATCCTCACCGGACGCCGCGACCGCATCCGCACGCTGCGTCAGGAGGGCGGCCTCTCCGGCTTCACCCGGCGCGCCGAGAGCGAATATGACCCGTTCGGTGCCGCGCATTCCTCGACGTCGATCTCGGCCGGCCTCGGCATGGCCGTCGGTCGCGACCTCAAGGGTGGCAGGAACAACGTGATCGCCGTTATCGGCGACGGCGCCATGTCGGCCGGCATGGCCTACGAAGCGCTGAACAACGCCGGCGCCCTCGACGCCCGACTGATCGTCATCCTCAACGACAACGACATGTCGATCGCCCCGCCGACGGGCGCGATGAGCGCCTATCTGGCAAGGCTGGGCTCCGGCAAAGCCTATCTCGGGCTCCGCGATTTCGGCAAGAAGCTGACGTCGTATCTCGGCGAGCGAGTCGACCGCGCCATCACCCGCGCGGTCGAACACGCGCGCGGCTACGTCACCGGCGGCACGCTGTTCGAGGAACTCGGCTTCTACCACATCGGTCCGATCGACGGTCACAACCTGGAACACCTGATCCCGGTGCTGAAGAACGTCCGCGACAATGCCGACGGCCCGGTGCTGATCCACATCGTCACGCAGAAGGGCAAGGGCTACGGCCCCGCCGAGGCGGCGGCCGACAAGTACCACGGCGTCAACAAGTTCGATGTCATCACCGGCACGCAGGCGAAGCCGCCGGCGAATGCGCCGGCCTACACCAGGGTCTTCGCCGAGAGCCTGGTCCAGGAAGGCCGCGCGGACGACCGCATCGTCGCCATCACTGCGGCCATGCCGTCGGGCACGGGCATCGACCTGTTCGGCGAGGCGTTCCCGTCGCGCACCTTCGACGTCGGCATCGCCGAGCAGCACGCGGTCACCTTCGCCGCCGGTCTGGCGACCGAGGGCTTCAAGCCCTTCTGCGCGATCTATTCGACCTTCCTCCAGCGCGCCTACGACCAGGTCGTCCACGACGTCGCCATCCAGGGACTGCCGGTGCGCTTCCCCATCGACCGCGCCGGCTTCGTCGGCGCTGACGGGCCGACGCATTGCGGCGCCTTCGACACGACCTACCTCGCGACGCTGCCGGGCTTCGTCGTCATGGCCGCCGCCGACGAGGCGGAACTGAAGCACATGGTGCGCACCGCCGCGGCCTACGACGACGGTCCGATCGCATTCCGCTATCCGCGCGGCAACGGCGTCGGCGTCGACATGCCCGAGCGCGGCTCGGTGCTCGAGATCGGCAAGGGGCGCATCGTCAAGGAAGGCACCAAGATCGCGCTGCTCTCCTTCGGCACCCGCCTCCAGGACAGCCTCGCCGCGGCCGAGGAGCTCGACGCCGCCGGCCTGTCGACGACGGTGGCCGACGCGCGCTTCGCCAAGCCGCTCGACCACGACCTGATCCGCCGCCTGGCGCGATCGCACGAGGTGCTGGTCACGATCGAGGAAGGTGCGGTCGGCGGCTTTGCCAGCCACGTGCTGCAGTTCCTCGCAACCGAAGGTCTGCTCGACAACGGCCTGAAGGTCAGGCCGTTGGTTCTCCCCGACGCCTTCACCGAGCAGGCCAAGCCGGAGAAGATGTACGCCGACGCCGGGCTCGACGCCGCAGGCATCGTGCGCACGGTGTTCGCCGCGCTCGGCGGCGCGCGCCGCGCCGCGCGCGCCTGAGGCGATTCTAACTCTCTGTTTACGCTGACGTTTGTCGTTCTGCTTACCCTTTCTCTTGGGCGAATCTTAGCGCCGCATCGGTACAACGCTCCCGGGACAGGGAGCCAAGAACAATGCACAAAGTGCTGATCTGCGCCGCGCTTGCTGCGGCCTTCGCCATGCCGGCCTTTGCAGGGACGCAGTACGACAGGAAGCTCGAGCGCGCCGCGATCGAGATCGTCGCCGCCAAGATGGGCGAACTGCGCGGGGGCTTCGCCTTCGACGCGAAGCCCGCCTTTGTCCCCGCCGAGCCTACCGAACAGCGCGACGACACCGTCACCGGATCGATCATCCCGACGACGCTCGCGGGTGGCGAGAAGGAGTGGGGACGTGATCTTGCGCCTGCCGTCGAGCGCCGGATGGCGCGCGTCATTTCCTTCTGATCCTACCCTCCACTTGCCATCGGACCCGGCTTTCTCCAGAGAAGGCCGATGAAACAACCCCTGACGACGGCCAGCCGTACGCGGCTGGACGAACTGCTCGTGCGGCGCGGCCTCTTCGCCAGCCGCTCGCGGGCGCGCGACGCCATCGAACGTGGCACCGTCACCGTCGGCGGCCTGCCGGCGAGTAAGCCCGGCCTCGCCGTCGCCGAGGATGCGCCGGTCGCCGTCGATGATCCGGCGCGCCGCTACGTCTCGCGCGCCGCGCTGAAGCTGATCGCGGGGCTCGATGCCTTCGCCGTCGATCCGGCCGGCCGCATGGCGCTCGACATCGGTGCCTCGACCGGCGGCTTCACCCAGGTTCTGCTCGAACGCGGCGCCGCGCACGTGATCGCGCTGGATGTCGGCCACGGCCAGATCGACCCTGGCCTGCGCGCCGATCCGCGCGTCACCGTCATCGAAGGTCTGAATGCCCGCGACCTCGGCGAGGAGCATCTCAGCGGCCGGCAGCCCGATCTCCTCGTCTGCGATGTCTCCTTCATTTCGCTGACCATCGCGCTTCCCCCGGCGCTCGACCTGGCGGCGCCCGGAGCCGCGGGCGTCTTCCTGGTCAAGCCGCAGTTCGAGGCGGGCCGCGCGGCGATCGGCAAGGGCGGGCTGCTTCATGACCCGCAGGAGGCGCCGCGCGTCGCCGAGCGCCTGCGGGCGTGGCTCGACGCCGTCCCCCGCTGGCGGGCGACCGGCCTCATCGCCTCGCCGATCGAGGGCGGCGACGGCAACCGCGAATTCCTTCTTGCAGGGGTGAAGAACCGATGAGCGGCCGTCTCGTCATATCCCGCCTCGGCGCCCAGGGCGACGGCGTCGCCGACACCCCGGAAGGTCCGGTCTTCGTCCCGTTCGCGCTGCCTGGCGAGACGGTCACCGTCGCGCGCGTGAAGAACCGGGCGACGCTGCTGGCCGTGATCGAGCCTTCCGAGCTTCGCGTGGCGCCGCCCTGCCGCCATTTCACCGAATGCGGCGGTTGCGCCCTGCAACACCTCTCGACCCCGGCCTACCTCGCCTTCAAGCGCGAGCGGGTCGTCGATGCGCTCGCCACCCGCGGTATCGACGCGCCCGTGGGCGACACGATTGCCTGTGCGCCCGCCTCGCGGCGCCGGGCGGTGTTCTCGGTCAGGCTCGGCGATCGCGGCATCGTGCTCGGATACAATCGCGCCCTGTCGCACGACCTCGTCGACATCGCCGAATGCCCGATCCTGGTTCCGGCCATCGTCACGGCGCTGCCCCTGCTGCGGCATCTGGCCGGCATCGTCGCGGCCACGCGCGACCCGTTCCACCTGACGGTGACGCAGACCGATTCCGGCCTAGACATCGCGGCGGTCGGTTCGGGGCCACTTTCGGAAGCTTCGCGCCGTGCCGCCGCCGATTTCGCCATCCGCGAACGGATCGCGCGCCTCTCGGTCGACGGCGAGACCGTCGTCGAGCCGGTCAAGCCCGCCATCTCGCTCGGAACGGCCACGGTCGCGCCGCCGCCGGGGGCCTTTCTTCAGGCCGTCGCATCGGCGGAGGCCGCGATGGCGCAACTGGTCATGGGCCATCTCGGAAAGGCCAAGCGCGTCGCCGACCTGTTCAGCGGTTCGGGCACCTTCGCGCTCCGCCTCGCCGCCCGTTCGGACGTGCACGCCCTCGAGGCAGACGCGGCCGCGCTTTCGGCACTCGACCGCGGTTTCCGCTTCGCCGCCGGCCTGAGGAAGGTCACGGTCGAGAAGCGCGACCTGTTTCGCCGGCCGCTGACCTTCAAGGAACTCAATCTGTATGACGGGGTCGTCTTCGATCCGCCGCGTGCCGGCGCCGAGGACCAGGCGAAGCAGATCGCGCGATCGGACGTCGCCAGGGTCGCCGCCGTCTCCTGCAATCCCGTCACGCTCGCCCGCGACCTGGCCCTCCTGGTCGAGGGCGGCTATCGCGTCCTGTCGGTCACGCCGGTCGACCAGTTCCTCTGGTCGCCGCATGTCGAGGCCGTGGCGTTGCTCGAGAAGCCGAAGCGCCGCCGCTGATCCGTCAGACCGCCTCGCCGGCGAGTAGGCGGTCGACGAAAGCCGGCACGATCTCGCTCGCCTTGCCATGGACGGCCTCGTCGAAGTCGCCGACCAGGTCGGACGGCTCGAGGTTCAGTTCCAGCGTGCGTGCGCCGTTCATGCGCGCTTCCTTGACGAAGGCCGCGGCCGGATAGACGCTCCCCGACGTGCCGATCGCGACGAACAGGTCGGCCGTGGCCAGCGCGGCGTGGATCTCGTCCATGTGGTAGGGAAACTCGCCGAACCACACGATGTCGGGCCGCATCCTGCCGCGCAGGCTGCAATGCGGGCACTCGGAGTTGATGTCCATGTCGCCGCCCCAGCGGCAGCGCTTCGCGCAACCCTGGCAGAGTGCGGAGCGCAGTTCGCCGTGCATGTGCACGAGCTTGCGCGAGCCGGCGGATTCGTGGAGGTCGTCGACGTTCTGGGTGACCAACAGGAAGCGACCCTTGAATCCCGCCTCCAGTCGCGCCAGCGCGTGATGCGCCGCGTTGGGATAGACGTCGCGCAGATTGCGCCGGCGCTCGTTGTAGAAATCGTAGACCTTCGCCGGGTTGCGCGCGAAGCCTTGCGGCGTGGCGACCTCGTTGTGGTCTACCCTCGACCAGATGCCGCGCCGGTCGCGAAAGGTCTCCATGCCCGATTCGGCCGAGATGCCGGCCCCGGTGAGGATGAAGAGGGAGCTGGGGGGCTGCACGAAACGCCTCGATCGTGAATGACGCGCTGCTGCGTCCTAGACCCTGGTGCCGCCGACCGTCATCTGGTTCATCCTGAGATGCGGCTGGCCGACGCCGACCGGCACGCCCTGGCCGCCCTTGCCGCACATGCCGATGCCCGGGTCGAGCTTCATGTCGTTGCCGATCATGGTCACGCGGTGCATGGCGTCGGGCCCGTTGCCGATCAGCATCGCGCCCTTGATCGGCTGGGTGACCTTGCCGTCCTCGATCATGTAGGCTTCGGTGCAGCCGAACACGAATTTGCCCGACGTGATGTCCACCTGGCCGCCGCCGAAGGAGACGGCGTAGATGCCGTTCTTCACCGAGGCGATGATCTCGTCCGGCTCCATGTCGCCGGCGGTCATGAAGGTGTTGGTCATGCGCGGCATCGGCTGGTGGGCGTAGGATTCGCGCCGGCCGTTGCCGGTGGCCTCGACCCCCATTAGGCGCGCGTTCAGCCGGTCCTGCATGTAGCCGACCAGCTTGCCGTCCTCGATGAGCACGTTGCGTGCCGTCGGCGTGCCCTCGTCGTCCACCGTCAGCGAGCCGCGCCGCTCGTGGATGGTGCCGTCGTCGACCACGGTCACGCCCCTGGAGGCGACCTGCTGGCCCATAAGCCCGGCGAAGGCCGAGGTCTTCTTGCGGTTGAAGTCGCCTTCGAGGCCGTGGCCGACCGCCTCGTGCAGCATCACGCCCGGCCAGCCGGAGGACAGCACGATGTCGAAGGTGCCCGCCGGTGCGGGAACGGCGCGCAGGTTCACCAGCGCCTGGCGCAGCGCTTCATCGGCGGCGGACTGCCAGCGGTCCTCTGCGAGGAACTCGCCGAACCCCTTGCGCCCGCCCATGCCGTAGGAGCCAGTCTCCTGGCGGTCGCCTTCGCCGACGACGACCGCAACGTTGACCCGCACCATCGGCCGCACGTCGCGGACCCTGTGCCCGTCGGCGCGCAGGATCTCGACCTGCTGCCACGACGAGGCGATCGAGGCCGTCACCTGACGCACGCGCGGGTCCCTGTTGCGCAGAAACGCGTCGATCTCCTGCAGCAGCTTCGCCTTTTCGGCGAAGGAGGGGGAGGGGATCGGGTTTTCCTCGCCGTAGAGATGGCGGTTGGTGCGCGCCGGCGCGGCCGACATCGTGCCCGAATGCCCGCCCTTCACCGCCGCGACGGCATCGGCAGCGCGTTGGAGCGCACTCTGCGACAGTTCGCTCGAATGCGCGTAGCCGGTCGCCTCGCCGGCGACGGCACGCAGCCCGAAGCCGCGGTCGGTGTTGTAATTGGCCGTCTTCAGGCGGCCGTTGTCGAACATCAGCGATTCCGCCTCGCTGTGCTCCAGGTAGAGCTCGCCGTCGTCGGCGCCGCCGAGCGCCTCGGCGACGATCTTCTCGATCGTGGCCTGGTCGATGTCGAACTCGTTGATCATGTCCATGGCGCGGATTCCCTTTGCCGCCGTCATCTAGGGTTTCCGACCGGGACGCGCAACCGCGCCGGTCGCGCGTCGCCTCAGGGAGGCGACCGGCCTCGACCGGCACCACCACCGGGTCCACCGCCGCTCCACGCCTGCCGCGGGGTGTTCGGCTACTCGGCTACGAAATCCTTGATGTCGCCGACGAAGGATTCCCACGTCGCGAACTGCGCCTCTAAATTGGCTTTCGTGATGCCGCCGGCGAAGTCGACGTCCATCTTGAAGTTGGAACCTTCCTTCGTGTAGGCGCGAATCCAGCGATACTTGAGGTTCCACTCGTTGGCGCGCTCGGCAGAGAACTCGTCCGTGTAGCCCGCCGAGAACTGAATCGAGCGGCAGTTCGCGCCGTCTTTGCAGCCGTAGAAGAAGACCACGTACTTCAACCCCTGCATCCGACCCTTGATCATCGGATCGCCCGACGAATCCTCGGTCAGTTCCGCCGAACCGAAGCCCTTGGCGACGTCGAGGATCAGGTCGGGATCCGGGTGAAGCAGGACGTCCTCGGAAAGAGCGGCATGAGCCGAAAGCACCGTGAATCCCACGGCGCAAAGCAGGACCCTAGTCTGACGCATGGCCCGAAAGTCCCCCGAGCATCTATGCGAAAAGCTTGCGCCGAAATCCGGGATTCCGCAAGGGGAGGGACGTCAGGGAAGCGCGGCGAAACCTTCGGCAAAACCCTTCAGATCGACGGGAATGCCGATGCCTTCTTCCGGAGTCTGGAAGACGATGAAGGTGGCGGAGACGCCCGCCTTGAGCGTATCGAGCAGCGGCTTCTCCAGGATCACCTCGGCATAGCAGCCGTCCTGGAAGCAGCGGACGAAATAGGCGCGGCCGATGTCCTTGCCATCGACGTTGAGGCCCAGGCCATTGGGCAGCAACACGCCGAGCGGGGCGAGCACGCGCAGGATTTCCGCCTTGTTGTCCGCCGTGCGCAGAACGACGACCGACAGGCCGATCTCGGTCCGGTCCTCGGCGACGACGTTCTGCATCATCGCGCATTGTTCGGTTGAGGCCCCCGCCGGCGTGTCGCAGATGATCGACCACGCGCCGTGGGTCGACTTCACCGTGCCGGTCTGCTGCGCGGCGGCCGGAAAGGACGACGCCGTGGCGAAGGCGAGGGCGATCCATCCCAGCGGCTTCAACAATCCCTGCATGTCTCGGCTCCGTTGCGAATCACGGCACTCTATTGACCGGCGCTTCCATGTAAAGGACAAGCCGCCGGCGCAACACGGCGCGTTCGGCGCCCGCCGACCGGCTTTTCAACGCAAGATTCCGCCCGAATTGCGACGCCGGGAAGCCGCGGACCGTCCTCTGAGGTCTGAGCAGGTGCCCTTGCGGCACCGTCCTTCGCGCGTTTGGCGGAGGGTGGGGCGGACGTGTCGTCGCGCGCAAAAATGCCGCACGGATTGTCGTCCTCCTTTCTTGCGGTCTGAAAGAGAGTATGGTTTGAACGCGGAAAGATCGGCGGGATTCCATACCCGTAACGTTCCGCGACGGCCGGGTGGCGCGAACCCGGCAGGATGGGAGATATGAGGGAAATGAAGAAGATATTCGCGGGCGCCGGCGCCTCGATGGCGGTGCTTTCCGGGACGGCGGCCTTCGCAGCGCAGCCGACCCCGTGGCAGATCGGCATGCAGCCGGCGGCCACGCAGATCATGGCGCAGATTTCCTGGTTCGAGCAGTACACGTTGTGGTTCATCGTGCCGATCACGCTCCTCGTGCTCGCCCTGCTCGCCTATTGCATCGTGAGGTTCCGCGCGAGCGCGAACCCGACGCCGTCGCGGACCAGCCACAACACCATGATCGAGGTGGTCTGGACCGTCGGGCCCGTCGTCGTCCTTCTGGCGATCGCCGTGCCGTCCTTCCAGCTCCTGACCGCGCAGTACACGCCGCCGGAGGAGCCCAAGCTGACGATCAAGGCGACCGCCAACCAGTGGAACTGGGACTACGAGTACCAGTCCGACGATCCGCTCGGTTTCAATTCCGCCCTGCTTCCGGAAACGGATCGCGCCGCCTACGGCAAGGAGGATGTCGCGCACTATCCCCGCCTGCTCGCGGTCGACAACGAGCTCGTCGTTCCGGTCAACGTCACCACCCGCGTCCTCGTGACCGCGTCGGACGTCATCCATGCGTTCGCCATGCCCGCCTTTGGCGTCAAGGTCGACGCGGTTCCCGGCCGCATCAACGAGACCTTCTTCAAGGCGGAAAAGGAAGGCCTCTACTACGGCCAGTGCTCCGAGCTCTGCGGCAAGGACCACGCCTACATGCCGATCGCGATCCGGGTCGTCTCGGAAGAACAGTACAACAGCTGGCTGGCCGCCGCGAAGAGCGATCTCGCGGGTGCCAACAAGGCGCTGATGGCGTCGGCTGGCGAAGACGGAACGGTGGCGGTCGCCGGCAACTGATTGCCGGATCGCCGAGGGAGAATACGGAGCGGAAAATGGCAGGCGCTGCAGCTCACGAACACCACGACCACAAGCCTCGCGGCTGGGTGCGGTGGGTCAACTCGACCAACCACAAGGACATCGGCACGCTCTACCTGATCTTCGCCATCTGCGCGGGCGTCATCGGGGCGATCCTGTCGGTCGTCATGCGAATGGAACTCCAGGAGCCGGGGATCCAGATCTTCCACGGCCTCGCCGCGATGGTCTACGGCTTCGAGGGCGACGCGGCGATCGATGGCGGCAAGCACATGTACAATGTGTTCACCACCGCCCACGCGCTGATCATGATCTTCTTCATGGTCATGCCGGCGCTCATCGGTGGCTTCGCCAACTGGATGGTGCCGATCATGATCGGCGCGCCGGACATGGCGTTCCCGCGCATGAACAACATCTCCTTCTGGCTGCTTCCTCCGGCCTTCATCCTGCTCTTCCTGTCGATGTTCGTTCCCGGCCCGACCGGCGGATTCGGCGTCGGCGGCGGCTGGACGATCTATCCGCCGCTGTCTACCAGCGGCCAGCCCGGCCCGGCGATGGACATGGCGATCCTGGCGCTGCACATCGCCGGTGCGTCGTCGATCCTCGGCGCGATCAACTTCATCACCACGATCTTCAACATGCGTGCGCCCGGCATGACGCTGCACAAGATGCCGCTGTTCGCCTGGTCCGTGCTGATCACCGCCTTCCTGCTGCTGCTGTCGCTGCCCGTGCTCGCCGGCGGCATCACCATGCTTCTGACCGACCGCAACTTCGGCACGGCGTTCTTCGCGCCCGAAGGCGGCGGCGACCCGATCCTGTTCCAGCACCTGTTCTGGTTCTTCGGTCACCCGGAAGTGTACATCCTGATCCTGCCGGGCTTCGGCATCGTCAGCCACATCGTCTCGACCTTCTCGAAGAAGCCGGTGTTCGGCTACCTCGGCATGGCCTACGCCATGGTCGCCATCGGCGCGGTCGGCTTCATCGTGTGGGCGCACCACATGTACACGACCGGCCTGTCGCTCGACACGCAGCGCTACTTCGTCTTCGCCACGATGGTCATCGCGGTGCCGACCGGCGTGAAGATCTTCTCGTGGATCGCCACCATGTGGGGCGGCTCCATCACCTTCCGCACGCCGATGCTGTGGGCCATCGGCTTCATCTTCCTGTTCACGGTGGGCGGCGTCACCGGCGTGCAGCTCGCCAATGCCGGCCTCGACCGCTCCTTCCACGACACCTACTACGTGGTCGCCCACTTCCATTACGTGCTGTCGCTGGGCGCGGTGTTCGCCATCTTCGCCGCCTGGTACTACTGGTTCCCCAAGATGACCGGCTACATGTACTCGCCGTTCATCGCCCGGCTGCATTTCTGGGTGACCTTCGTCGGCGTGAACCTGGTGTTCTTTCCGCAGCACTTCCTCGGGCTGGCCGGCATGCCGCGTCGCTACATCGACTATCCGGACGCCTTCGCCGGCTGGAACATGGTGTCGTCCTACGGCTCCTACATCTCCGCGGTCGGCATGTTCGTGTTCCTCTACGGCGTCTACGAGGCGTTCTCGAAGAAGCGCATCGCCGGACCGAACCCGTGGGGCGAGGGTGCCACGACGCTCGAATGGCAGCTGTCGTCGCCGCCGCCCTACCACCAGTGGGAGCAGCTGCCGAAGATTCGCTGAGGCTGCACGAACTGAATTGGGAACCGCCGGCGTAACCGGCGGTTCTGTCCGGAAATGGTGGACCGAGTACCGATGGCACTTGTCGAGAACGGCGGATACGAGGACGGACGCTTCCGCGTGTCGGAAGCGACGGCCCGCGATTTCGTCGCGCTGCTCAAGCCGCGCGTCATGTCGCTCGTCGTCTTCACCGCCTTCGTCGGGCTGCTCGCGGCTCCGGTCACGCCCAATCCCCTGATTGCCGTCATCGCGATCCTGTCGATCGCGGTCGGCGCCGGGGCGTCGGGTGCGCTCAACATGTGGTACGACGCCGACATCGACGCCGTGATGTCGCGCACGGCCGGACGGCCGGTGCCGGCAGGCAAGATCCAGCCTGGCGAGGCGCTGATCTTCGGCCTCGTCCTCTCCGGCCTGTCGGTGATGACGCTCGGCGTGCTGGTCAACTGGCTCGCCGCATCGCTGCTCGCCTTCACCATCTTTTTCTACGCGGTCGTCTATACGATGTGGCTGAAGCGCTCCACGCCGCAGAACATCGTCATCGGCGGCGCGGCGGGCGCCTTCCCGCCCATGATCGGCTGGGCGGCGGCGACCGGCTCCGTCGGCCTCGAGAGTGTCATCCTCTTCCTCATCATCTTCCTGTGGACGCCGCCGCATTTCTGGGCGCTCGCGCTGTTCAAGCGCGAAGACTATGCGCGCGCCGGGATTCCGATGATGCCGAACGTCGTCGGCGCTGCATCGACGCGCCGGCAGATCTTCGCCTACACCCTGGTCGTGGCGCCTGTCGCGGTGCTTCCCTGGGCGCTCGGCTTCACCACCGCCTTCTACGGCGTGACCTCCGTCCTGCTCGGCGCCGGGTTCGTCTACTACGCCTGGAAGGTGTTCGTCATGAACGATGGCGACCGGGTCATGCGGCCGGCCAAGGCGATGTTCGCCTATTCGCTGCTCTACCTCTTCGCCATCTTCGCGGCCTACCTCGGCGATGCGGTGTACGAGCGCGCGGCCGGGCTCGCGGGCATCTGACGTGGACGAGGAGCCCAAGGACATGGTGACGCTCACCGAAGCCCAGCGAAAGGCACGGCGCAGCCGGTCGCTCGCGATCGGCATCGCGCTCGGCGTGCTCGTGATCGTCTTCTATGTCGCGACGATCGCCAAGTTCGGTCCGGCGATCCTGGACAGGGCGATGTGACGATGCGGCTGGGCGGCTCGGCAGGGCAGGGGATGACGGCGAAGCAGAGATCCAATCTGCTGGTCGCGGGCGCGTGCCTCGCCTTCTTCGCCGGCATGATCGGCATGGCCTATGCGTCGGTTCCGCTCTACAAGCTGTTCTGCCAGGTGACCGGCTACGGCGGCACGACTCAGCGTGTCGAGACCTATGCCGACCGCGTGCTCGACCGCACCATCACCATCCGCTTCGACGCCAACGTCGCCGGCGGTCTGCCCTGGGATTTTCAGCCGGCCGCGCGGGAAATGACGGGACGCATCGGCGAGACGCTGCAGGCCACCTATCGGGCCGTCAACCACTTCGACGTGCCCACCTACGGCCGCGCCACATTCAACGTGACGCCGGAAATGGCCGGTGCCTACTTCAACAAGGTCGAGTGCTTCTGCTTCACCGACACGACGCTTGCGCCCGGCGAGTCGCTCGACATGCCGGTCGTCTTCTATGTCGATCCCGACATCGTCGACGTGCCGGAGCTGAAGGATATCAAGACCATCACGCTTTCCTACACATTCTTCCCGATCGAAGGCGCCCGGCCCGTTGCTTCGGCGCCCCAGAGGGAAGACAACGACACCGCCACGAATACCGACGGGAAACTCGGGGGATAAAATGGCCGACGCCCACGCCAAACCACAGCACGACTATCACATCATCGATCCCAGCCCGTGGCCCTTTCTCGGGTCGGTCGGCGCGCTCGTCATGGCGCTCGGCGGCGTTGCCTGGATGCAGTACCTCAAGGGCAACGAGTTCCACCTGTTCGGGCTGAACATCGCCACGCCCTGGATCTTCTTCATCGGGCTGCTGATCGTCCTCTACACCATGTTCTCGTGGTGGGCGGACACGATCCGGGAGGCCCACGAGGGACACCATACCCGCGTCGTCTCGCTTCACCTGCGCTACGGCATGATCATGTTCATCGCCTCCGAGGTGATGTTCTTCGTCGCCTGGTTCTGGGCTTTCTTCGACGCCAGCCTGTTCCCCAACGAGGCTGCGCAGGTCGCCCGTGAGCAGTTCACCGGCGGCGTGTGGCCGCCGAAGGGTATCGAGGTCCTCGATCCCTTCCACCTGCCGCTCTACAACACGATCATCCTGCTGCTCTCCGGAACGACGGTGACCTGGGCGCACCACGCGCTGCTGCACGACGACCGCAAGGGCCTGATCTGGGGCCTCACCCTGACGGTTGCGCTCGGCGTGCTGTTCTCCTTCGTTCAGGCCTACGAGTACATCCACGCTCCGTTCGGCTTCAAAGATTCCATCTACGGCGCCACCTTCTTCATGGCGACGGGCTTCCACGGCTTCCACGTCCTGGTCGGCACGATCTTCCTGCTGGTCTGTCTGCTGCGCGCCATGGCGGGACACTTCACGCCGAAGCAGCATTTCGGCTTCGAGGCGGCCGCCTGGTACTGGCACTTCGTCGACGTGGTCTGGCTGTTCCTGTTCGCCGCCGTCTA
>CALFXR010000234.1 GCA_937958475.1 uncultured Mesorhizobium sp. | reverse complement strand
GCGGAGACCGCCGCGACCGTGCGCGGCTTCCTCGACCCCGAGACGGCGAAGCGCATCGCAGCCTTCGCCTGAGCGCAGGAGCCGCCGGCACGACCGGTACGCCGCGACCGATGGCCGGCTCCACGCGCCGCGACGGCGCGACCAATTTCGTTGCGCATCGGCCTCCGAACGGCTATATGGGCCGTGATTTCCCAAACATGGTGGTTCCATCCACCGCTCGCGCCAGGGACGCGGGCGAACGAGAGGATTTATCCAATGGCCAACACGCTGCTCATGCCCAAGGCGACCGCCGTCTGGCTGGTCGACAACACGGCGCTTTCCTTCGAACAGATCGCGCAGTTCTGCACGCTTCACCCGCTCGAGGTGAAGGCCATCGCCGACGGCGAATCGGCGCAGGGCATCAAGGGCATGGACCCGATCATGACCGGCCAGCTGACGCGCGAGGAGATCGCCCGCGGCGAGCGGGACCAGAACCATCGCCTGAAGCTCTCCGAGCCGAAGGTCCGCGTGCCGGAATCGAAGCGCAAAGGCCCGCGCTACACGCCGCTGTCCAAGCGCCAGGACCGGCCGAATGCCATCCTCTGGCTGGTGCGCAACCATCCCGAGCTGAAGGACGCGCAGGTCTCGCGCCTCGTCGGCACCACCAAGTCGACCATCGAGCAGATCCGCGAGCGCAAGCACTGGAACTCGTCGAACCTGCAGCCGATGGACCCCGTCACGCTCGGCCTCTGCTCGCAGATCGACCTCGACCTCGAAGTGCAGCGCGCCTCGAGCGGCAAGCAGCCGGCCGCGCCCGCCGGCGACACGCTGCTGCCGGCCTCGCTCACCGAGCGGCTGACGCCGGAGGCGGCGAGGCCGAAGCGCGACGACGAGGAACTCGACGCCTCGAAGGTCTTCGCCAAGCTGTCGGCCCTGAAGGGTCGCACCGACGACGACGACGAATAGCCGCGGCCGCTGCGCGCTCGCGACACGGGACATCCGGCCGGGCCGGGCGTTTCCGGCGCGAATGGTCTATCGGCTGAAGGTCCGGTCGCCCGTCGGCGCCTCGCGCCGCTCCACCGTCCTGTAGTAGTCGGTGAGCTGCTTGCCGCGCTCGGGCCGGAAGGTGCGGCCGGCCGATGCCACCTCGGCAATGCGGTCGATGCGGAAGGCGCGGAAGTCGTCGCGCATCTCGCACCAGGCGATCAGCGTCCACACCTTGCCCCAGAACCACAGGCCGAGCGGGCGCACGTCGCGGGCGCTGGAGCGGCCGGCCTCGTCGCGATAGTCGAGGGTCAGTACGTCGCGCTTCTCGACGGCGCGCTCGATCAGGTCGATGGCGACGCGCTCTGCATCCGAGACCACCCACATCGGCGAATGGATCTCCGTCCTGGCGATGCGGTCCTTTTCCGAATCCGGCAGCACCGCGCCGATCTTGACCAGCGCCTCCTCGGCGGCCCTCGCCATCGCCGCGCCGCCGAAGGCGCGGACCATGCGGGCGCCGGCGACCAGCGCCACGATCTCGTCACGCGTGAACATCAGCGGCGGCAGGTCGAAACCTTCCCTCATCATGTAGCCGACGCCGGCCTCGCCATCGATCGGCACGCCCGTCGACTGCAGGTCGGCGATGTCGCGGTAGATGGTGCGCTCGGAAACCTCCAGCCACGCGCCGAGCTTCTGCGCGGTGACGAGGCGCCCGCCGCGCAGGTGCTGGACGATCTGGAAGAGCCGGTCGGCGCGCCTCATTCGCTGGATCCGTCAGTTGAACAGGCCGAAGCTGTTGCCGTCGGGATCGAGACAATAGACGAAACGCCCCGCGGGGATAGTCACGATCGGTGACACGACCTTTCCGCCGTGGGCCGCGACGCGTTCCATCGCCGCCTCAAGCGGCGCCGGGGCGGCGAGATGGATGGTGATGCCCGTGCCCTCGGCGGCCGGCCTGCCGGGATAGAGGTGGCCGCTCACGGCGCTCCCGCTCGCCGCCGGGAAGACGGACATCGGGTTCGGGCCGCCGTCCTGGTCCTTCAGTTCGCCGCCGAGCACGGCGGCGTAGAACGCCTTCGCCCGCGCCTGGTCGGCGACCGGGATCTCGAACCATACTGCGGCGTTCTCGGGTACGAATGTCGTCATTGCGGATTTCCTTCGATCTGGAGATTGGCACGGTGCTCCTGACAGCATTCTGTCAGGAGTAGCTTCAGCGGCGCGCGGCGTCGTCGCGGCGGATGAAATTGTCCGGCCAGCCGATGTCCTTGCGCAGGGATGGCGAAAGCGCGCGGATCTGCCGTTCCGTGCGGATGTCGTCGCGGAGCGTCTTGATCTTGCCGAGGTAGCGGCGGGCGATCTCGAGGGTGGCGAATGGGTTCATGGCGGCTCTCCTTCCTGTCAGGAAGGCATAGTCGCACAGGCCTGCTGACAGCAGTCTGTCAGGACAGGGCAGGTCCGCCGCCGGCAGCGGCCGACGGCGACGAAGGGCAGGTTCGCGGGCGGCGGCGCGCGGCCGCCGCCCGCGACCTCAGATGCCGATGCCGCGGTCGTTGAGGGCCGAGGTGATCTCGTCGAGGATCACCGGATCGTCGATGGTGGCCGGCATCGCCCAGGCCTCCTTGTCGGCGATCTTCTGCATGGTGCCGCGCAGGATCTTGCCCGAGCGCGTCTTCGGCAGGCGCTTGATCGTCACCACCAGCTTCAGCGCCGCGACCGGGCCGATGCGCTCGCGCACCAGCGCCACGATCTCGCGCTCGATCGTGCCGATGTCGCGCGTCACGCCCGAATTCAGCACGACGAAGCCGCAGGGCACCTGGCCCTTCATCTCGTCGTGGATGCCGATCACGGCGCATTCGGCGACGTCGGGATGTTCCGCGATGACCTCCTCCATGCCGCCGGTCGACAGGCGGTGGCCGGCGACGTTGATGATGTCGTCGGTGCGGGCCATGATGAAGAGGTAGTTGTCGGCGTCGATGAAGCCGGCGTCGGCGGTCTTGTAGTAGCCGGGGAACTCCGACAGGTAGGAATCGATGAAGCGCTGGTCGGCGTTCCACAGCGTCGGCAGGCAGCCGGGCGGCAGCGGCAGCTTGACGACGACATTGCCGAGCGTGCCGGCCGGCACGGGATGGCCGGCGTCGTCGAGCACCTGGACGTCGTAGCCGGGCATCGGCACGGCGGGCGAGCCGTACTTCACCGGCAGCATGCCCAGACCCATGGGGTTGTTGGAGATCGGCGAGCCGGTCTCGGTCTGCCACCAGTGGTCGATGACCGGCACGCCGAGCTGCGCCTCGGCCCATTTGATCGTCTCGGGATCGGCGCGCTCGCCGGCGAGGAACAGGGTGCGGAAGCCGCTGAGGTCGTACTTGCGCACGAACTCGCCCTTCGGATCCTCCTTCTTGATGGCGCGGAACGCGGTGGGCGCGGTGAACAGCGCCGCTACCTTGTGCTCGGAGATGACGCGCCAGAACGTGCCGGCGTCGGGCGTGCCGACCGGCTTGCCCTCGAACAGGATGGTCGTGCAGCCGGCCAGCAGCGGCGCGTAGACGATGTAGGAATGTCCGACCACCCAGCCCACGTCCGAGGCCGCCCAGAACACCTCGCCGGGCTGGACGCCGTACTGGTTGGCCATCGACCAGTGCAGGGCCACCATGTGCCCGCCATTGTCGCGCACGACGCCCTTCGGCTGGCCGGTGGTGCCCGACGTATAGAGCACGTAGAGCGGGTCGGTGGCGGCGACGGGGACGCAGGGCACCGCGCGGCCGGCGTTCCTGGCGGCGGCGACCGCCTCCGCATAGTCGACGTCGCGGCCGGCGACCATGGCGCAGTCCTGCTGCGGGCGCTGCACGACGATGCAGCGCTCCGGCTTGTGACGGGCGATGTCGATGGCGCCGTCGAGCAGCGGCTTGTAGGAGACGACGCGGCCGGGCTCGAGGCCGCAGGAAGCGGAGACGATCAGCTTCGGCTTCGAATCGTCGATGCGCGTCGCCAGTTCCTTGGCCGCGAAGCCGCCGAACACGACGGAATGGATGGCGCCGAGCCGCGCGCAGGCGAGCATGGCGAAGGCCGCCTCGGCGACCATCGGCATGTAGATGATGACGCGGTCGCCCTTGACCACGCCCTGGTCCTGGAGCACGGCGGCGAGCGCGACGACCTCGTCCTTCAGCTCGCGATAGGTGAAGCGCCGCTGCGTGCCGGTGATGGCGCTGTCGTGGATCAGCGCCACCTGGTCTGCGCGGCCGCCGGCGACGTGGCGGTCGACGGCATTGTGGCAGGTGTTGCACTCGGCGCCGACGAACCAGCGGCCGTAGACGCCGGCCTCGGCGTCGAACACCTTGTCCCAGCCCTTGAACCAGTCGATGCCCGAGGCGGCCTCGGCCCAGAAGCCCTCGGGATCACGCTTCCAGCCCTCGTAGACCTCGTGATAGCGGCTCGTCATGATCCTCTTCCTCCCCTTCGTCGCGGTGCCGTCGGCGTTTTAAGCCCGCACCCCGCGCCCGTCCATGCGGCTTATGGCCAACCCGGTCCACGCACGGATGCACTTTGACATCACCGCCCGTGCCTGCTCAATGGCCCCATGTCCAAGGCGCTGTCGTTCGTCATCATCGCCATCATGGCGATCCAGATCATCAAGCCGCTCGGCCTGCCGGGGCTGCGGCAGCGCCGCGACTTCTGGAAGCTCGCCGTCATCGCCATCGCCGCCATCGGGCTGACCGCGCTGCTCGGCCACGGAAGCTGACGGCGGCTCCC
>CALFXR010000233.1 GCA_937958475.1 uncultured Mesorhizobium sp. | reverse complement strand
AGCGCTATGCGCCGGACCTGACGGTGGTGCGGGTGAAGGACGCCGGCCACTGGATCCTGCACGAGAAGCCGGGGGAGGTGGCGGAGGCGGTGAGGGCGTGGGTGGGGAGCCACTCCATGCCCAATGACCTCTGACACGATATCAGCAGTCCCTATATCGAGTGGTTCGCCTGAAGTAACGTTCCTGATCCATCTCCTATAACCTGAAATGATGCCGAGATGTCCCTAGACAAAGTGTTGGCAAACGCTTTAACATCCACATCGGTTCCACGCTCTAGTGCTCCACACCTATCTACTTCACCGACCAAGTATGTTCCTTTTTCATCCTGTTGAATTTCCATCATGGCTATCGCACCAAAAATACACCAATATGATCCGATACGTAATCTGTCGACTATCACACCAAGCTTTCTGACCCCGATTGCAGATTCAATCTCAGCTGTTATTCTATCGATTCCTATTGTGAATGTTGTTCCGATATCATCAATAATTTTTGTGCAGGAATCAATCAAATAAAAAGAGTTGGCAATATCGTAAATACCAAATTTGTTGTCTTGAAGTCCGACCCGATTAAGAAATGTACCCGCTAACCTTAGTGAAGTTATCGCCTTGTTATATTGGTCTGCTGCCTCTCTTGGGAATAGCGGCTTTTTCGCTATAGCCCCATATACCTTTGTCCCGTCATCCAGAAATAATTCGAGACAAAAATCATTGTAGCACATTTTCTCCATGGCTCTGAATATTTCAATCCAGCTTCTTACATCACGCTGAGACTTAATCAGATTACTGACTCGTAGTGTAATTGAGTTTGGATGACGTAAGTGAATCTCGAACGGTTCCGATTTTAGAAGGATATGTTGTGAACTATTCTCAATCTTAATTGCTGGCACATAGGCCGTCCCGCTTCTTATAATCGGGAGGCTGTATCGACCGCGCTTAAAGTATATATTGCATGGGCGACCACTAAGCGGGTTGATGTGTACGGTGCCATGTGTAGATAATTCAGATGGAAGTGAAATTGATCTCTCAAAACCGAATCGTTCTTCTTTACCCGTCAGTCCGACGAATGTAAGCGGTCGAAGTCCTAAGAACCCCTCGATCAGTTCCTCGCCGCTGTGGGCGCTTACGCTTAGCTGAAATGCAATCGGCGACTCACCGTAGCCAGACTTCTGAATATCCTGTTCTTTTGTCGCATAGTAACTTGCCTTCTGACAATATAATCCTATCTCATTTTCTACAACTATATCAATTTGTTCACCGGAGGTAATTTGACGCCATGTATCGTCCCTCGTAAATGATAATTTAGTATTATTACTTACGGCTTCGCCTTTAGTGCTTATCTCAACTAATTTCTTTAGTACTTTTTCAAGCGGCCGTCCCGCCATGTGAATTATGAAAACTTCATAATTATCAATATTTTCTTGTACTCGTACAACCACGATAAATGATGGGTCAAGGGATTTCGCCAGTCGTTCTGCGGCAACGAGCGGAGCTTTAAAGCCATTGTTGTCCCACCACATAGTTTTAACTTGGACATTAAATGGAAGTGGAATGTCTCTTTTATCAGCGTGAACTGAAGTACTCAGTCTGGAGTTAGGAAATTCGATTCTGTAGTCCCATCCCGTTCTGTCCCGTTCAGATTTATTGGCGACGAGGCCGGATTTTGTGCACAATGTTCTAAAGATGGCGTCGCCGTGCTCGCCAAGTTCATCGGAAGTAAGAGGTCGCTTCGGCATTGCTAGTATCGGCCCTCGTGTTTGCGACCTATGCGATTCAGTCGCCAACCGTCCATATGGAGGTTACGAAATTAGAGCTTCGCTGCGGAGAATTGCTACAATCACGTGACGTTCATCCCCTACTTAAGCGGCCGAATTTTCGGGCTTTCTTGTGTGATCGGTGTATCGCATTCGAAGCGGTAGTGAACGTAATCATTTTCCGTTCCCTTCCTTGGCGCGCATTCGCTCGCGTGCTTACCAGCGAGACGTGCGGCACCGATGATGTACGGAGAAGGGGGGAGCTAAGAACGGTGTGATGTCGACCGGGGCAAAGTCAGAGGCGGCTGTGTCCCACTCCCCCTCTCCGTCGCCGCTTCGCGGCGCCACCTCTCCCCCACGTCGTGGGGGAGCGGATGGAGCCAGGCTGGACGCCCGTCCGCTCCCCCGGAGCGGAAGGAGCCAGGTTGGACGCTCGTCCGCTCACCCGGCACGGGGGAGAGCCAGGCTGGACGCCTGTCCTCTCCACCCGGAACGGGGGGAGAGATGGCGCCGCGAAGCGGCGACGGAGAGGGGGATTTCGGCGCGTCCGCGAGGCGGCGACGGAGAGGGGGCTTTGGCCGCATCCGCGAAGCGGCGGCGGAGAGGGGGAACCTGGCACCGCCCCCGTCGCCTTCGTCACTCCAGGGCGCAGTCCTCTCGGCTTCGTCATGCCCGGCCTCGAGCCGGGCATCCATGCCGGAACGCCTCGGCCGTGCGGGGCGGCGGGCGAAGGGCGCGGTTCTGCGCCGCCGCGCACGTCCGCGCCGTTCCGGCATTGATCCTCGGGTCGCGCTCCGCTTCGCTGCGCTTGCCCGTGGATGACGAAGCGGAAAGGCGGCGTCGGAGAGGGAGATATTCCCACATCCACGCGGTGGCGACGATGGGCGCGGGAGGCGTTCGGATCGGCGGAGCCGGCGGCCCGCCGCCTCCTCACCCCTCCAGCCAAACCCCGAGGCTGTCCAGCGTCTGCAGGCCGTACTCCACCGCGCCGAAGCCGATGACGACGCGGCGGCGCTCGCGGCTGGGGTGGAGCTGGCGGAGCGTCAGGACGGTCTTGCCGTCGGACTGCTCGTCGAACGTCAACACGACGTGAAAACGGTCGGGATCGTCCGCGTCGGGCGTGCCGTGGTCCATGACGATGCGCTCGCCGGGCACGATCTGGATGAAGCGGATGAGGTTGGGAAAACGCTGGGCGCGGCCCTCGAAGACGCCGACCATGTCGAACCGCCAGATCCCGCCCTCGCGGATGTCGGCCTCGTGGGTCTCGATGGCGAGGCCGTCCGGCCCGTACCATTCGCCGAGCGCCCTTGCATCCGTCCAGGCGGCGAAGACTTTCTCGCGCGGGTGGTTGTAGACCTTGACCAGCACGACCTCGCGGTCGGGCGACCAGGTGTCGAACAGTCTTTGCGTGCCGGTCATCCGTCTTCCCTGTCCAGATAGGCTTCGAGCCGGTCGAGCCGCGCCGCCCAGCGCCGCCGCTCGGCCTCCATCCAGTCCGCCGCCTCGTCGAAGCGCGGCCTGACCAGACGGCACCAGCGGCTGCGCCCGCGCTTCTCGCTGACAACCAGGCCGCACTCCTCCAGCACCCTGATGTGCTGGGAAAACGAGGGCAGCGCCATGTCGAAGGGCTCGGCCAGCGCGCTGACCGGCAGCTCGCCCTCGGCCAGCCGCGACACCACCGCGCGGCGGGTCGGGTCGCTGAGCGCATGGAAGGCGAGGTCGAGCGGGGTCGAACGGTGGGGCATGAGCATCAGTAGGGCGACCGCGGCGCCGGGTCAAGGACAATAAGGCACTTGCCTTTGTGTTTGGCGCGCAATACAAAGGCAATCACCTTAGTAACAGCAGGAGGACTGCCGTGGCAGTACGTGTCGATCTCATGATCTCGCTCGACGGTTTCGCGACGGTCACCGACCAGACGCCGGAAAACCCGTTCGGCGGCGACTGGTCGCGCCTCGTCGGCGCTTATGCCGCGACGCGGACGTTTCGCGAGCGCGTCTTCAAGGATCTGAGCGGGGCCGGGACCACCGGCGTCGACGAGGCCTATGCGAAGGCCTATTTCGACAATATCGGCGCCGAGATCATGGGCGCCGGCATGTTCGGCTTCCACGCCTTCCCGAACGATCCCAGGTGGCGCGGCTGGTGGGGCGACGAGCCGCCGTTCCGGGTTCCGGTCTTCGTCCTCACCCACAGGCGGCGGCCGCCGCTGGAAATGGCCGGCGGCACCGTCTTCCACTTCCTCGAGGCGTCGCCGCGCGAGGCGCTCGAACGGGCGGTGGCGGCCGCGAACGGCAGGGACGTGAGGGTGGGCGGCGGGCCGACCGTGGTGCGCGACTATCTGAAGGCCGGCCTCGTCGACCGCCTGCACGTCGCCATCGCGCCGATCCTGCTCGGCCGCGGCATCCGCCTGTGGGACGATCTGCGCGGCCTGGAGGAGGGCTACGCGGTCAGCTCGGAGACGGCGGAGAGCGGCACCGTCCACCTGACCTTCCGGCGCTAGCCGCGTCGTGCCCGTCCGCTCCCCCCGCGACGCGGGGAGGGTGGCGAGGGTCCTTTCGGCCCGAGGCGGAGAGGGGGGGTGCCGCATCCGCCGATGCGAAACCCGCCTCCCGCTTCAAATTCCCGCCCAACTGTGGCAGGGACGCGCCGAGCCCGCAGAGAACGGACACCATGGCAGGCACCGACCGCGACCGCATCCTCCTCGCCGAAGGCCCGGCGATCATCCTCGTCGAGCCGCAGATGGCCGAGAACATCGGCATGGTGGCGCGCGCCATGGCCAATTTCGGCCTCGCCGAGCTGCGCCTGGTGGCGCCGCGCGACGGCTGGCCGAACGACCGCGCCCGCGCCACCGCGAGCCGCGCCGACCATGTCATCGACGCGGCGAAGATCTTTAACACGCTGCCCGAGGCGATCGCGGATCTCAACTTCGTCGTCGCCACGACGGCGCGCCAGCGCGACGGCTTCAAGCCCGTGCGCGGGCCGGTCGAGGCGGGCCGGCGGCTGCGCGCCCGCTTCGATGCCGGCGAGAAGACCGGCATCCTGTTCGGCCGCGAGCGCATCGGGCTGGAGAACGAGGAGGTGGGGCTGGCCGACGAGATCGTCACCTTCCCTGTCAACCCCGCCTTCGCCTCGCTCAACATCGCCCAGGCGGTGCTGCTGATGTCCTACGAGTGGATGAAGTCGGGGCTCGCCAGCGACACCGACACGGCCTTTGCCGGGCCCGAAATCGTGCCGGCGGAGAAGGAGCTGGTGCTCGGCCTGTTCCGCCATCTGGAAGAGGCGCTGGAGGCGCGCGGCTATTTCAGGCCGCCGGCGAAGAAGCCGAAGATGGTCGACAATCTGCGCGCCGTGCTGACCCGGCCGGGCTTCACCGAGGCCGAGATCAAGGTCTTGCGCGGCGTCGTCGCCTCGCTCGACTATTTCTCGCCGAAGGAGCCGCGCGGCGCCGGCTATCCCGAGCGCAAGGCGCTCGCCGACCAGGAGGCCGGGAGCGGCCGGCGCGGCGGCGCGGCGAAGCCCGAAGCGGGCGGCGGCGAGGACGGCGAAGCCTGAGGCGGCCGGCGCGGAAAACGCCTCGGTTTAGCCGTTCTTTCAGCCTTGATGCGCTATCGTCCGCGATCAATTCCTGGCGGACGCATCGTCCACGAGACCGGCCCATGAGCGACAGCCCCTCCGGCGCCCCCATCCTGATGTTCGATTCCGGCATCGGCGGCCTGACCGTGCTGCGCGAGGCGCGCGTGCTGATGCCCGACCGGCGCTTCGTCTACGTCGCCGACGACGCCGCGTTCCCCTACGGCGCCTGGGAGGAGCCGGCGCTGCGCGGGCGCATCATAGAACTGTTCGGCGAACTGCTCGAGCGCTTCCGGCCGCAGATTTCCGTGATCGCCTGCAACACGGCCTCGACGCTCGCCATCGAGGCGCTGCGCCAGGCCTATCCCGGCCAGCCCTTCGTCGGCACGGTGCCGGCGATCAAGCCGGCGGCGGAGCGCACCCGGTCCGGCCTGGTCTCGGTGCTGGCGACGCCCGGCACGGTGAAGCGGCAATATACGCGCGACCTGATCCGCCAGTGGGCGTCGAAGTGCCATGTGCGCCTGGTCGGCAGCGACCGGCTCGCCTCGCTCGCCGAGCGCTACATGCGCGACGGCTTCGTCGACGAGGAGGCCGTGCGCGCCGAGATCGCGCCGTGCTTCGTCGAGCAGGACGGAAGGCGCACCGACATCGTCGTGCTCGCCTGCACGCACTATCCGTTCCTGGTCAACCGCATGCGCAAGACCGCGCCCTGGCCGGTCGACTGGCTCGATCCGGCCGAGGCGATCGCGCGCCGCGCTTTGTCGCTGATCGGCGAGGCCAGGGGCGGCGAGCCGGCGCTGGACAGCGCGCCGGATCTGGCCGTGTTCACCTCCGGTGCGCCGGACTATGCGACGCGCCGGCTGATCCACGGCTTCGGCCTGGCCGCGGCGTGACGGCAACGGCTCGTGTCCGGCCGGCCGGGCGGCGGTCCGCCACCCGCCTCCGCCGCGCGCGCAGCGGGTTCCCGCCTGCCGGCCTTGCCTGCGCCTGGACGAGGTCTTTCCGGCTTTGCCGAATAATCATCACGGCGTTCTCTTTCTTGTTTACTTGCCCATTATCGGGATACATATCCCCTTTCCGCCGTCGTGGACGTCCAACACTGCGAGGGCCAACCCGAACCGCAGTGGCGACGCGATGATCGAGATCAGGAATCGGATCCTCAGATCGCTCCGGCCGGCGGCCCGCGAGTTCGTCGAACGGCGCCTGGTGACGCGGCCGATCACGCCCGGCGAGGTGATCCACGAGGAAGGCGTCCCGGCCGACCACGCGATCTTCCCGCATGAGGGGCGGCTGTCGCTGATGGCGGTCATGGAGAGCGGGCGCAGCGTCGAGAAGATGTCGATCGGCAATGAGGGGTTCCTCGGCCTCGGGCTGGTCCTCGGCGGTGGCGCGCTGACCAACCGCTCGGTGGTGCGCGTGCCGGGCTACGCTTCGTGGCTTTCCGTCGCCGATCTCGACGAGGCCGTCGCCGAGTTCGAATGCGTCACCCAGACGATGCTGCGCTACGCCAAGGCGCTGATCGTGCAGCTGATGGAATCGGTCGCCTGCAACAGCCTGCATACCGCCGACCAGCGCGTCGCGCGCTGGCTGCTGCACGCTTTCGACAGCATCGAGGGCGACAGCCTCGAGGTGACCCAGCAGGCCATCGCCGAATCGCTCGGCTTCCGCCGGGCGACCGTCAACGAGATCTGCACGTCGTTCATGGAGACGGGACTGATCGGACAGGCACGCGGCCAGATTTCGGTCAGGGACCGGCCGGCGCTGGAGGCGCGCTCGTGCGAGTGCTACCGGCGCATCCGAAACGCGGCGCTGGCCGACCCGGCGGAGCCGGCCGGCGAGCACGGCAGGCCCGTCTTCAGGGCGTTGCCGGGTTAATCCTCCTCCGGCCTTTCCGGGTCGCCTCCATCGCGCGAGACGAGGCCGTTTCCTCCGCGCGTCCATTCGACGAGGCAGTCGGTGAAATCGCGCAGGCGTTCCGCGATCGCCGAGGCGTCGCGGGCGTCGCCGTCGACGGGCAGCAGGATCCGCGCGTCCATGTCGCCGGCGCAGCAGACGTGCAGGCTGGCGATCGAGCGATCTTCGCCGGCCTCGACGCCTTCGAGGACGATCTTCATCGGGCACCGTCCCGGCGCGGCCGGTATCCGGTCCGCCATCCGCGGGGGCAGGTCGTTGCACGCATCGAGTGAATCCCGTTTGCTGGACGACTCTTAGTGTACGTTAACGTACACAAAGATCAACTGCCGTCCGGGCAAAGCAACGCGCGGGCGGCACCAGCCGCCCGCGGCCAACCGCCGCGCGCGAGAAACCCGAGATTGCGGGGTGGGCGGACCCCGCGCCGTGCCGTTCGGAACCCCGGGGGTCAGAACCCGGTGAGATTGATCAGGACGACGAACATCGCCGCCATCGCGGCGAGCGCCGCCACGGTCAATGTCGCGCCGACGCCGATCTGGGCGATCGCCAGGGCGCCGACGCCCGCGACGACGACGGTTGCGAGGAGGGGAAGGCCGCGTCGGCGGCGGGTCGGGGATTGAGCCATGAAAAGAATCCTTCTGGATGAACCATATGTAACCCGATCGCACCGCCGATGGAACTGCGGCATGTCGCCGGCCGGGCCGCGGGGCCGGGTACGGGACCGGGCCGCGGGGCGCGCGATCGTGCGCCGGTTGACTTCGCCGACCCGATCGACTAGTGACGCGCCAACGCCGGGCAGCGATGCCCGGTGTTTCATTTGACGTGTCCCGTGGGCCTTTTCCGCAAAGCGTGCGTGGAAGGCCCTGTCAGGTTCCGCAAAAGGGAGCCAGAGGAGGGCGCGTTTCCTTCATCCGGCGCGTGAGCGTCCGGGTGCAACGTTTTGAAAGGGAATGCGATGAGCAAGCGCGAATCCGCGAAGTACAAGATCGACCGCCGTCTCGGCGAAAACATCTGGGGCCGGCCGAAGTCGCCGGTCAACAAGCGTGAATACGGCCCCGGCCAGCACGGCCAGCGCCGCAAGGGCAAGCTGTCGGACTTCGGTCTGCAGCTGCGCGCCAAGCAGAAGCTGAAGGGCCACTACGGCGACATTTCCGAGAAGCAGTTCCGCAAGACCTACGACGAGGCCAACCGCCGCCGCGGCGACACGTCGGAGAACCTGATCGGCCTGCTCGAATCGCGCCTCGACGCGATCGTCTACCGCGCCAAGTTCGTGCCGACCATCTTCGCCGCCCGCCAGTTCGTCAACCACGGCCACATCAACGTCAACGGCACGCGCGTCAACATCGGCTCGTACCGCTGCAAGCCGGGCGACGTGATCGAGGTCCGCGAGAAGTCGAAGCAGCTGGTGCTGGTGCTGGAATCGGTCCAGCTCGCCGAGCGCGACGTGCCGGATTACATCGAGGCCGACCACAACAAGATGGTCGCCAAGTTCGTCCGCGCTCCGGGCCTGTCCGACGTGCCGTTCGCGGTGCAGATGGAACCGAACCTGGTCGTCGAGTTCTACTCGCGCTAAACCGGTTCCCGACGCGGGATTTCATGGGAAAGCCGCCTCCGGGCGGCTTTTTCGTACCTGGAACGGAGATCGCCGTGGACGATCTGCAGGCGCTGGTTGACGGCATCCATCGCGAAATCGCCGCGCATACCGAGCGCGGCAAGGTCGCGGACTACATTCCGCAGCTCGCCGCGGTCGATCCGGCCCGGTTCGGCGTCGCCGTCGCGACGGTCGACGGGCGCGTTTTCGTCGCCGGGGACGCCGACAGCCATTTCTCCATCCAGAGCGTGTCCAAGGTGTTCACGCTGACGCTGGCGCTGGGCATGATCGGCGACCGGCTGTGGAGCCGGGTCGGCCGCGAGCCGTCCGGCAGTGCGTTCAACTCGATCGTTCAGCTGGAACTCGAGCACGGCAAGCCGCGCAATCCCTTCATCAACGCCGGCGCCATCGCGGTCGCCGACGTGCTTCTGGCCGGGCACAAGCCGAAGGAGGCGATCGGCGAGATCGTCCAGTTCGTCCGCTTCCTGGCGGGGGACGAGACGATCGTCATCGACGACCGGGTAGCCCGTTCGGAGACCGAGACCGGGTTCCGCAACTTCGCGCTCGCCCAGTTCATGCGCTCCTTCGGCAAGCTCGACCACCCGGCCGAACACGTGCTCGGCGTCTACTTCCATCACTGCGCGCTGGCCATGACCTGCCGGCAGCTCGCCCATTCCGGGCTGTTCCTCGCCGCCGGCGGCCGCAACCCGGCGACGGGACGCACGGTCGTCTCGCGCGACCGGGCGCGCCGCATCAACGCGCTGATGCTGACCTGCGGCCACTATGACGGCTCGGGCGACTTCGCCTACCGCGTCGGCCTGCCCGGCAAGAGCGGGGTCGGCGGCGGCATCCTCGCCGTCGCGCCCGGCAAGGCCTCGGTCGCCGTCTGGGCGCCGGGGCTCAACCGCAACGGCAACTCGCTGCTCGGCTCGCTGGCGCTGGAGATGCTGGCGCAGCGCACTGGATGGTCTATCTTCGGCGCGTAGCAAGGGACACCCGCTGATGAACATCGCCGTCACCGACGCGCCGCTCGACGAAGAAGGCGGGACGCATCCGCTGTTTCGCGATGCGCCGTCCTCCGTCGAGTTCAACAAGCTGCGCAAGCGCCTGCTGCGCAACGTCCGCCAGGCACTCGACGACTTCGCCATGGTGCGCGCCGGCGAGCGCTGGCTGGTGGCGCTGTCGGGCGGCAAGGATTCCTACGGCCTGCTGGCGCTGCTGCTCGACCTGAAATGGCGCGGTCTGCTGCCGGTCGACCTGCTCGCCTGCAACCTCGACCAGGGCCAGCCGAACTTTCCGAAGAACGTCCTGCCCGACTATCTCGACGCGCACGGCATCGCCCACCGCATCGAGTACCGGGACACCTATTCGGTGGTCACCGACAGGATCGCCGAGGGCAACACCTACTGCTCGCTGTGCTCGCGCCTGCGCCGCGGCCATCTCTACCGCATCGCCCGCGAGGAGGGGTGCGCGGCGCTGGTGCTCGGCCACCACCGCGAGGACATCCTCGAAACCTTCTACATGAACCTGTTCCACGGCGGCCGCCTGGCGGCGATGCCGCCGAAGCTGCTCAACGACGAGGGCGACGTGATGGTGCTGAGGCCGCTCGCCTACTGCGCCGAAGCGGATCTGGCGAAGTTCGCGCAGGGCATGGCCTTCCCGATCATCCCCTGCGACCTGTGCGGCAGCCAGGAAGGGCTGCAGCGCAACGCCATGAAGGCCATGCTCGAGGACATCGAGAATAAGATGCCCGGCCGCAAGGACACGATGATCCGCGCGCTCGGCAACGTGCGCCCCTCGCACCTGCTCGACCGCCGCGTCTTCGACTTCGCTGCGCTCGACGGGCGGCGCCAGGGGGCGCCCTCGGAAGAACCTGCCAGGGAGACCCGCGCGGTTGCAGACGATGCGCTTTGACGACAGCTCGATCGAGGCGCTGGAGACGATCGTCGCCGACGCGGCGAAGACCGAGATCATGCCGCGCTTCCGCCGGCTTTCCCGCGACGACGTGCGCCGCAAGACCTCGGCCGCGGACCTGGTCACCGAGGCCGACATCCGCGCCGAACGGCTGATCGCGGCGCGGCTGCGCGAACGCTGGCCGGACGCGCTGATCGTCGGCGAGGAGGCCTGTTCGGAAGACCCGGCCAGGCTCGCCGGCCTCGGCGAGGCGGACCTCGCCTTCGTCGTCGATCCGGTCGACGGCACCTTCAACTTCGCCTCCGGCGTGCCGCTGTTCGGCGTCATCCTGGCGGTGGTCGTCGCCGGCGAGACGGTGGCGGGCCTGATCCACGATCCCGTCGGCGGCGATACGATCATCGGCGCCACTGGGGCGGGCAGCCACATCCGGTGCGGCGACGGAACGCGCGAAAAAGTCCGCGTCGCCGATCCGGTGCCGTTTTCGCAGATGACCGGCTCGGTCAGCTGGCAGTATTTTTCCGAGCCGGAGCGGTCGCTGCTGGCGCGCAACCAGACGAAGACGCTGGCGTCCTTCGGCTATCGCTGCTCGGCGCACGAATACCGCCTGCTCGCCAGCGGCCACGCCCATTTCGTCGTCTACAACAAGCTGATGCCGTGGGACCATCTCGCCGGCATCCTGATCCATCGGGAGGCGGGCGGCCATTCCGCACGGCTCGACGGCAGCCGCTACCTTCCCTCGCATCTCGACGGCGGCCTGCTGGCGGCGCCGGACCGCGCCAGCTGGGACGAGATCCGCCGCGAGCTGTGGGCGGGCGCCTAGGGCAGGGCGCTTCCAGTGGCCAAGCACCTCGCCCCCGTGAAATGCGGGAGTGGTGCCGGGCGCGGCGAGGCGGCGAGGGGGGGTGCTTCAACGTGACACTGCCGGTCGACGAGCGAAATGTGTGGACACGGCGGCCCTTGCGGGTGGCGGTATTCACGGGCGACGAAGCAGGGAATCGGGGAGGAGGACCAGGATGGTCTCACGGCGGACTCTTTTGATCGGCGGCGGCGCGGCCGTCGCGGCACTCGGCGGCTTCGGCGCCTGGGCATGGCCGAAGCTGGTGCCGCCGGAGGCGCCGATCGGCTTCGACCTCGCCCAGGGCGAACTGGCGCGGGCGAAGGCTTTCCTCGACGCGCATCCGGCGATCGACAGCCACGCGCATCCGGGCCGCACCTTCGTGCGCGGCGCCACCGGGCTCGACTGGAAGCTGTGGCTCTACCAGAAGTTCGGCACGTTCGAGGACCGCGTCGTCTCCGACATGGTGGACGGGCAGATCGCCGCGGCGTCGTTCTCCGGCGTCGCCGACTTCCCGGTCCTCAACCTCTCCGGCGAGGGCCTGGTCTCGAAGCGCGCCTTCGCGCCGGGCGAGGCGTGGACCTACTACAAGGCGCAGATGGCCAACCTGAAGGCGCTGGCCGAGCGCGGGCTGGTCTATCCGGTGCTCGCCCCAACCGACGTCGCCGCGGCGCGGACCGCGAAGAAGCCCGGCGCGATCTATGCCGTCGAGGGTGCCGACTTCGTCGAGGACGATGCCGGGCGCATCGCCGAGGCGGCCGCCGACGGCGTGCGCATGATCACGCTGGTCCACTATCTCGCCGGCGGGCTGATCGGCGACATCATGACGGCGCCGCCGGTGAACGGCGGCATCACGGCGCTCGGCCGCGAGGTGGTGGCGGAGATGAACAAGGCGCGCATCATGCTCGATCTCAGCCACGCCGACGAGAAGACCGCCTTCGGCGCGCTCGCCGTGACCAAGCAGCCGGCGGTGGCCACCCACACGCATCTGAACAGCCTCGGCATCGGCCATCCGCGCTTCATCTCCGACGAACTTGCTCAAGGTATCGCGGCCACCGGCGGCTATATCGGCGCCTGGCCGGCCGGCATCGGCATCGCCACGCTCGATGGCTTCATCGACCGCATCGGCCAGCTCGTCGACAAGGTCGGCATCGACCACGTCGCCATCGGCTCCGACATGGACGCCAACTACAAGCCGGTCTTCGAGACCTACCGGAAGATGCCGCTGATCGTCGGCGCGCTGCTGAAGCGCGGCGTCGCCGAGGAAGACGTCGCCAAGATCATCGGCGGCAACTTCCTGCGCGTCTTCGAGCAGACGCTCGCCGCGCCGGCGGCGTAGTCGGGCAGGGGCCTCTCCACCCGGATCAGGGGGAGGGGCATCGCAGCGCTGCGGCGGCGGAGAGGGGGGCGACGCAACGCGGCGCCCGCCCGCATCACCGCATCGGCGGACTGTAGGTGCCGAACAGGCGGCCCTTCTCGCCGATCAGCACCAGCACGAGCCCGCCCAGCGCCAGCAGGCAGAAGGCGGCGGTGAAGGGAACCACCGTGCCGTCGAAGGCCTGGCCGATCGCCGCGCCGATGAGGCCGCCGCCGAGGGTCTGGATGAAGCCCTGGATCGCCGACGCCGTGCCGGCGACGTGGCCGAGCGGCTCCATGGCGATGGCGTTGAAGTTGGACCCGATCCAGCCGAACTGCAGCATCGCCAGCGTGAACAGCGTGGCGAAGGCCCAGAGCGGCATGGGGCCGGCGAGCGCCAGCGAGAAGGTGACGACGTTCACCGCCAGGAAGCCGATCAGCGCGCCGTGCGACAGCCGGCGCATGCCGAAGCGGCCGACCAGGCGCGAATTGGCGAACGAGCTGACCGCCATCATGCCGGCGACGGCGGCGAACAGCACGGGGAACCAGACGCCCAGGCCGTAGATGCCGACATAGATCTGCTGGGCGGAGTTGATGAAGCCGAACAGGCCGGCGAAGACCAGCGTCGAGGCGAGCGTGTAGCAGAGCGCGACGCGGTTGGTCAGCACGATGCCGAAGCCGCCGAGGATCGCGGCCACGGTGAAGGGCCGCCGCTGCGCGGGCGCCAGCGTCTCCGGCAGGCGCAGCAACGTCCACAGCGTCGCCACCGTCGCGATCACCGCCATCAGCACGAAGATCATGTGCCATTCGGAGAACAGCATGACCCCCTGGCCGAGCAGCGGCGCGATCACCGGGATGATCATGAACACCATGAACACCAGCGACATGACCTCGGCCATGGCGCGGCCGCCGAACACGTCGCGGACCAGCGACACGGCGATGACGCGGGTTCCCGCCGCGCCCACACCCTGCAGGAAGCGCAGCGCGAGCAGCATCTCGAAGCTCGGCGCGAAGGACGCGGCGGCCGCGGCGGCGATGTAGAAGACCATGCCGATGATCAGCGGCCAGCGCCGGCCGAAGCGGTCGGAGATCGGGCCGTAGATGAGCTGCGGCACGCCGAAGCCGAGGATGTAGGCGGTGATGACGTACTGACGGTGGTTTTCGTTCTCGACGCCGAGGCTGGCGCCGATCTGCTGCAGTCCCGGCAGCATGATGTCGATGGCCAGCGCGTTCAGCGCCATCAGCGCGGCGACGAGCGCGATGAATTCCCAGCGGGGAATCCCGAGGGAGCGCACGGCATCCTTCGGCATGGGGCTTCCGTCCATCGCTGGCGTCCTTTTCCCGGGGGAAGAAAGGGAACATGCGCCGCGGCAAGCGGCGCATCGCTCAGAGACTTAACCCGGAAGCGTGCCCGGGAGCTCGGCTGTTCGGTATCGGGTCGGGATCAGGCAGCGCCGCTGGCGCTGATGCCCTTCTCCGAGAGGATGGACTGCAGCTCGCCCGCCTGGAACATCTCGCGGATGATGTCGCAGCCGCCGACGAACTCGCCCTTGACGTAGAGCTGCGGGATGGTCGGCCAGCTCGAATAGTCCTTGATGCCCTGGCGCAGGTCGTTGGACGTCAGGACGTTGACGCCCTTGTAGTCGACGCCGAGGTAATCGAGGATCTGCACGACCTGTCCCGAGAAGCCGCACTGCGGAAAGCCGGGCGTGCCCTTCATGAAGAGCACGACGTCGTTGGTCTTCACTTCGTTGTCGATGTAGTCGGTGATGCCGCTCATGGGGGAATCCTTTCAAGCCCGTGGGGACCGGGCCGCCTTCATGACGGACAAATAACGCCAGCGACGGTTCGATACAAGACCGCGAGCGTACATGGACCGGGCACCTTTTCAGCCGGCGCGGCGCTTCGCCTTCGAGCGGGTGCGCACCGTGCGCCGGCGGCTGGTCTGCTTCTTCGCCGGGCGCGTCGCGCGGGTCTTCCTGAAGCGGCCGTCGGCGGTGCGCGCCGGCCCGGTGTCGTCGGGCTTCAGCAGCTTCTCGATCTTCTTCAGCCGCTCGCTCGGGGTCAGCGCGCGCTTGCGGCGGCGGGCGCGCTTGCGCGTGCCGGTCTTGTTGAGAATTTCCTTCAGCGCGCCGTCGACGACCTTCTCGACGATATCCCCGAGGAGAGACATGTCCGCTTTCCCCTCAGTCCGGAACGCTGGTCTGCAGGGCGAGCGCGTGCAGCACGCCGCCCATCTGGCCCTTCAGCGCCTGATAGACCATCTGGTGCTGCTGGACGCGGCTCTTGCCGCGAAAGCTCTCCGCCACGACTTCCGCCGCATAATGGTCGCCGTCGCCGGCGAGGTCGCGGATGGTGACCTTCGCGTCGGGAATCGCTTCCCTGATCATTTTCTCGATATCGCGGGCGTCCATCGGCATGGCGGCCTCCGTCAGCTGTTCATATAGGCAGGAAACCAGGATTCGTGCGCGACTTTCAAGTCCGACACGGAAATCGTCCCGTCGTCGCCGAATTTCAGCGCGTCGCCGCCGGTGGTTCCGATCCACGGGGCGAAGATGCCGGCCTGTTCCGCCGCGCGCCACAGGTCGGCGATCTCGTCGCCCTGCGGATCGAGCCCGACGGTGACGAGGTAGCGGCCCTGGTCCTCGCCGAAGAGGAACGGGATCGGGTCGCCTTCGGCGGGGCCGGGGATGGTCGCGCCGATGCCCGACGCCATCGCCATCTCTGCGACGGCCACCGCGAGGCCGCCGTCGGAGACGTCGTGGCAGGCGGTGGCGACGCCGGAACGGATCAGCCCGCGGACGAAGTCGCCGACGCGCTTCTCGTGGGCGAGGTCGACCGGGGGCGGCGGGCCGTCGCGCCGGCCATGGACGTCGCGCAGGTAGAGCGACTGGCCGAGATGGCCGCCGAAGTCCTTGCGCGCGCCGACATGCAGGATGGCCTGGCCCTCGGCGACGAAGCCGATGCGCACCGTCCTCGTCCAGTCGTCGATCAGGCCGACGCCGCCGATGGTCGGGGTCGGCAGGATGCCGCGGCCGTTGGTCTCGTTGTAGAGCGACACGTTGCCCGACACGATCGGGAAGCCGAGCGCCCGGCAGGCATCGCCGATGCCGGTCACGGCGCGGGCGAACTGGCCCATGATCTCCGGCCGCTCGGGATTGCCGAAGTTCAGATTGTCGGTGGCGGCCAGCGGCTCGGCGCCGACCGCGGTCAGGTTGCGCCAGCATTCGGCGACGGCCTGCTTGCCGCCCTCGTAGGGGTCGGCCTCGCAGTAGCGCGGGGTGACGTCGGAGGAGAAGGCGAGCGCCTTCGCCGGATGGCCGTCGACGCGCACGACGCCGGCGTCGCCGCCGGGCCGCTGCAGCGAATTGCCCTGGATCAGCGTGTCGTACTGCTCCCACACCCAGCGCCGCGAGCACAGGTCGGGCGAGCCGACCAGCTTCAGCAGCGCCTCGGCGATATCGGCCTGGGGAACGTCGTCGGCCGCGAGCGGCGCCGGCTTCTTCGGCTCGATCCACGGCCGGTCGTATTCCGGCGCCTGGTCGCCGAGATCCTTGATCGGCAGGTCGGCGACCTCGTCGCCCTGGTGCACGACGCGGAAGCGCAGGTCGTCGGTGGTGTGGCCGACGATGGCGAAGTCGAGGCCCCATTTGCGGAAGATCGCCTCGGCCTCCTCTTCCTTCTCCGGCCGCAGCACCATGAGCATGCGCTCCTGGCTTTCCGAGAGCATCATCTCGTAGGCGCTCATGCGCTCCTCGCGCACCGGGACCTTGTCCAGATCGAGCAGGATGCCGAGGTCGCCCTTGGCGCCCATCTCGACGGCCGAGCAGGTCAGCCCCGCCGCGCCCATGTCCTGGATGGCGATGACGGCGCCGGACGCCATCAGCTCGAGGCAGGCTTCCAGCAGGCATTTTTCGGTGAACGGATCGCCGACCTGCACGGTCGGGCGCTTCTCCTCGATCCTGTCGTCGAACTCGGCCGAAGCCATGGTGGCGCCGCCGACGCCGTCGCGGCCGGTCTTGGCGCCGAGATAGACCACCGGCAGGCCGACGCCCGACGCCTTCGAGTAGAAGATGGCGTTGGTCCTGGCGAGGCCGGCGGCGAAGGCGTTGACCAGGCAGTTGCCGTTATAGCGCGGGTCGAAATTGACCTCGCCGCCCACCGTCGGCACGCCGAAGGAATTGCCGTAGCCGCCGACGCCGGCGACGACGCCGGAGACGAGGTGCCTCGTCTTGGGATGGTCGGGGGCGCCGAAGCGCAGCGCGTTCATCGCCGCGATCGGCCTGGCGCCCATGGTGAAGACGTCGCGCAAAATGCCGCCGACGCCGGTCGCCGCACCCTGGTAGGGCTCGATGTAGGACGGGTGGTTGTGGCTCTCCATCTTGAAGACGACGCAGTCGCCGTCGCCGATGTCGACCACGCCGGCGTTCTCGCCGGGGCCCTGGATGACGCGTTCGCCCGTCGTCGGCAGGGTGCGCAGCCACTTCTTCGAGGATTTGTACGAGCAGTGCTCGTTCCACATCGCCGAGAAGATGCCCAGTTCGGTGAAGCTCGGCTCGCGCCCGATCAGGTCGAGGATGCGCTGGTACTCGTCGGGTTTCAGGCCATGGGCCGCGACCAGTTCCGCGGTGATCGGAATGTCGTTGCGTAGGGTCATGTCAGTCCTGGGTCGGGCGCGGAGCGGGGAGAAGTCGGTCGGCCCATATCACGAAGAGGCCGGCGACGGCAAAGACACGGCGCATGATTCCAACCGAAATCGCCTCCCGCCGACACTTGGCCGCGGCCGGCGCCCGGCCCATCTTCAGGCGCTCCCGGCGCAGTCGTCGTTGCCGGCGCTCCAGCGGCCGACGTCGGCGGAAATACGCGCGCCGAGCGGGCCGTCCATCAGCGGGCCGAACGCCGAGACCTTGCCGGCCGGGCCTTCGGCCTGGACGACGAGCAGCGGCCGTCCGGAGAAGTTGCGCTTCGGCACCAGCAGGAAGCGCGGCTTGCCGGAGAACGAATTCAGTTCGTTGGCGAAGGCGTAGTCGCGGAAGGCCGGATCATTGGCGGCGAACCAGCATTTGTGCGCGGCGACCGCCACCTGCTCCATGCTGCGCAGCGCGGCGCTCTTGCCGCCGGAGCCCGGGCCGGGCCTGGCGTCGTCGGACTGGCAGGCGGCGAGGGCGGCCGCAGCCGCAAGGGCAAGCGCGGCGAAAAGGCTGTGCGGCTTCACGCGGCGAGACCCAGCACGCTCTCGAACAGCGGCCGGCCGTCCGAGCCGCCATGGGCCGGTTCGATCAGGTTTTCCGGATGCGGCATCATGCCGAGCACGTTGCCGCTGTGGTCGACGATGCCGGCGATGTCGTTGATCGAGCCGTTCGGGTTGGTGCCCTCGGCGTAGCGGAACACCACCTGGCCGTCGCCTTCGAGCCTGGCCAGCGTCTCGGGGTCGGCGTAATAGTTGCCGTCATGGTGGGCGACGGGGCAGCGGATCACCTGGCCCTGCCGGTAGGCTTGCGTGAAGGCGGTGTCGGCGTTCTCGACCGACAGCTTGACCTCGCGGCAGACGAACTTCAGCGATGTGTTGCGCATCAGCGCGCCGGGCAGCATTCCGGCCTCGACGAGGATCTGGAAGCCGTTGCACACGCCCATGACGAGCACGCCCTTCTTCGCCTTTTCGGCGACAGCGCGCATGACCGGCATGCGCGCGGCGATGGCGCCGCAGCGCAAATAGTCGCCGTAGGAGAAGCCGCCGGGAATGACGATCAGGTCGACGTCGGGGATCGTCGTGTCGGTCTCCCAGACGGTCAGCGGCTTGTGGCCGGAGATACTGGTCAACGCCGCGATCATGTCGCGGTCGCGGTTGAGGCCCGGCAGGAGGACGATGGCGGATTTCATTGCGGCCCGTAGGGTTTCTGGGTTTCGGCGAGTTCGCGCAACTCGAGGCGCCGCTCGATGCGGTCGAGGCGTTCGTCGTGGCGATCGAGGCGGCGATTCACGCCGGCCAAGCTCTCTTCCGTATTGGTGATGCGCTTCTTGATTTCCTGAACGTCGAACTTCACGTCGGAAACGTCCGAATGGATCCGCTTCAGAAGCTCGTACATCAGCTCGTTCGTGACTTCCGCCATCGCACCCTCCGGTACAACTTCAGGTAAGCGTCACATTGTAGTTTTCAATCACCGTGTTGGCGAGGAGCTTCTCGCACATGGCCTTCAGGTCGGCCTCGGCCCTAGCCCGGTCGGCGCCGTCGAGTTCGACGTCGAACACCTTGCCCTGGCGCACCTGGCCGACGCCGTCGAAGCCGAGCGCGCCGAGCGCGTGCTCGATCGCCTTGCCCTGCGGGTCGAGGACGCCGTTCTTGAGGGTGACGGTGATGCGGGCCTTGATCACGCGGGGTCGGTCCTGTTCGCTGAAACCTGCGAGGCGGGCGGGGTGACCCGCCCGCGAACTAGTGCTTGGTGCCCTTGGGCGGGCCGTCGGTCGAGGAGACCAGGACCGGGCCGGCGGGCTTCGGCGGCTCGTTCTCGTTCATGATGCCGAGGCGGCGCGCCACTTCCTGGTAGGCCTCGACGAGGCCGCCCATGTCGCGGCGGAAGCGGTCCTTGTCGAGCTTCTCCTGGGTGGTGATGTCCCACAGGCGGCACGAATCCGGCGAGATCTCGTCGGCGACGACGATGCGCATCATGTCGCCCTCGTAGAGGCGGCCGCATTCCATCTTGAAGTCGACGAGCTGGATGCCGACGCCGAGGAACAGGCCGGAGAGGAAGTCGTTGACGCGGATGGCGAGCGCCATGACGTCGTCGATCTCCTGGGGGCTGGCCCAGCCGAAGGCGGTGATGTGCTCTTCCGAGACCATCGGGTCGTCGAGCGCGTCGGCCTTGTAGTAGAACTCGATGATCGAGCGCGGCAGCACCGTGCCCTCCTCGATGCCGAGGCGCTTCGACAGCGAGCCGGCGGCGATGTTCCTGACCACGACCTCGAGCGGAATGATCTCGACTTCCTTGATCAGCTGCTCGCGCATGTTGAGCCGGCGGATGAAGTGGGTCGGGATGCCCATCCGGTTGAGATGGGTGAAGATGTGCTCGGAGATGCGGTTGTTGAGCACGCCCTTGCCGTCGATCACCTGGTGCTTCTTCTTGTTGAAGGCGGTGGCATCGTCCTTGAAGAACTGTATCAGCGTGCCGGGCTCGGGACCCTCATAGAGAATCTTTGCCTTGCCCTCATAGATTCGGCGGCGACGGTTCATGGCGTTTTCTCTGGTTTGCAGGGCGACCGGCCATCGATCGCACCTGCGGGGCTCGCGTGCGCCATAAGAGGCGCTGCCTGTTGTCTCAGTCGCGGTCTCTATCTGAAAGCGGAGGCTGGCTCAATCGGCATTTGGACCCATCAACGGCTTTCGCCGCCCCGAAAATGTCGCACTGCAGCAATCCGGACGCGATATTGACCGCGGACCCGCCTTTTGGTTTGTGCAGGATCAGCCAGCCAGCCGCGAATCGGCGTTCACTTCGGAGGTATCCCATGAGCAGCATGAAGGATCGTGAGGAAGGGTTCGAGCGCAAGTTCGCCCTCGATGAGGAACAGCGCTTCCGCGCCAACGCGCGCCGCAACAAGCTGCTCGGCCTGTGGGCGGCGGAAAAGCTCGGCAAGACGGGCGAGGCGGCCGACGCCTACGCCAAGGAAGTCGTGATCAGCGACCTCGAGGAAGCCGGCGACGAGGACGTGTTCCGCAAGATCCGCCGCGACTTCGACGTCGCCGGCGTGGAGCAGACCGACCACCAGATTCGCCGCACCATGGAAGACCTGATGGCGACGGCTGCTGACCAGATCAAGAACGGCTGACGGCTCCACACGTCACGAACGACAAAACCGCCCGCCGCCGGGCGGTTTTTTGTTGCCAATCGCCGGCGCTCGGGTTGAATGCGGGCCGCCCGCCGGAAATGTTCTCGACCAACGGAACGACACGATGACCCTCCTTTCGCGCCTCGCCGCCGGCGAGACCGTATTCACCGCATGGTCGGCCATCCCCGATCCGCTGACGATCGAGATCATCGCCGCGCAGCGCTTCGACGCCGTGACCCTCGACATGCAGCATGGCGGCCACCACGAGGACAGCGTGCTGCGCTGCCTGCCCGGCATCCTGCGCGCCGGCAAGCATGCCGTGGTGCGCATTCCGGTCGGGCGGTTCGACATGGCCAGCCGCGCCCTCGACTTCGGTGCCGAGGCGGTGATCGCGCCGATGATCAACTCCGTCGCCGACGCCCGCGCCTTCGCCGCGGCGATGAAGTATCCGCCGGTCGGCGAGCGCTCCTGGGGCCCGACCTTCGCCATGTCGCGCACCGGCGTGCGCGACACCGGGCGCTACTTCGCCGAGGCCAACGCCGGCACGCTCGCCTTCGCCATGGTGGAGACCCGCGCCGCGCTCGACGCGCTCGACGGCATCCTGGAGACGCCCGGCATCGACGGCATCTTCGTCGGCCCGGCCGACTTCTCCATCGCCTGGTCGCGCGGCGAGAGCCTGAACCCGCTGCGCGAGGACATGATGGAGGCGGTCGGCGACATCGCGGCGCGTGCGCACGCCGCGGGCAAGGTGGCGGCGATGTACGTCAACGACATGGCCTATGCGGCGCGCTATGCGGCCATGGGCTATCGCTTCCAGGCGATCGCCTCGGAGCACAGGGCGATCGCGATCGGTTCGGAAGCCCTGCTCGACGCGGCAAGAGCCTCGTTCGCTGTCTGACCCGCTTCGCCGACGGCGGGGCGGTGCCGGGAGGCGCCCGCCCCTGATCTTGCCGTCCTACCGGGTTGCCCGGCGATGCTCCGGGTGCAGCGCCTTGCCGAGGATGTTCTCGTCACGGCCGATGACATGCGCGCCCGAGCCTACCAGCAGCGGATCCGGCGTCTCGACCACGTGATGGTCCTTGTTCGGGTAGGGCAGGGTCGACAGGAAGTGGCGCATGCAGTTCAGCCGCGCCCGCTTCTTGTCGTCCGACTTGATGATCGTCCACGGGGCGTCGGCGGTGTCGGTGAAGAAGAACATCGCCTCCTTCGCCTCGGTGTACTCGTCCCACTTGTCGAGCGAGGCCTTGTCGATCGGCGACAGCTTCCACTGCTTCAACGGGTCGGTCTGGCGCTGGTTGAAGCGGCGCAGCTGCTCCTCGCGCGTCACCGAGAACCAGTACTTGAACAGCCGCACGCCGGAACGCACGATCATGCGCTCGAGTTCGGGGCAGTCGCGCATGAATTCGAGGTAGTCGTTGGGCGAGCAGAAGCCCATGACGCGCTCGACGCCGGCACGGTTGTACCAGGAGCGGTCGAAGAAGACCATTTCGCCGCCGCCGGGCAGGTGCTCGACATAGCGCTGGAAGTACCACAGCGAGCGCTCGCGCTCGGTCGGCTTCTCCAGCGCCACGACCCTGGCACCGCGCGGATTGAGGTGCTCCATGAAGCGCTTGATCGTGCCGCCCTTGCCGGCGGCGTCGCGGCCCTCGAACAGGACGACGACCTTCTGCCCGGTCTCCTTCACCCAGGCCTGCGCCTTGAGAAGCTCGGCCTGAAGCTTGCCCATGTGGTCGAGATAGTTGTTCTCGCGCAGCTTCGACTTGTAGGGATATTCGCCCGTTTCGAAGGCGTGGCGGATCGCCTCGGGATCCTTGCGCATCGAGCGCAGGTCGAAGCCGTCGAGGCCGGACGGCTTCGCCTCCGGCGCCTGGGCCGGATTGGCATCAGGGATCGCAGCAGGGATCACTGCGGGGATCGTCTGGAGCGGCGCCTCGGGCGCCGCGACTTCCATTTCCGTGGTTGTTTTCGTGTCGTTCACAGGACCTCCCGCTCGAAAATTGAGCGGATATCCTGAGCCGGCTACCGGGGGCCGACCTTGACAGGGATCAAAGGTTCGAGAGGAATCGGGCGAAGCTCATGGAGCCCTCCGGCCACGGGCCGTAGCCGGAATCGGTGTTGATGTGGCCGGCCTCGCCGGCGTCGATCAGCAGCGAGCCCCAGGCGTCGGCCATCGTCTCGGCGGCGGCGAAGGCGCAGTAGGGATCGTTGCGGCTGGCGACCAGGACCGAGGCGAAGGGCAGGGCGGCGAGCGGATGCGGGGCGAAACGCGTCAGCTGCTTCGGCCGGATGGCCGCGTCGGCGAGGTCGGGCGGCGCCACGAGAAAGGCGCCGGCGACCGGCTTGCGAAACGACGCCACCGCATGGACGACGGTCGACACGCCGAGCGAATGGGCGACCAGCACGACCGGGCGCGTTGCCGCGTCGACGGCCGCGGCGAGCGCCTCGACCCAGTCGTCGCGGTCGGGGTTCGACCAGTCGGCCTGCTCGACGCGGCGCGCCGTCGACAGCTTCGACTGCCAGCGCGTCTGCCAGTGGTCGGGTCCGGCGCCCATGTGGCCCGGCACGAAGAGGATATCGGCGTCCTTGACCTTCATGGCCGGGCATGTAGACGCCGCGGCCCGGCTGTGCAACCGCAACAGGCGCGCTTCTGGCGTTGAACAGCGTGTTCGCCGATCGCGCCCTTGCGTCCGGCGGCCATGCGACCGACATTCGTGGCGAACAATCGGAGATCTGGCCATGGCGATCACGCGACGTGCCGTCGTCCAGGGCGCGGGCTTGCTCGCCCTCGCCGCTACCTCCCAGGCCGGCGCGGAGACCGAAATGACGAAGCTGCCCTTTGCCGTGACCACCCCGACCCGCGTGGCCACGATCGGCGTCAAGGCGCGCGACGCCGAGAACGTCGCCGCCTATTACAAGGCGATCCTCGGCCTGACCGAGACCGCGCGTTCGCCCAACCGCATCGTGCTCGGCGCCGCCGGGCGGCCGCTCCTCGAGATCGAGCAGAGCGCGTCGGCCAGAGAGGACGACCCGCGCGCCGCCGGCCTCTACCACACCGCCTTCCTGTTGCCGTCGCGGCTCGAACTGGCGCGCTGGACGCGCTTCGCCATCGACAGCCGCATTCCGGTGGTCGGCGCCGCCGACCATTTCGTCAGCGAGGCCATCTACCTGACCGATCCCGAGGGCAACGGCGTCGAGATCTATGCCGACCGTCCGAAGGACGGCTGGGGCTGGGACGGCCCGCGCATCCGCATGGGCACCGAGGCGCTCGACGTCGGCAATCTGCTCGGCGAACTGGCACCGGCCGACGCCGGCTGGCGCGGCGCGCCCGAAGGCAGCGTCGTCGGCCACGTGCATCTGCGCGTCGGCGACGCCGGCGCGGCCGAGGAATGGTGGAATTCGGAGATGGGCTTCGACACGGTCGCCAGCCTGTCGGGCAGCGCCGTGTTCCTGTCGACCGGCGGCTATCACCACCACATCGGCGCCAATTCCTGGCAGAGCCGGGGTGCCGGCCCGCGCGACGACCAGCGCACCGGCCTGATGTGGGTCGAACTGGAATCCGAGGCGGCGACCGCCGAGACCGAAAAGCGCGACCCGTGGGGCACGCTGATCAGGACGGTGCCGGCAGCGGCCTGAGGCCGCCGGGTTCAGCCTTTCGCGAACGGGTCGAGCGTGGCGACCGCGAGGTCGCGAAAGTCGTGCGTGTTGCGGGTCACGACCGTCAGTCCGTTGAGGCTGGCCGTCGCGGCGATCATCGCGTCTTCGTAGAGATGAGGCGACCTGCCATGCATCAGCCGCGCCCAGAGCCGGAACGCGGCTGCGTCCATCGGCAGGACTACGTGGGTTTGCATCACCGCGTCGGCCCAGCGCTGCAAGTCCGTCGCCCGGGAGGCATCGCGGTCGCGCAGGTTTTCAATACCGGCCTGGATCTCGCCCATGGTAACGGCCGACAGGAAGATATGCCGTTCGTCGACGGATTCGAACCATGCGAGCACTGACGCGTCGGGCCGGGGCCGACGGAGTTCCGAAACGACGTTCGTGTCGATGAGGTACATTTTCACTCGGCGACGAACGGGTTCGGCCGTCGAACGGCTCCGCCGCGCGCCGGAATGTCCATCTCGACGCGGGCGAAATCCGTCAGGAGCAGATCCTTGATGGACGGGCGCGCGCCTTCGCTCAGACGGCGCCATTCTTCCACCGGTACGAGTACCGCCTTTTCCTCGCCGCGCCGCGTCACGAGCTGCGGGCCTTCGCTGACGCAGGCCTCGAGGAACTCGCTGAACCGGGCCTTGGCGTCCTGAACGGGCCACGAACGCATGGCAAGATCTCCTGACTAGTCTTCTGACTAGTTAGTGCGGCGTTCATGTCAGGTCAAGCTTGTGTCGGTCGGACTACCCCGCCGCCAGCGCTGTCGCCGCGACGATGGCGAACACCGCGGCCAGCACGCCGATGAAACGTCGGCGTACGGCCATGCAGACCGCATCGTGGCCGGCATCGAAGTCGAACCGCTCCATGACGATGCGCTCCAGCGGAATCCCCGAGTCGAGCAGCACCGCCGCGGCATGTTCCATCATCGCCGGCGGGCCGCAGACGAAGGCGGTCGTAGCTGCCATGTCGAGGCCCTGCATCAGCCGCGCCACATGGCCGGTGGTGCATGTGCCTTTCTCGCAGGAAGGCCCGACCCCGGCCCCCGCCTCGGCCTCGTCGGCGAGGTAGAGGACCGCGAAGTCGAGAGCGCGGCCGAGTTCGTCGATCTCGGCGCCGACGACATGGTCGGCCGGCGTGCGCGCGCCGGCGATGAGGCGGACCGGGCGGCGGTCGGCGGCGACCGACATCTGGCGGACGATCGACAGGACCGGTGCGATGCCGATGCCGCCGGCGACGAACAGCAGCGGCCCAGGACCGGCTTCGGCGAGCGTGAAGTTGCCGTGCGGGCCGTCGACGCCGACGGGCGTTCCGGGCGCGAGGCCGGGCACCGCGCCGCTCATGTCGCCGGCGTCGCGGATCAGGAAGCGCAGGCGCGGCAGGTCCTGGCGGACCGAGGCGATGGAGAACGGATTGTCGGTGACGGTGTGACGGCGGCCGACGGTCAGCCAGGCGAACTGGCCGGCGTCGAAGTCGAACCGGGTGCCGGCGGGCGCCGTCAGCACCAGTTCGCTGACCGTCGGCGTCAGCCGGCGCGCCGTTTCGACCCTGAAGCCATGGCGGAATGCCTGGACCGGGCGCACGACGTAGACGAAGGCGAGCGAGCCGAGCGCCAGCGCGGCGACGAGCGCGACCGCCCCGCCGCCGAGTGGGTCCGCCATCAGGCGGGCATTCTCGATACCGTGGTGCAATGCGAGGGCGGCGACGAGGGTTGCCATGAGGCCATGGCCGAGCCGCCAGACGGGGTAGGGCAGGCCGCGCCCGCGGAAGAACCTGGCGACGACGAACAGCACGACGGCGATACCGGCCGCGGCGACGCCGCTCGCCAGTTCGGGCCCGGTCAGGTAGGCGGCGAGGCGCGACAGCGCCTGGCCCGGCCGGCCGCCGCGGAAGAGGAAGAACGCCACATGGGCGGCGATCATCAGCAGCGTGGCCGAAGCGGCCAGCCGGTGGAAGCCCATGGTGCGGTCGAGGCCGATTCGGCCCGAGACGGTCTCGAAGCGGCCCGAGGTCAGGAACTGCATCAGCAGCATGGCGAGGGCGGCGACGCCGGCGGCGCGGGCGAGGACCGGCAGGACGGTCCCGTGCATGCCGCCGATCACGGCCGCGCCGAGAACCGGCCCGGCGGTGAGGACGACATAGAGGAGGGCGAGCGCGGTGCCGGAGAGCGCCGGCCTGCGGCGGGGCGCGGGAAGCGAATGTCGTGTTGTCATGCCGGCCTGTCCATCTGCTTCGCGCGGGCGCGGCGTTCAACGAACGGGACGCTTTTCGTCGGGGCCGCGAGAGGCAGCGCCGCCGGCCCGCGGGGAAACTGCCGCCGGATGCTGCGGCGGGCCTTGATCTGGCTCAACGTCAAAAATCGGTGCGCGACGCGTCGTCCGACCATGCGCGCCGGGACAGCGGTACGAGCCCTAGCTGCGCGCGCTTCCGTGCTTCAACAAAGCTCGGCAAGCCTATGATGTTCCGACTTTCCGGCGTTCCGATCAGCCTTCGCCGAACACCCGCCTGAAGATCGTGTCGGCGTGCTTGGTGTGGTAGCCGAGATCGAAGCGGCTGCGGATTTCCTCTTCCGAAAGCGCGGCGCGGACGTCCTGGTCGGCGAGCAGTTCCGCGAGGAAGTCGACGCTCGATGCGCCGGAGGCCTGGTAGCTCTGCCACACCTTCATGGCGTTGCGCTGGACGAGGCGGTAGGCGTCCTCGCGGGAAACGCCGGCCTGGGTCAGCGCCAGCAGGATGCGCTGCGAATGCACCAGGCCGCCGAGCCGGTTCATGTTGGCGAGCATGCGCTCGGGATAGACGAGCAGCTTCTCCACAACGCCGGTCAGCCGGGCGAGCGCGAAGTCGAGCGTAATCGTCGCGTCCGGGCCGATCATGCGCTCGACCGAGGAGTGCGAGATGTCGCGCTCGTGCCAGAGCGCCACGTTCTCCATCGCCGGCAGGGCGAAGGCGCGGACCATGCGCGCCAGGCCGGTGAGGTTTTCCGTCAGCACCGGATTGCGCTTGTGCGGCATCGCCGAGGAGCCCTTCTGGCCCGGCGAGAAATACTCTTCCGCCTCCAGCACCTCGGTGCGCTGCAAATGGCGGATTTCGGTGGCCAGCCGCTCGATCGACGAGGCGACGACGCCGAGCGTGGCGAAATACATGGCGTGGCGGTCGCGCGGGATGACCTGGGTCGACACCGGCTCCGGCTTCAGCCCGAGCTTTTCGGCGACGTGCTCCTCGACCCTGGGATCGACGTTGGCGAAGGTGCCGACCGCGCCGGAGATGGCGCAGGTGGCGATTTCGGCGCGCGCATGGACGAGGCGCTCGCGGCAGCGCGAGAACTCGGCATAGGCCTGCGCCAGCTTGACGCCGAACGTGGTCGGCTCGGCGTGGATGCCGTGGCTGCGGCCGATGGTGAGGGTATGCCTGTGCTCGAAGGCGCGCTTCTTCAGCGCCGCCAGCAGCGCGTCGACGTCGGCGAGCAAGATGTCGGTGGCGCGGACGAGCTGCACCGACAGGCAGGTGTCGAGCACGTCCGACGAGGTCATGCCCTGGTGGATGAAGCGGGCGTCGGGGCCGACGAACTCGGCAAGGTGGGTTAGGAAGGCGATGACGTCGTGCTTGGTCTCGCGTTCGATCTCGTCGATGCGGCCGATGTCGAACGTCGCCGCGCCGCCCTTCTCCCAGATCGTCATGGCCGCTTCCTTCGGGATCACCCCGATCTCGGCCAGCGCGTCGCAGGCATGCGCCTCGATCTCGAACCAGATGCGGAACCGGGTTTCGGGAGACCAGATGGCGACCATCTCGGGTCGCGAGTAGCGCGGTATCATGCCGGATCCTGCCTTGAATTCTTCCGCCCGCTCCTAACAGAGGGGGCGGGAATGCTCAACGTGGCTGACGCGAAAACAGGAGGCCTGCGGCGACCAGCGCGGCGAAGCCGAGCGGGAAGTAGAGCCTCAGCCCCAGCACGGCGAACTGGCCGAGCGCGCCGAGCGTGGTGAAGACCTGCTGGAACGCCCAGGTGATGGTGAAGGCGTCGGCGTGCCAGGCGGCGTAATAGGAGCGGTAGACCAGCGCGTAGAGCGCCGCGGTGAAGCCGATCGTGGCGATCGACAGGCCGAGGAAGACGGCGGCGAAGGCGGCCCCGCGCGGTTTCTGGCCAGCCGCCAGCCGGGCGAGGAAAAGGCCGGGCACGAAGGCGATGGCGCCGCCGGCGGCAAACAGCGCCACCACGGCGACGATCCTGTCCTGCGTTTCCCAGGCGCGCAGCCAGAGGCCCAGCGCCGCGCTGGCGCCCATGACGACGGCCCAGGCCAGCGCTCCGCCGAGGGCGACCGGCCAAGCCGGCAGCGCCGCGTGCGACCGCGCCAAAAGACCCGTCCGCGTCGGCCGGCTCAGACCCATCGCTCCGCCCAGGTCGGGAAGGGGTCGCCGGCGGCCGGAACGGCGGCGTAGACGGCGCGCGCGATGGCCCGGGCCATGGTCGCGCCGGCCGCCGCGTAGAGGTCGATAGCGAAGTGCGGATCGAGCCGGCGGCCGCTCCTGCCCGTCGCCAGCGAGAAGACGAGGTCGCCGTCGACCGGTGTGTGCACCGGCCAGATGGCGCGGGCGAAACCGTCATGCGCGGCGATGGCCAACCGCTTCGCCTCGGCCTTGCTCAGCACCGCGTCGGTGGCGATCACGGCGATGGTGGTGTTGGCGAGTTCCTGCGCCATCTCGCGGAACTTGACGATGACTTCGGACGCATCGGCCGGCAGCGGATGCGGCAGCCCGTGGCCGCCGAACTCGTCGCCGATCTCGAAGGGCGCGGCCCAGAAGTGCTTCGTGCGGCCGACGGTGACGGAGCCTGTCGGGTTGACGGCGGCCATGGCGGAAACCGTGACGCCGCAGGGCAGCACGGTGGAGGCCGAGCCGAGCCCGCCCTTCAGCCCCGCCGTCAGCGCGCCGACGCCGGCGCCGGCCGTGCCGATGGCGAAGTCGGCCGAAGCGGCGTGGACCGCCTCGTAGCCGAGTTCGCGATAGGGCGGGTAGCGGCCCCAGTCCTTGTCGCCGCCGTTCTGCATGTCGAACAGGATCGCGGCGGGCACGATCGGGATGCGCGCGCCGCGCACCTCGAAGCCGATGCCCATCTCGCGCAGCGCCGCCTGTGCGCCCGACGCGGCGTCGAGGCCGAAGGCCGAACCGCCCGACAGCACGAGCGCGTTGATCGTCTCCACCGAATTGTGCGGATCGAGCAGGTCGGTCTCGCGCGTGCCCGGCGCGCCGCCGAGCACCTGGACGCCGGCCACAGCCGGCTCCTCGCAGACGATGACGGTGACGCCCGACTTGATGCGCTGGTCGGCGGCGTGGCCGACGCGCAATCCGGCGACGTCGGTGAGAAGGTTGCGCGGTCCGGCACGGAAGGTCATGCGAAAATCTACTCCTCGCCCGCGGCGACGAAACGGGCGCCGTCGTAGCGGAACAATGCATAGGGGTTCCTGGTGAGATCGCCCTTCTCGTCGAAGGCGACCGGACCGATCGCGGTGGCGAATTCGCCTGGGGCGAGGGCATCGGCGAGGCTGCCGCCGCCGGCCTTGCGCGCCGCCTCGATCGCGATTTCCATCGCCGCATGCGCCGGCAGCACGTAGCCGTCCGCGCCGATGCCCTTTTCCGAGAGCGACGCCAGCACGGCGGGGTCGGCAAGCCCGGCCCAGTCGGTCGGGGCGATCATCAGCGTGCCGGCGGCGAGCGGGATGTCGCCCGCCGCGCGCAGCGATTCGCCGCCGGCGATCACCAGCGGCACGCCGAGTTCGGCGGCGTCGCGGCCGAGGATGGCGATGTCGTCGCGGTCGCCGCCGACGAAGACATGGGTAGCGCCGGCCTTGCGCAGCCGGCCGACAAGGGCGATCTGGTTGTCGAGCTGCGGGCGGAACGTGTCGACGAAGACCGGTTTCAGCCCGGCCTGCTCGACGGCCAGGCGAAGGCTCTCGGCGAGCTCGCGGCCGTAGATCGTGCCGTCGTCGACGATGGCGAAGAGCTCCTCCCGCCACAGGGCGGGGATGAGCGCCGAGACCGCGGCACGCTCGCCGTCGGCGCGCGGCGCCAGGCGGAACAGCGGCCAGCCGGTCTTGTGGCGCCGGTCGGTGAGGCTGTCGGTGCGCACGCCGGGCGTGATCACCCAGATGTTCGCATCCTTCAGGATCGGCAGCGCCGCCTCTATCGCCTCGGTGCAGAGGAAGCCGACGGCGACGCGCACCTCGGCCCTGGAGAGTTTTCGTGCGGCTTCGGCGCCGCCCTTGGCGGTGCAGGCGTCGTCGACGACCTCGACCGCGACGCCCAGGACCTCGGCGGCGTGGCGCGCGCCGGCCTCGACCTGCCGGCCGAGAATCGCCGAGGCGCCGCTGAGCGGCGCGACGATGCCCGCGCGCAATTCCTGCGCACCGGCGCCGCCGCATGTCGCCGCCATGGCGAGAACGATCGGAAGGGTGCGAAACGGCTTCATTCGGTGCCTGTCGTGGAGGCGCGTCCTATCGGGCGCTGGGGGCCAAGCCCCGGCCGGGCAAGAGGTAAAGGCTGGGGCCCCGCCGCGCAACCTGCGAATCTTCGCCGACCACAATGTCGCGGCGTTTGCTGCAACCGCGGCCGTCTCTATATAGGAGGCGAAACAGCGGGATATTCGGGTGCTAAAGAAAAACGACATAGAAGGTGCGGCCTATCGCGACGCGATGAGCCGCTTTGCCGGGGCCGTGCATGTGGTGACGACCGACGGTCCGGCGGGCCGTCGCGGCGCGACCGTGATCGCCGCCTGCTCGGTCTCCGACAATCCGCCGATCGTGCTGGTCTGCCTCAACCGGGAAAACCCGCGCAACGACGCCTTCCTCGCCAACGGCAATTTCGTCCTGAACACGCTCGCCGCGACGCAGCAGCCGTTGGCCGCCGCCTTCTCCGGCCAGACCGGGCTCGCCCCGGAGGACCGATTCGCGGTCGGCGCGTGGACGACGCTGTCGACCGGCTCGCCGGTGCTCGTCGGCTCGCTCGCGACCTTCGACTGCGAGATCGTCGATACGAAGGAACTCGCCACCCATCGTGTTCTTTTTGGCAAGGTGACAGGGTTGGCCGTCGGCGATAACCTCTCGCCGCTGATCTACCACGACCGCGCCTACCAGCTCCTCAAGCACGACTGAGCGCGATCCCCGGAGACCCCATGGCCGAGCTCAAACCGCGTCCCGTGCCGCAGTCGATCGACGAGACGCTCGCGCTTCTCACCGGGGCCGACTACGTCGCCGACCGCTCGCTGGCGACGGTACTGTTCCTCAGCCTGCGCATGAAGCGGCCGCTGTTCCTCGAAGGCGAGGCCGGCGTCGGCAAGACCGAGATCGCCAAGGTGCTGGCCTCGGCGCTCGGCCGCCGGCTGATCCGCCTGCAGTGCTACGAGGGCCTCGACGTGTCTTCCGCCGTCTACGAGTGGAACTACGCCGCCCAGATGATCGAGATCCGCATGGACGAGGCCGCCGGCCAGACCGACCGCGATCTCATGGAGAAGAACGTCTTCTCGGAAAAATACCTGATCCGCCGGCCGGTGCTGGAGGCGCTGACCGGCCTGCCGGGCCAGGCGCCGGTGTTCCTCATCGACGAACTCGACCGCACCGACGAGGCCTTCGAGGCGTTCCTGCTGGAGATCCTCTCCGACTACCAGGTGACGGTGCCGGAAATCGGCACGATCCGCGCCGCCGAGCCGCCGATCGTCATCATCACCACCAACCGCACCCGCGAGATCCACGACGCGCTGAAGCGGCGCTGCCTCTACCACTGGGTCGACTACCCCGACGCCGCCCGCGAGCTGGAGATCGTCCGGCGCAAGGTGCCGCAGGCCAACGCCCGGCTGTCGGCCGAAGTGGTGCGCTTCATCCAGAAGCTGCGCGAGATCGAGCTGTTCAAGGTTCCCGGCGTCGCCGAGACCATCGACTGGGCCGGCGCGCTGACCGAGCTCGACAAGGTCGCGCTCGATCCCGAAACCGTGTCCGACACGATCGGCGTGCTCCTGAAATACCAGGACGATATCGCGCGCATCGAACAGGGCGAGGGCCGCCGCATCCTGAAAGAGGTGAAGGCGGAACTCGCGGCGGCGGAGTAGGGCGGTGAGGTCTGGCGACAGGCTACCCCCACCCCTAACCCCTCCCCACAAGGGGGAGGGGAATCTCGCGCTTTTTTCCGCATCCCAACGCGAATTGACGGCAGCGATGCGAGCGGCGGCGTCTGCGTCCCCCTCCCCCTTGTGGGGAGGGGTCAGGGGTGGGGGTACTGGAGCGAGGCCATGAGTTCCACGCAGCTTCAGAGTGATGCCCCCACGATTGCCCGCTCCGACGGCCGCATCGCCGACAACATCGTCTATTTCGCCCGCGCCCTGCGCAAGGCGGGCATGCGGGTGGGGCCTGCCGCGGTGAAGGACGCCATCGAGGCGGTGCTCGCCGCCGGCATCGGCAGCCGCGACGATTTCTACTGGACGCTGCATGCCGTGCTGGTCACCCGCCGCGAGGACCATGCCGTCTTCGACGAGGCGTTCCGTCTGTTCTGGAAGTCGCGGGAACTGATCGAGAAGCTGCTCGCCATGTTTTCGCCGGTGGCGCTCGACCAGCGCGAGAAGCAGAAGCCGCGCGCCGCCGAATCGCGCGTCTCGGCGGCGATGTTCGAGGGCCACCAGAAGAACCAGAAGCCGCAGGAGATTCCGGAAGTCGAGGTCGACGCGCGCTTCACCGTGTCGGGCAACGAGGTTTTCCGCGAGAAGGATTTCGCCCAGATGAGCGCCGCGGAACTCGCCGAGGCCCGTGCCGCGATCTCCGCGCTGAGACTGCCCTTCGATACGGTGAAGACCCGCCGCCATCGCCCCGACCCGCACGGCCGACGCCCCGACCCGCGCGCCATGATGCGCTCGGCGCTGCGCACCGGCGGCACGCTGATCCTGCCGAAATTCCGCTCGCCGCGCGAGGTGCATCCGCCGCTGGTTGTGCTCGCCGACATTTCCGGGTCGATGAGCCAGTACACGCGCATCTTCCTGCATTTCCTCCATGCGCTGGCCGAGAAGCGGCGGCGCGTGCACACCTTCGTCTTCGGCACCAGGCTGACCAACCTGACCCGGCAGATGCGCCATCGCGACCCCGACGAGGCGCTCGCCGACTGCTCGGCGGCGGTGAAGGACTGGTCGGGCGGCACGCGCATCGGCGACACGCTGGCCGAGTTCAACCGGAAATGGTCGCGGCGCGTGCTGTCGCAGGGCGCGATCGTGCTGCTCATCACCGACGGGCTGGAGCGCGACGACGTCGCCGGCCTGTCGGAGGAGATGGAGCGCCTGCGCAAATCGTGCCGGCGGCTGGTCTGGCTGAACCCGCTGCTGCGCTTCGACGGCTTCGAGGCGCGGGCGAGGGGGGTGCGCGCCATGCTGCCCCATGTCGACGAGTTCCGCCCGGTGCACAATCTCGAGGCGCTGGCCGATCTGTGCGCCGCGCTCGGCGCGACCGGCTCGGCCGAGACCGATCCGCGGCGATGGCTTGGCGGGAGGCGCGCCTCGTGACCATATTAGGCCGGGGAATGGGTCAGGGGCAGGGCGACGGAGGAGACGCGACCATGCAGCAGGGCACGACGATCGACGAGGCGCGCGATCCGCTCGCCATCGCCGAAGGCTGGCTGGACGAGGGCCGCAGGATCGCGGTCGCGACCGTGGTCGAGACCTGGGGCTCGGCGCCGCGGCCGGTCGGCAGCCATCTGGTCATCGACGCCGACGGCAATTTCCAGGGTTCCGTGTCCGGCGGCTGCGTCGAGGGCGCGGTGGTGACGGAAGCCATCGACGTGATCGATTCCGGCGCGCCGCGGATGCTCGAATTTGGCGTCGCCGACGAGACCGCCTGGCAGGTGGGCCTGTCCTGCGGCGGGCGCATCAAGGTTTATGTCGAGCGGGTGAGCTGAAACCATGGACGCCGCCGCGCTGAGACTGCTCAACGAGGAGCGCCGCGCCCGCCGCGCCGCGATCCTGGTCACCGATCTCGCCGACGGTTCCGCACGCGTCGTCCGCGAGGGCGAGGCGATCGAGCCGGCACTCGCCGAGGCGGTGGCGAAGGCCTTCCGTTCCGGCAGTTCCGGCGCCGTCGAGGCCGGGGGCAAACGCGTCTTCCTCAACGTGCACGTGCCGCGGCCGCGCCTGGTGGCGATCGGCGCCGTGCACATCACCCAGGCGCTGGCGCCGATGGCGGCGATCGCCGGCTACGACATGGAGATCGTCGATCCGCGCACGGCGTTTGCCACGAAGGAGCGCTTCCCCGACGTGGCGCTGCATGCCGAATGGCCCGAAATCGTGCTGGCGGCGCGGCCGTTCGACGCCTACACGGCGGTCGCCGCCGTCACCCACGATCCCAAGATCGACGATTTTCCGCTGAAGGCCGCGCTCGACGCCGGCTGCTTCTATGTCGGCGCGCTGGGCAGCCGCAAGACGCACGCGCGCCGCGTCGAGCGGCTGCTCGCGCTCGGCGCGACGGCCGATGAGATCGCCCGCATCCATGCGCCGATCGGCATCGCCATCGGCGCTTCCAGCCCGGCAGAGATCGCCGTCGCCGTGCTGGCGCAGGTGATCCGCGCGCTGCGCACGCGCGGCGCCGAAGCGGCGGCCAGGGACGACGCGGCGTGAGGTTCGGTCCCGTCCCGCTGGACAAGGCCGAGGGCGCCATCCTGGCGCATGCCGTCGACACGGGCGAACGCCGGCTGCGCAAGGCGCATGTGCTCGGCAAGGACGACATCGCCGCACTTCGCGCCGCCGGCGTTTCCGAGGTGATTGCCGCGCTGCTCTCGCCCGGCGACGTCGGCGAAGACGAAGCCGCGACCCGGCTGGCGTGGGCGCTCTCCTTCTCCGGCGTCGAGGCGAAGCCGGCCGCCACCGGCCGCGTCAACCTGCATGCCGCGGCCGCGGGCGTCTTTGCCGTCGACAAGGGGCTCGTCGACGCCTTCAACGCCGTCGATCCCGCCGTCACCATCGCAACGCTCGCCGATCTTTCCCGCGTGGCCGAAGGCCAGATGGTCGCCACGGTGAAGATCATCCCCTTCGCCGTGCCGGAGGACGTCGTGGCGCAGGCCGCCGCGGCCGTGTCCGGCGGTACGATCTTCGCCGTCCATGCGTTCCGCCCCCACCGTGTCGGCATGATCCAGACCGTTTTGCCGGGCCTGAAGGAGAGCGTCCTCGACAAGACCGTGCGCATCACCGAGGCGCGGCTGGCGCGCTCGGGCTCGCATCTTTCCGGCGAGCGGCGCACGGAGCACGACGCGGCGGCGGTCGAGGCTGCGATCCGCGCCATGTCGCCCGATTGCGACATGGTCGTGGTGTTCGGCGCCTCGGCGATGTGCGATCCCGACGACGTCATCCCCGCCGCGATCCGGGCGGCGGGCGGAACGGTCCTCCGCGCGGGCATGCCGGTCGATCCCGGCAACCTGCTCGTGCTCGGCCGGCTGGGGCAAAAACCCGTGCTCGGCGCGCCGGGCTGCGCCCGCAGCCCGAAGGAGAACGGCTTCGACTGGGTGCTCGACCGGCTGGTCGCCGGCCTCGACGTCACCGCGTCCGACATCGCCGGCATGGGCGTCGGCGGGCTGCTGATGGAGATCCCGACGCGGCCGCAGCCGCGCGAGGCGACCAACCCGGCGCTCGCGGCGAAGGTCTACGCCGTCGTGCTCGCCGCCGGGCGGTCGAGCCGCATGGGCGGGCCGAACAAGCTGATGGCGCTGTTCGGCGGCCGGCCGCTGGTCCGCATCACCACGGAGCGCGCGCAGAAGAGCCGCTCCGCCGGTACGGTCGTCGTCACCGGCCACCAGGCCGACCGCGTCGCCGCCGCGCTCGCCGGGCTCGGCGCGACGCTCGCCGCCAATCCCGACTATGCGGAGGGCCTGTCGTCGTCGCTGAAGGCCGGCGTCGCAGCACTTCCCGCCGACGCCGCCGGTGCGCTGGTCGTGCTCGGCGACATGCCCGGCGTTTCCGTGCGCGACCTCGACCGGCTGATCGAGGCCTTCCGCGCCGCCGGCGGCACGGCGATCGTGCGCGCAACCCATGGCGGCAAGCGCGGCAACCCGGTCGTGCTGCCGCGGGCGCTGTTTGCCGAGGTGGCGACGCTTCAGGGCGACACCGGCGCGCGCCACCTCGTCGAGGCCGAAGGCGCCACCGTCATCGACGTCGAGATCGGCGAGGCGGCCTTCGTCGACGTCGACACGCCCGACGCCATGGCCCGCGCCGGCGGCGTTTTGCAGGACTGAGCGCCGGTGCATGCGCCCGTACCCGCCTTACCTGCGGCGAATTCGACGGTATAAGTCCTCGTCACGAAACTGGATCGGCCGGACTGCCGCACATGGAAATTTCGATGCGTCTTTTCTCGGCGGCACGCCTGCTTTCGAATGCGCTGTCGGGGAGGGCGGGCGGATACCCGCACCCCTGCCCCTCCCCACAAGGGGGAGGGGAATCTCGCCGCGTTTCCGCTGCGCCGGGCCAAGGCGGCGTTCGTGACGCAGGCGCCGGCCTCGCCGTTTCCCTCCCCCTTGTGGGGAGGGGCAGGGGTGGGGGTAGCCCGGCGCTACGACCCGTCAGTCGCGTGGGCGACTTCCCCCTCTCTTCCAAGGCAAGCGCCGGCTTCTCCGTCTCCCTCCCCCTTGTGGGGAGGGGTAGGGGTGGGGGTAACCTGGCACGCCGGCCCGCCGGTCCGGCCCGCCCGATACGCAGCCTCCTCCTCGCTGCCGCCGCCACTCTTCTTGCCGCCCTGCCGGCGGCGGCCGAGAGCCTCGCCCCCTTCAAGGACGAGCTGTTCGCCTATCCGGCGATCCTCTCCGCGGCCGACGGCGGCGCCTACCGCGTCGTCGACTACCAGGAGATGCGCGACATCAACGGGCGCGACGAGGTGCCCGAGCGCCGGGTGCAGGGCAAGTACATCGCGCTCGGCGTGCGTTCGGTGCAGAAGGACCTGGTTCTCGACGGCCCGGCCGGCAAGGTCGCCCATGTCGCGGTGGGCAAGGCGGCCGGAGCCTCGATGATCACCATCTACCTCCACGGCCAGGGCGGCAGCCGCAAGCAGGGCGTCGACGACTTCACCTTCGGCGGCAATTTCAACCGCATCAAGAATCTGATGGCGGAGAATGGCGGGCTCTATCTTTCGCCCGACTTCTCCGACTTCGGCGACGGCGGCGCCGCGCAGATCGCCGCGCTGATCGATCACTATGCCGGCCAGTCGCCCAAGGCCAAGGTGTTCGTCGCCTGCGGTTCGATGGGCGGCGGCCTGTGCTGGAAGCTCGCCGCGGACAAGGCCGTCGCAGCAAGGCTCTCGGGCCTGCTGCTGCTCGGATCGCACTGGGACGACACGTTTCTCGCCAGCCCGGCCTTCAAGCGAAAAGTGCCGGTGTTCTTCGGGCAGGGCAGCCGCGACAAGGTGTTTCCGGTCGAGAAGCAGGAGGCGTTCTATCGCTCGATCCTGAAGAAGGCGCCCGGCTATCCGGCGCGCTTCGTCCGCTTCGAGACCGGCTCGCACGGAACGCCGATCCGCATGACCGACTGGCGCGAGACGCTGAACTGGATGCTCGGCACGAAACAGGGGGGCTAGACATGACCGGACACATCGACCCGACACGCGAGCGCTTCGGCGCCTTCCGCGCGCTTCCCGACGAGGGGCCGATCCACATGCTCAACCTGGTGCGCCTGCGCGAGGAGGCCGCCTATCCGGACGGCCGCAAGGCGACCGGCGCCGAGGCCTACGCCGCCTACGGCCGCGAGAGCGGGCCGATCTTCCGCCGGCTCGGCGGCCGCATCGCCTGGAGCGGCGATTTCCGCCTGATGCTGATCGGCCCGGAAGGCGAGCGCTGGGACCGCTGCTTCATCGCCGAATACCCGTCGTCGGCGGCTTTCGTCGCGATGGTCAAGGATCCCGACTACCAGAAGGCGGTGATCCACCGCCAGGCGGCGGTGCTCGATTCGCGGCTGATCAGGCTGTCGCCGCGCGCTTCCGGGGAGGGCTTCGGCGAATAGGGTCGTCGCCGGGAAGCGTGCTCATTCCGCCGTCGGATGAACGACCTCCCACGGCGCCACCCAGTCGCCGGCGACGCGGAGCGCCACGCCGCCGTCCTCCTCGATCAGCTTGCACACCGTCATCTCGCCGGCCTCGGCGCCGT
>CALFXR010000232.1 GCA_937958475.1 uncultured Mesorhizobium sp. | reverse complement strand
GCGTCGCCGCAATAGCAGGCCGAGTGATACTCGACGATGTCGCCGGTGAACATCACATTGGCGTCCGGCACGGTGGCGACGATGTCGCCGGCGGTATGGGCGCGGCCGAGGAACTCCAGGTCGACCCGGCGCTTGCCGAGATAGAAGGTGGCGCGGTCGGCGAAGGTGAGCGTCGGCCAGGTCAGGCCGGGGATCGATTCGTGGCCCTGGAACAGCCGCGGGAAGCGGCCGAATTCCGAATCCCAGTCCTCCTGGCCGCGCTCGACCACCTGCGCCCGCGCCGTCTCCGACATGATCACCTCGGACGCGCCGTAGGCCGAGGCGCCGAGCACGCGCACGGCGTGGTAGTGGGTCAGCACGACATACTTGATCGGCTTGTCGGTGACCGAGCGCACCTTCTCGATCACCTTGCCGGCGAGCCGCGGCGTCGCCTGCGCGTCGACGATCATCACCGAATCGTCGCCGATGATGACGCCGGTGTTCGGGTCGCCCTGGGCGGTGAAGGCCCAGAGGTCGCGGCCGACCTCGGTGAACGAGATCGTCTTTTCCGCCAGGTCCCCGGCTGAGGCGAACTGCTTGGCCATGCGGCTATTCTCCCTTCTCGTATTTCTTCACGGTCTGCTCGATCGCGCCGAAGATCGAATGGCCGCTTCTGTCCTTCATCTCGATGCGCACCGTGTCGCCGAAGCGCAGGAAGTCGCTGGTCGCCTTGCCGTTCGTCAGCTGTTCGACGATGCGCAGTTCGGCGAGGCACGAATAGCCGACGCCGCCCTCGGCGATCGTCTTGCCCGGCCCGCCGTCGAGCTTGTTCGACACCGTGCCCGAGCCGACGATCGAGCCGGCGACGAGCGGTCTGGTCTTCGCCGCGTGGGCGATCAGGGTGGGGAAGTCGAAGGTCATGTCGATGCCGGCATCGGCGCGGCCGAACGGCTTGCCGTTGATGTCGACCTTCAGCGGCCGGTGCAGCCTGCCGCCGTCCCAGGCCTCGCCCAACTCGTCGGGCGTCACCGCCACCGGCGAGAAGGCCGACGACGGCTTGCCCTGGAAGAAGCCGAAGCCCTTGGCCAGCTCGTCGGGGATGAGGCGCCTGAGCGACACGTCGTTGACCAGCATGACCAGGCGGATCTTCTCCTTCGCCTCGGCCGGCGTGGCGCCCATCGGCACGTCGTCGACGACCACCGCCACCTCGCCCTCCATGTCGATGCCCCAGGCGTCGTCGGCCATCAGGATCGGGTCGCGCGGGGCGACGAAGGAATCCGACCCGCCCTGGTACATCAGCGGGTCCGTCCAGAAGCTCGCCGGCAGCTCGGCGCCGCGCGACTTGCGCACCAGCTCGACGTGGTTGACGTAGGCCGAGCCGTCGGCCCACTGGTAGGCGCGCGGCAGCGGCGACAGCGCGTCGTGCTCGTGGAAGCGCTGCGCCGGCACGGAGCCGTGCTCCAGGCTCTCCGCCAGCGCCTCGAGATGCGGGGAAATCCGCGTCCAGTCGTCGAGCGCGGCCTGCAGCGTCGGCACGAGGAACGTGGCGTCGGTGCAGCGGGTCAGGTCCCTCGACACCACGACCAGCCTGCCGTCGCGCTTTCCGTTCCTCAGGGTTGCGAGTTTCATTGCGTTTCCAGCCCTTGTTCGATTGTTGGCGCCGGCCGCGAACGCGGCCGGTCGCGGCGACATTAGACCGTTGCCGGGCTCAGGACCAATCGCCCTCGATGGTCCCGTCGAAGCGTTTCTTCAGGTCGTCCCAGCAGTCGATATAGTCGTCCTGCAGCGTCTCCAGCTCGGCGGCGAAGCGCGTCAGCAACTGCGGGAAGCGCGTCTCGAACATGAAGGCCATCGTGTTCTCGAGCTTCACCGGCTTCAGCTCGGCGCGCGACGCCTTCTCGAAGCCGGTCGCGTCCGGCCCGTGGGCCAGCATCATGTTGTGCAGGCTCATGCCGCCCGGCACGAAGCCCTCCTCCTTGGCGTCGTACCTGCCGTGGATCAGGCCCATGAACTCGCTCATGATGTTGCGGTGGTACCAGGGCGGGCGGAACGTGTCCTCGGCCACCATCCAGCGCGGCGGGAAGATGACGAAGTCGATGTTGGCCGTGCCCTCCTCGCCCGACGGCGCGGTGAGCACCGTGAAGATCGACGGGTCCGGATGGTCGAACAGGATCGCGCCGACCGGCGAAAACGTCGACAAATCGTACTTGTAGGGCGCGTAGTTGCCGTGCCAGGCGACGACGTCGAGCGGCGACCAGCCCATCTCGGTGACGTGGAAGGAGCCGCACCACTTGACGATCAGGCGGCAGGGCGTCTCCTTCTCCTCGAACCAGGCGACCGGCGTCTTGAAGTCGCGCGGATTGGCCAGGCAGTTGGCGCCGATCGGGCCACGGTCCGGCAGGGTGAATTTTGCGCCGTAGTTCTCGCAGACATAGCCTCTTGCCCCTGCATCCCCTTGCCCGTCGATCAGCTCGACCTTGAAGACCAGGCCGCGCGGCAGCACGACGATCTCGCCGGGCTTCGCCTCGATGACGCCCATCTCGGTGAGGAAGCGCAGGCCGCCGACCTGCGGCACCACCATCAGCTCGCCGTCGGCGTTGAAGAAGTGGTCGTCGACCATGTCGCGGTTGGCGACATAGGCGTGCGCGGCCATGCCCGCCTGGGAGAAGACGTCGCCGGCCGTGGTCATGGTGCGCATGCCGGAGATGAAGTCGGTCGGCTCTTCCGGCATCGGCAGCGGGTTCCAGCGCAGCTGGCCGAGCGCCAGGTCGTGGTCGCCGACGTTCGGCGCCGACTTCCACAGCGGATAGGACGCGGCGGCGAACCGGCCGTGGTGCTTGACGCTCGGGCGGATGCGATAGAGCCACGAGCGCTCGTTGGTGCCGCGCGGGGCGGTGAAGGGGGACCCGGAAAACTGTTCGGCGTAGAGACCGTAGGCCGGCCGCTGCGGCGAGTTGCGCCCCTGCGGCAGGGCGCCCGGAAGCGCCTCCGTCTCGAAGTCGTTGCCGAAGCCCGGCATGTAGGAAATCGCCATGCTGCTTCTCCCTCGTTTTGCGTCGCGGCCGGACCGTGCCGGCGCGATCGATTGGTTGCGTTCGTAACCATCAAAAATGTAACCATCAACGGCCGCGATACCCTCCCCGTTGCCCGGGCGCGCGCGAAACCGGCGATGCTGCATACAGGCCGAGCACCATCCTGGCTCCAGATGCACGTTTCGTGCATGAAATGGCGATTCGATCCTCTCCTTCGCACACTATTTGCGACGTTCATGCGCTAAGATTTTCTCCACTGTACGCAACGGGCGGAGCATCCCGCCGACTGGAGGAGAAGATGGGTCCTTTCCCGCACGACGCGCCGCCCGCCGAGATCGGCACCGACAACCCCGCCGGGACCGACGGTTTCGAATTCGTCGAGTTCGCCCATCCCGAGCCGGAGAAGCTCGCCGAGCTGTTCGAGCGCATGGGCTACGTGCCGGTGGCGCGCCATCGCAGCAAGGCCGTCACCGTCTGGCGCCAGGGCGACATCAACTACATCGTCAACGCCGAGCCGGGCTCGCACGCCATGCGCTTCGTCGAGAAGCACGGCCCCTGCGCGCCGTCGATGGCCTGGCGCGTGGTCGACGCGCGGCACGCCTTCGAGCACGCCGTGGCGAAGGGGGCGACGCCCTATGAAGGCGACGACAAGGCGCTCGACGTGCCGGCCATCGTCGGCATCGGCGGCTCGCTGCTCTATTTCGTCGACAGGTACGGCGCGAAGGGTTCCGCCTACGACGCCGAGTTCGAGTGGCTGGGCGAGCGCGACCCCAGGCCGGCCGGCGTCGGCTTCTATTACCTCGACCACCTCACCCACAACGTCTACCGCGGCAACATGGACAAGTGGTGGGACTTCTACCGCGAGCTGTTCGGCTTCCGGCAGATCCACTTCTTCGACATCGACGGCCGCATCACCGGCCTCGTTTCCCGCGCCATCACCTCGCCCTGCGGCAAGATCCGCATCCCGCTGAACGAGTCCAAGGACGACACCAGCCAGATCGAGGAGTACCTGCGCAAGTACAGGGGCGAAGGCATCCAGCACATCGCGGTCGGCACCGACGACATCTACGACGGCACCGACCGGCTCGCCGACAACGGGCTGAAGTTCATGCCCGGCCCGCCGGACACCTACTACGAGAGGTCGTACGACCGGGTGAACGGCCATGACGAGCCGATCGAGCGGATGAAGAAGCACGGCATCCTCATCGACGGCGAGGGCGTGGTGAACGGCGGCATGACCCGCATCCTGCTGCAGATCTTCTCCAAGACCGTCATCGGCCCGATCTTCTTCGAGTTCATCCAGAGGAAGGGCGACGACGGCTTCGGCGAGGGCAACTTCCGCGCGCTCTTCGAATCGATCGAGGAAGACCAGATCCGCCGCGGCGAGATCAAGGTCCAGGCGGCGGAGTAGACCGCAGGCGCACCTGGCACCCATCCGCTCCCCCACGAAAGTGGGGGAGAGGTGTCGCCGCGCAGCGGCGACGGAGAGGGGGCCTGGCGCCCACCCCTGCGCCTTGGTCTTGTGATCGCAAGGCCCGCGGACGGCACGGCACCCCCTTCTCCCCTTGCGGGAGAAGGTGCCCCGAAGGGGCGGATGAGGGGTGCTGGAC
>CALFXR010000231.1 GCA_937958475.1 uncultured Mesorhizobium sp. | reverse complement strand
AGGGGCTCGGGCGGCTGATGTCGCTCTTCGGCATGGCGCGCATCCGCGAGGCGGGAGACACGCCCTACCTCCACGCCTACGCGACGAATGCGGCCGCGATCGGCCTCTACGGATCGATCGGCTTCAGGCTGCGCGCGACGATGAACATGGCGGTGATGCGCAAGGCGGGCTGAGTACCGCACGGACGCGACGGCCTTCCGTTGATATGGTATCTGCGGAGAACGGGAATGCGCCGATGCCGATTGCCGGGAAGAAGTTCGCCATCACCGGCGCGGGTCGAGGACTCGGCGCTGCGCTGGCGATCGTCATGGCCGACGCGGGAGCGAGGCTCGTGCTGCTCGCGCGCGACGCCAACGCTCTGCGTGAGACCACCGGCGCGATTCACGAACGGACCGGCCAAGTCGTCGCGACTCTGATCTGCGACTTAGCCAACGCGGCGAGTTGTGCGGAGGCTGGTCAGGCACTGGCGCAGGGGAATCCGGATCTCGACGGACTGATTCACAACGGGGCGATGTGGCTTCCGGGTTCTCTTGCGAGCACGAGCGACGCCGACATTCAAGCGTGTGTCGCCTCGGCTGCCATTGGTTCTCTGATCCTGACGCGGCACCTGTTGCCTGTTCTCGGCGCGAGACCCCATGCCGATATCCACACCGTCGTCTCGACAAGCGGCCTGCCCAATGCGCCGCTGTCAGGGACTTCGATCGCTTTCAGGGCTGCGAAGGCGGCACAGGACGGAATGGTTCGAGGGCTGGCCGAGGAATTGAAGCAAACCCGAGTTCGGGTCACGGCAGTCTATCCGGGCGACTTCAACGATATCTCGCCTCTTGATCCGGCTTGGAACGACCTGGGGGCGCACGCCGGTTCTCTGACCAACCGCGAGGTGGTGGATTGCATCCTCTTCGCTCTCAACCTGCCTCCAAACGCGACAGTTCGAACACTCTCGATCGAGTAGGCCGGAGCATGGTGCACATGAGCACTGAGACGACACGGTGGGACGGGTCCGAATACCTGGACAATCCCGAGTCCATGGCGCTGCAGATCTCCGATGCGATCGGCGAAGGCGACCCGGCGTTGATGGCACTGGTGCTGGGCGACGCGGCCAAGGCGATCGGCATGACGTTCATCAGCCGCCAGACCGGCCTCGACCGGGCCGTCCTCTACAAGGCGCTGGTCAGCGACGGACGGCGCGAGAGCGCGGCTCTCGCCGAGGCTTTGAGAAGATTGAAGGACCGGCTGGCAGCCGATCCTTCCGCATTCCACCAGGCGGCCGAGTAAGCGTCGCCCGCCAGAAGCATCCGGCGGTCAGAGCAGGCTCTGCAGCGCCATGGCGACCGACATGTCGCCCTCGACCTTGATCTTGCCGGTCATGAACGCCGTCGTCGGGCTCAGGTCGCCGGCGATCAGGTCCTGGAAGTTGGCCAGCGACAGCTTGATGGTGCAGTCGGCGGGGGCGTCGACGGTCGAGATGGTGCCGCCGTCGATGACGATGACGCCGTCGGCGCCGGTGTCGAACTTGACCGAGCGGTCGAAGCCGGAGCTCTCGACGCGCGACTTCAGCTTGGCAGCGATATCCTGAATGCTCATCCTTCGATCCTCGTGGGTTGTGTCGCGAGCCTATCGCGGCAATGCGACGGGGACAAATCCGTTGTGCGACCGGCCGCGCCGGACGCCGTGATATAGCTGCGCATTGACGTTTACGTCAACGTGATTTAGCGTCGACACAGGAGGAAGCCCATGGGCTATCGGAGCATTCTGCGCGACGGCTGCTTCGCCGGCGAGGTGCACGTCGTCACCGGCGGCGGCAGCGGAATCGGGCGCTGCGTGGCGCACGAACTCGCCAGCCTCGGCGCGCATGTGGTGATCACCGGCCGACGCCAGGAGAAGCTCGACCGGGTCGCGGCCGAGATCGCCGAGGACGGCGGCAGCGTCGAAACCCTTTCCTTCGACATCCGCGACGAGGAGGCGGTGAAGCAGGCGATCGGCGGCCTCGTCGAACGCAAGGGACGCATCCACGGCCTCGTCAACAACGCCGGCGGCCAGTTCCCGTCGCCGATGGCCTCGATCTCGAAGAAGGGCTTCGAGGCCGTCGTTTCCAACAACCTCACCGGCGGCTTCCTCGTCATGCGCGAGGTCTACGTCAGGTCGATGCAGCAGCACGGCGGCGCCGTCGTCAATATGGCGGCCGACATGTGGCGCGGCATGCCCGGCATGGCGCATTCGGGCGCGGCGCGCGCCGGAATGGTCAACCTGACCAAATCGGCCGCCTACGAATGGGCGCATGCCGGCGTGCGGGTCAACGCAGTGGCGCCCGGCTGGATCGCCTCGTCGGGCATGGACACCTATGGCGGCATGACGCGCGCGCTGATCCCGCAGCTGAAGAAGCACGTGCCGCTCGGCCGCATCGGCGTCGAGG
>CALFXR010000230.1 GCA_937958475.1 uncultured Mesorhizobium sp. | reverse complement strand
GCCCGATCCGCTCGCTCAACGTCTCCAACGCCGCGGCCATCGCGCTCTACGCGGCGCGCTCGCATCTCGGCCGCAAGGGCTGAGCCGACGCCGTCGTTCGCGGCGCGGACGATCGGGCGCACGCAGGGGCAAAGGCCTCGGATGAACGGCGACGTCATACCGACCTTCGAGGCGCACGAGGCAAGGATCGAGGCGGCGCTCTCCGACTACGGACGCGAGTTCTGCGGCCGGCCCGACCAGCACCCCTACGGACTCTTCCTGCAACGGGAGGAGATCGAGCACCGCACGACGCGCGTCAAGCGGCCGCAATCCAACGGCATCGTCGAGCGTTTCCACCGTACGCCGTCGCCGGTGGTGTTGCCACTGCCGTCGTCGATGCGCCGGGTCTGCCCGTCGGCCTCATACGCGATCGCCGAGATGCAGGCCGCTCTCTACGACGTCCTCGTCGGCTGCAATCAGTGCCGCCCCCACCAGGGCCGCAACATGAACGGCCGAACACCCGCAAAGGCCTTCGTCGACGGCCTGCCCGAAACCACCAGAAACAATGAGGACAACAACCCAACCAGAAAAGCCGCCTGACACCGCCCGCTCACAGCGCAACTGTCAGCCGATTACCCTCTCTGGACAGTCAATCGAAATGATGCGCCTCGATGAAACCGCGTCCGACGATGCAGGTCAGCCGGCGGCGGCTGGGCGGCGTGCCTCTTCGAATCGTTGCGCTTAGAAAGCAGACCGCTTATATCTTGCGCTTGGATCGAATACTATAGAAGAAGCATCTTCTGACTTTATTTTTCTTAGTAGTATTTCGTATATGACGTTGGATACATGATGAATCTTGAAAATATCAAATTTTAAATCGTCAAAGTCAGACTCTTCACTCAATTCAAATATGTATCTCCAGCTCTGGGAATGTATTCGATGGGGTACAGAAATTATATCAAATATAGCTAATACATCACTATTTGTACCGTCGCCATCCCACAATTTGATTTCATTAACGACTTCACTAGCAAGAGCGTCGTCGAACCTCTTCATTCTGATACTGTGTAAAAATCTCCCAATTTTCTCGTGCGGGAATATCATTCCACATCTCCTGACATTTTACTTGTACGGTGAAATCCCTATTATTGCTTCTGGTGGATAGCGCGTCCAGGTCGAACCCGCATACTCGGCGTCGGCGCTGGGAAAAAGCGTCGTCGCCCCGCCGGAGACGGCCTTCTTCACGCGGGCGCTGTCGGGCCCATAGGCGAAGGCGACCGCCGGCTGCCCGGACTGCGTCACCTGCGCGAGCCGGCTGCCCGGATCCCAGGACAGCGTGCGCACGCCGTCGCCGGTCGTGTTGCCGTTGGCGTCGTAGGCAAAACTCCGAGCCCCCAGCGTCAGCGGCGCATGCGGCCGCGCCGCGGTCATCGCCGGATAGGCGAAGGCGCCGGTCAGCCGCGTTCGGGTGAGCAGATTGCCGTTGGTCGAATAGAAGGTCTCGGTCAGCGAGGCGTCGCCGGCATTGGTGGCGCTGGTCAGCCAGTCGAGCGTGTTGTAGCCGTAGCTCCAGTCCTCGGCCGCCGTCAGCCCGTCGATCGCGGTGATGCGCCCGGCGAGATCGCGCGTATAGGTCGTGTCGAGGATCTTCGTGCCGCCGGGGCGCGTCGTGACGATGCGCGTCAGCCAGCGCCGGGTGGGCGAATATTCGAAGGTCGTCCACACGCCGTTGGCGTAGTCGATGCGCCGGGTCTGCCCGTCGACCGCGCAGTCGATCGCCGAGATGCAGGCCGTTCTCCTCCACATCCTCGTCAGCAACAATCAGCGCCGGCGGCGTCGGGGCAGCAACATGAACGGCAGCACGCCGGCCATGGCCCGTGCCGACGACCTGCCCAAAACCACGAACCAGAAGGAGGAAAACAAGTCAGCCAGTAAAGCCGCCCAACACCGCCCGCTCAACGTGCAACTGTCAGCCGAATATCCTCTCTGTACACTCTCTGTACATTTATTGAAATGAAACATTATATATTTAGAATTATTTAAACCCATGAAATATTCGAAGTGACCGCAATCATTAAATGCAATTTACTAATATCGTTCAATTATGGAGTCTGGAAAGATGTCTTTCATCGTAAGCCCGCATAGACTTATAAAACGCGACGAAATCGCTATACTTATCAATCAAATCACCAGCATACCAAAATATACTTCCATTGTTCTCGTCATTTGAAATTAACATGACATATATATCAATTGTTTGCTCTGAAGCAGATATTGGAGTGAATACATATCCATTTTTATATATTTCATCGAATACTTTCTCGCGTTTTAGTTCGATTATTTCATTTCTGGCATTATTGAATCTTTCCGTCCCAATGTAGTCTTTTGTGGAGAAAAGATCTGAATTTCCTACGGCAAATCCATCCCAACCATCGGCGCAGAGAAGAAAATCACGCATTAGCTTTGGAAACCTCGCTCCCAGCGCCTTCTCGGCATTTTGTATTTCTCCTTCAGTTGCACCAACATGCGGATAGCAAAATTTATACAGATTATCGATATCGCGCTCAAAAACAGCCTTTTTAGCCAAAAATGTCATTGCGATTTCAGATTTCCAATCAACTTCCGTCATCATTTTGGGCCGCCATAGAAGAATCCGGTAGGCTGGTAACCTAGCGGATAATTTCCAGATTGTGCACCCAATGAACTATTCACTCTGTGAGACATATCCATCCCTGAGCCGGATTTGCCTTCCCGCTCCACGTCGCATCTGGCACGTGTGCAACAACCCCTGAGTAAGGTTTTCCGCTTGACGTTGCCGCGGCTCGCTCCCGATACGCAGCATTGTTTGCATCGTCGCGTAGTGCACCTTTTGTGGAAATTCGTCCAGACGGAGCCAACTGCCCCTCTTTTAGGGCTCGATTGCATCCGGCGCAATAATCTACAATTTGCTTTACCTCTTCTTTTGTTGCTCCTGGTCTGGAGTAAAACGTAACTGTACCGCTATTCTGAGATTGGCTTTTAGATTTATCTGATGCATTTTGTTTCTGGCTTTGGATAGCATTATTATTACTACGTGCCGTCGACACGGAACCGCAGCAAACTCCGATTGGAAATACGTCATTCTGCCCGGGAAAGACTCCAGTCGGTTGAAGGAGAATTGTCTATGCCGTCCGGGACGCCATCGTTGTCGCTGTCCTCGTCGGGATCGCTTGCTTGACGCCCATTTGGATCATTTTTATTGACCAGATCGTTCTGCGCATAGGTGTATCTGTTCGTCCACACGCCCTCGAGCACCGGGTCCCAATCATCCGGGCTGATGAACCGCCCGAAGGCGGGGTCGTGAGAGCGGGCGTTGAGGTAGAGAAGCCCGGTCTCGGCGTCGAAGCGCTCGCCGATGTAGGATTTCGACGTGGCGAAGGCTGCGTTCGTCTTCTCGCCATAGGCGGCGTAGCCCGTCTGCTCGACGAGCGCGCCGGAGGCGTTGGTGACGAAGCGCACCGAGGCGAGATGGTCGCGGTGGAGATATTGCTTCGCCGAGCCCACCACCTTGACGTCCTTGTGCGGATAGCGCGTCCAGGTCGAAGCCGATCGCCGGCTGGCCGGCTGTCGGTCAGCCCCTCCCCCGCGCATGGGGCGAAAACCATCCCAGGCCGGCTTCCGTCGTCGTCGCCGGGCGGTATTCGGCGCCGACGAAGCCGCGATAACCGATGCGGTCGAGGTGGTCGAAGAGGAACGGGTAGTTGATCTCGCCGGTGCCCGGCTCGTGGCGGCCGGGATTGTCGGCCACCTGGATGTGGGCGATGCGCGGAAGGTTGGCCTCGATGGTGCGGGCCAGGTCCCCTTCCATCACCTGCATGTGGTAGATGTCGTATTGCAGGAAGAGGTTGTTCGCGCCGACGCGGTCGATGATCGCCAGCGCCTGGCCCGACGTGGTCAGGAAGAAGCCGGGAATGTCGCGCGTGTTGATCGGCTCGACCAAGAGCCGGATGCCGGCGCGGCCGAGCCGTTCTGCGGCGGTGGCGAGGTTGTCGACGAAGACCTCCTCCAGCACGGCCGTCGGCACGCCGGCGGGCGCCACGCCGGCGATGCAGTTGACCTGGCCGCAGCCGAGCGCGGTGGCATAGCGGATGGCGACATCGACGCCGGCGCGGAATTCCTCGACGCGGTCGGGAAGGATGGCGATGCCGCGCTCGCCGGCCGCCCAGTCGCCCAGCGGCAGGTTGAACAGCGCCTGCTCCAGCGCGTTTCGCCTCAACCGTTCGGCGATCGTCTCGGGCTCATATTCGTAGGGGCCGATATATTCGACGGCGCCAAACCCGGCGCGTGCCGCCGCCTCGAAGCGGTCGAGGAAGTCGAGCTCACAGAACAGCATCGACAGGTTTGCGGAAAATCGCGGCATGATCCCTCGTCGGCGCCGCTCCGGCGCCTGCCCTACTCGGCCGTGTCGGCCTGCTCGATCGCCTCGTTGATCAAATAGCTCACGTAGCGGCCCTGGGCGTCCTTCTCGGCGGAGTAGAACACGGTGCCGTCGGCACCGGTCCAGCAGAGCATCGGATAGTCGTAGAGCCTGCAGTCCGCGCCGGGGCCGGCAAGGCCGATGGCCGCGGCGGTGGCGCGGGCGAAGTCGGCGGCCTCGCCCGACGCCGGCTCGCGCCACGAGATGAAATAGGTCCGGTCCTTCGGCGAGATCGTGGCGGCGACAATGGCGCCGTCCTCCCTGTCGTCGAATGTGCAGGAGACAAATCGGTCGGTGTCGCCGGTGACGGTCAGTTCCTTGCAGCGGGCCTTCAGCGCGGCCTCGACGGCGGCCAGCCCCATGCCCGGCCTGATGCCCGGATCGGCGGCCTCGGCGGCACCCGCCGCCGAAAGAAGAAGGCACAAGACCGCCGCCACTGTCTTCATCGCGCTTCTTCCCGCCCGCCCTGGCAAATATCCCGAACGGGGACGAGGTCTACCGCCGTCCGGCCGAATTGTACATGCGGAGCGGCCGGCGAAGCGCCCGGCCGCCGTCTTTCATCCCATGCCGGTGACATGGCGCAGATAGAAGGCGAGCGCGACGAAGCCGGCGGCGACGGCCAGCCCCTTCCAGTCGATGGCGCTGCCGCGGGCGAGCCGCGCCGCCTGCAGGACCAGCAGCCAGACGATCACGACCACAATGGCGATGGCGACGAGCCTGATCACGAGCCTCTCCCGACAACCGACATGTGCTCAACTCCAACGTTTGCCCCGCTTCTTGGCGAATTGATGTCGATTGGCGCCGCCGGGGCCGCCGGACGGCGCGCGGATTAACCCACCCTGAACGAATCGGTGCTGTAGTCCGGCCGTTGGGAGACCCGATCCCGGATGGCGAACATCGTCAGGATCTTCATTTCAGAACGCTACCGGCGGTCGATCGTCGGCATCGTCTGGCTTGCCGCGTTCTGCCTGTCGCTCGGCCTGATCGGCTGGTACGCCGGCGACAAGGTCGTGGCCTCGATGGAGGAGCGATCCGACCACGTGATGTCCGGCTTCCTCGATGTGCGCGCCAGCGTCGAGACGGCGTTCAAGGCGATCAGGACCGACGTCACCGCCGAACCCTGCTCGCCGGATTTCTTCCGCCAGCTTCGCCGCATCGCCTACTTCCCAGACGGCATCAACGAGTTCCTCTACATGCGCGGCAACGCCGTCGCCTGCACGGCGAGCGGCCAGGCCTTCGCCGCCCCCGTCGAACTTGGCCTTCCCGACGGCCACACCGAGGGCGGCAAGGTCGCGGTGTGGATGAACCGCGACCTCGCCTTCGTCGACCTCGACGGTCTGTCCGGCTCGATCGTCCGCATCGGCGACTACGCCGCGATCTTCTCGCCGCCAGCGCCAGCCGCCGCGGCCTATCCGCTGATGGATTTCGAGGTCCTGCTGAAGTCCGCGGACGGGAAGCCGTGGTACCGCGAAGGCGACAAGGGCACCTACGAGGCCTATCTCGCCGCCGCGGCGGGAGGCCTGCCGTTCAACTACGCTGGCGGCTATCTGCACCACCAGGTCTGCGACCCGCGCAACACCTATTGCGTGACCTCGCGCATCGCCGTCCTGCCGGTGGTCGCGCTGGAGAAGACCCGTGTCTTCTTCGCCCTGCTCGGCTCGACGCTGATCGCCTCCTGGGTCGCCTTCCTCGCCAACGCCCTGGTCAGGCGCTACTGGTCGTTCGAGGCCCGCTTCCTGCGACACCTCGACCAGGAGTCCCTGGTGCTCGCCTACCAGCCGCTGACCGACCTCGCCACCGGCGCCGTCACCGGCTGCGAGGTGCTGGCGCGCTGGCGCGACATCGACGGCGACATCGTCCCGCCGGGCCGCTTCATCGACATCGTCGAGCGGCGCGGCCTGACCGAGCGCTTCACCGGGCTCGTCGCCGCGCGCGCCTTCACCGAGCTCGACGCCGTCGTGCCGCCCGGCCATCGGCTGGAGGTCAGCTTCAACATCTTCCCGCGCGACCTCGACGCCGCCCTGCTCTGCCGCCTGTTCGCCCCCTTCGAGGCGGCGCGGCACCGGTTCGACCTGGTCATGGAGATCGTCGAGAGCGAGACCGTGCGCCTCGACGACGCGCACCGCGAGATCGAGGCGCTGCGGGCCGCCGGCATCAAGGTCTACATCGACGATTTCGGCTCCGGCTATTCCAACCTCGCCAACATCGCCGAACTGGCGGTCGACGGCGTCAAGCTCGACCGCTCCTTCGCCATGGCGCCCGACGGCAGCCTGATGGCGCAGATGCTCGGCCATGCCATCGAGATGATCCGCACCACGGGGCGCACGATGGTGGTCGAGGGCGTCGAGACGGCCGAGCGACTGGCGCTGCTGCGCGCCACAGCGGCGAAGGGCGACCGCGTCCAGGGCTACCACATCGCGCGGCCCCTCGACGCCGAGGCCTTCGCCTCCTTCATCATCCGCAACGCCGCCGAGATGGCAGCCGCGGCGGGTGGCATCCGGCCGACGCCGATCGCCAGCGCAAGGCGTCGTCGCCGCGCGTGAGCGGATTCGACGAACCCCGTCTTTGTTGGATTGCTGGTGCGGACGGCGGGGATCGAACCCGCATGGCCTAGGCCGAGGGATTTTAAGTCCCTTGCGTCTACCGGTTCCGCCACGTCCGCCCCGCCGCCCTTTTCGGGCGATGGCGGGCGCGCGTCAAGCCGGCCGGCTGCAAACGAGGTGCGAAGAGTCGCGGCGGCGTCAGCCTGCGAACGCCCGCGCGGCGATGCGGCGGATGAAGGCGACCGTGCGCTCCGGTTCGGAGAACTGTGGCATGTGCCCGACGCCCTCGGCGAGTTCGAGGTCGAGATTGGGGATCTTGTCCATCATCTCGACGCCGTGCCTGCGATGGTCGAGGACGCGGTCGGCGGTGCCGTAGAGGATGCCGACGGGCACGGAGATCTCGCCGTAGCGGCCCTCGACGGCCGTGTCGTCGTCGATCAGGTCGACGATGTCGGTCGCCGCACCGTAGAAATGCGACGGCCTCAGGCCGAGCCAGCCGCCGCCTTCGGTCATGTAGTCGGCCGGCGGCTCCTGCGGGCCGAAGACGTAGGCCAGCGTCTGCGCCGCGAATTTCTGCGAGGCCGGCACCGCAACCGTCTGAGAGACCAGCCAGCGCTTCAGCGGCGAGCGGATGTAGAGCGGCCCGAATTCCGGCGACACCTTCTTCGCATGGCGCGTGTGCGGCGACAGCAGCGCCAGGCCCGACACCGCGTCCGGGTGCTCGATGGCGAGCGTCAGCGACACCGCGCCCCCGAGCGAGTGGCCGACGACCAGCGGCCTTTCCAGGCCGAGTTTGTCGATGAAGCCGCGCACGACGCGGGCCTGCTCGGAGAGCCGGCCGCTGGCGCCGGGCGCGCGCACGGAATAGCCGGAGCCCGGGCGGTCGATGGCGATCAGGCGAAAGCCGTCGAGCCGGCCGAACAGCGGCGCACGGAACTGGTGCAGCTGCGCGCCGAGGCCGTGGATGAACAGGATCGGCTGTCCCTCGCCCTTTTCCACATAATGGATGCGGTTGCCGGCGACGTCGACGAAGCGTCCGGCGGGCGGCACGGCGCGCTCTGCCTCGGCGGCGATGCGCTGCGTCCGGTAGACCTGGACCGCCGCCATCGAGAGCGCGGCGACGATGATGGCGGCTGTGGCCCAGAGGGCGACGGAGACGATCGACATTGTTATCCCTCGGTCCGGGTGTTCCGGGAAGGCTGGCGCGACGCTGCGCACCTTATCCGCCTTTCGCGCCGAGACAACCGCACCCGGCGCCCGATCGCTTGCCATTGCCGCGCCGTGGCGGCAGGGATATGTCACACGCGAAGACGGCGGAAGGCGGGTGGCGATGGCTGACATTGTGACGGCGGCGATGATGGTGATCGGCGACGAGATTCTCTCCGGCCGGACCAAGGACCGCAACATCGGCCATCTCGCCGACATCATGACGGCGATCGGCATCGACCTGAAGGAGGTGCGCATCGTTCCCGACGAGGAGGACGAGATCGTCGCCGCGGTCAACGCGCTGCGCGCCCGCTACACCTACGTCTTCACCACCGGCGGCATCGGCCCGACCCACGACGACATCACCGCCGACTCGATTTCCCGCGCCTTCGGCGTGCCCTGCGAATACGACGCCAGGGCCTACGCCATGCTCGAGGCGAGCTATGCCGCGCGCGGCATCGAATACACCGAGGCACGCAAGCGCATGGCGCGCATGCCGCGCGGCGCGACGCACATCGACAATCCGATCTCGATCGCGCCGGGCTTCAGGATCGGCAACGTCCATGTCATGGCCGGCGTGCCGGCGATCTTCCAGGCCATGCTCGACAACGTCCTGCCGACGCTCGAAACCGGCACGCGGCTGCTCTCGGCGACGGTGCACTGCCCCTTCGGCGAAGGCACCATCGGCACGCTGCTCGCCGACATCCAGAAGCTGCATGCGGAGACGATCATCGGCTCCTACCCGAAATACGACGGCGGCCGCTTCTGGACCGAGCTCGTGGTGCGCGCCCGCTCGGCCGAAGCGCTCGAGGCGGGCCGCGCCGCCGTGCAGGCGATGGTCGACGGTCTCGCCGCGAAGGAATAGGCTCCGCATCTGCCGCAGGACAAGGCGGCGCGGGACCGGTTTCCCGCCCCGCGCCGTTTTGATCCAGCGCAAGGCGGGCCCGCCGACTGCGCCTAAAACGACAACGAAGGCCGGCGCCGGGCGCCGCAAGCGGAGGTCGCATGAGCTACAAATCCATCCTCGTCGTCATCCAGGACCGCCACGACGCGGCGCGTGTCCTCGACTACGCCGTGCCCATCGCGGCGCAGCACGGCAGCCACCTGATCGGCGTCCACGCCGAACCGATCGCGCTTCCCTACGCAACCGCGATCGGGTTCCCCGACGCCGGCTTCATGGACGCCAGCCTGGCGGTCAGCCGCGAGCGCGCGGCGGAACTGGAAGCCCTGTTCCGTTCGAAGAGCGACATGCCCGACGTCACCGCCGAGTGGCGCTCGTCGGAGACGCTGTCGGGCGACAGCGCGCTGTCGGCGCTGTCGCTCGCCCGCGCCGTCGACCTGGTCATCTCGGCGCAGACCGATCCGGCGCACAAGTCGGCCGCGGTCGCCAACATCGACCACCTCCTGTTCGAGACCGGCCGTCCGGCCCTGTTCGTGCCCTACACCGGACCGGTGAAGACCGACTTCCGCAAGGTGCTCGTCGCCTGGAGCGGAACGCGCGAATCCTCGCGCGCAGTCTTCGACGCCCTGCCCTTCATCCAGAAGGCCGACGAGACCGAGATCCTCACCGTCGACGCCCCCGACATGGGCAACAACCAGCCCGAGATCGCCGGCGCCGACATCGCCGCCGCGCTTGCCCGCCACGGCGCCCGCGTCACCGTCACCAGCGAACGTTCCGGCGGCATCGACGTGACCTCGGTCATCGAGAATCACGTCGCCGAGACCGGCGCCGATCTCCTCGTCATGGGTGCCTACGGCCATTCGCGCCTGCGCGAATTCCTGTTCGGCGGCGTCACCCGCACCGTGCTGCAGTCGATGCCCGTCGCCACCTTCATGGCGCGCTGAACGTTCGACGCCGCCCTCACGGGATCAGGCCCGCCGCGCCCCGCGCGGCGGGCCCTTTTTCTTCTCTGCGGCCGTGTTTCGGCGGTACCGGCTGCTTGCGCGGGGGGCGGCCGCATCCTACCCTGCCTGCGTTCTCAGGGCGGGGCGCAATTCCCCACCGGCGGTATGCAGCGCTGCTGCGAGCCCGCGAGCGCCTTCCTCCCGGGAAGGGTCAGCAGACCAGGTGCGAGGCCTGGGCCGACGGTTACAGTCCGGATGGAAGAGAACGCGCCTTCGTGCGGCCGTCGCCGCGCGCGGGTTCGTGATCGCCTTGGGTGACGTGTCCGTTACAGAAAGGTGATCCGATGACACACACCCGCTATGCCTTCGTCAAAGCCGGCTGGCACGCCGACATCGTCGACCGTGCGCTCGACGGTTTCCTCGAACTCATTCCCGCCGGCCAGGTCGACGTCTTCGACGTGCCCGGGGCGTTCGAGATGCCGCTTCTGGCGCGCGATCTCGCCGCCAGCGGACGCTATGCCGCCGTCGCGGCGGCCGCGTTCGTCGTCGACGGCGGCATCTACCGCCACGACTTCGTCGCCCAGGCCGTGGTCGACGGCCTCATGCGCGCCGGCATGGATACGGGCGTGCCCGTCCTGTCCGTCTCGCTGACGCCGCACCACTACCAGGAGACCGAGCACCACACGCAGATCTTCCGTTCGCACTTCGTCAGGAAGGGCCGCGAGGCGGCGCAGGCGGCCCTGGCCATCGGCCGCACGCGCGCCCTGCTGGCCGCGGCCTGAGGGCCGTATGGCGGGGCGGCGCCGACCGCTCCGCCCTCCCTTCGGCCCGCCGCGCGCGGCAACGGTGGATAAAGCCTCGGGCCGACCGCGAACGCGCCGCCGCCGCCCTTGCCAAGGGCGCGGCTTTGCCGCTAATTCCGCGCGCATTCCCTCGATTTCGCGCCAGGGGCGCGGCTGCGGAGTGCACGGCATGTCCCTTCCCGAAAAGGCCTTCCCGGTTTCCTGGGACCAGTTCCACCGCGACGCGCGGGCGCTGGCCTGGCGGCTCGCCGGCAGCGGCCCGTGGAAGGCGATCGTGTGCATCACCCGCGGCGGCCTCGTGCCGGCGGCGATCATCTCGCGCGAACTCGGCATCCGGGTCATCGAGACGGTGGGCGTGGCCTCCTACCACGACTACACCGCCCAGGGCGAAATGAAGGTCCTGAAGGAGGTGACGCCGTCGCTGCTCGAGGACGACGGCAAAGGCGTGCTCATCGTCGACGACCTCACCGACACCGGCAAGACCGCGGCGATCGTCCGGGCGATGATGCCGAAGGCGCATTTCGCCACGGTCTACGCCAAGCCGAAGGGCCGGCCGCTGGTCGACACCTACGTCACGGAAGTTTCGCAGGACACCTGGATCTACTTCCCCTGGGACATGGGCTTCACCTACCAGAAGCCCATCGCCGAAGGCCACGCCGGCTGACGTCGCGCCGCCGGGAACTTTCCCCTCGAATCCGCATTGGCAAGGTGCGCGCAAGGTTTTGCGTGCATGATGCCCATGGTGAGTTGCGACCGCCTGCTGTTTTCCTTGCGCTTTCGGCTTGCGCAATCGCGATTCCGACATATTGTTCGTTAGACAGCAAACTAACCCGAGACAGGTGTCACGCCGCCGATGCTGATGCGCCAGACCACCCGCAACCACCTCGTCGACCGCATCCGCCGGCTGTTCGGCGGCCTGCCGTGCCGCGTCCAGGTGGCTGCCTTGCCGTGGCGCAAGAAGGGCGACGACGTCGAGGTGCTGTTGGTCACCAGCCGCGAGACGGGACGCTGGGTGCTGCCCAAGGGCTGGCCCGAGGGTCAGGAAGACCTCTACATGGCGGCCGCCCGCGAGGCGGCCGAGGAGGCGGGCGTCGACGGTGCCGTCTCGCGCTTCGAGATCGGCCGCTACTTCTACGACAAGCTTCGCCCGTCGGGCATGGAATGGCGCTGCGAAGTGCTCGTCTTTCCGCTCGAGGTCGACCGCTTGGCCGACAAGTGGCCCGAGAAGAAGAAGCGCAAGCGCGAGTGGTTCCCGGCCGCGGAAGCGGCGAAGCGGGTCCGCGAGGCCGATCTCGCCGAACTGATCGCCCAATTCGGCGTTAATCCCCGGAAATCGCTCGCCTGACCATTGGCAGGAGCGGTGACGTGAGGCAGTAGCCGGCTGTCGGGCCGCGGTTGCGGCCGGCAGGACAGATCAGCGAACGCCATGGCCGATACTTCCCTTCGCAAGGCAACCCTCGACAAGGATCTCGACAAGATCGTCCATGTCGAGGAGGCCGCGACCCTGCTCGGGCGCAGGCTCGTCGCGCCGGGCCTCGGCTTGTTCTTCATCGTCGTCGTCGCCCTCTTCTCGGCGGTTCTGACCGGCGGCGAACCGCGGGCGCTGATCATCATCGCGGCGGCCGCCGTCGGCGGCTACATGGCGCTGAACATCGGCGCCAACGACGTCGCCAACAATGTCGGCCCGGCCGTCGGCGCCAGGGCGCTGACCATGACCGGCGCCCTGGTCATCGCCGCCGTGTTCGAAAGCGCCGGCGCCCTCGTTGCCGGCGGCGACGTGGTCGAGACCATCTCCAGGAACATCGTCTCGCCCGAAATGTTCAGCGATCCGTCGGTGTTCATCCAGCTGATGCTCGCTGCACTCCTGTCCTCGGCGCTGTGGATCAACCTCGCCACCTGGATCGGCGCACCGGTCTCGACCACGCACGCCGTCGTCGGCGGCGTCGTCGGCGCCGGCATCGCCGCGGCGGGCTTCGCCGCCGTCAACTGGCCCGAGATCGGCCGCATCGCGCTCTCCTGGGTGGTGTCGCCGGTGCTCGGCGGGATGATCGCGGCGCTGTTCCTCGCCTTCATCAAGGACCGCATCATCTACCGCACCGACAAGCTCGCCGCGGCGCGCCTGTGGGTGCCGCTGCTGGTTGCCGTGATGTCGGGTTCCTTCGCCGCCTATCTCGCCACCAAGGGCCTGAAGAAGGTCGTCTCGCTCGACGGTTTCCACGTGACGGTGATCGGCCTGGCCTTCTTCCTCGCCGGCTGGAGCATCTCGCATCTGCATGTGAAGCGAATCTCGCGCGGACTGGAGAACCGCAACCAGTCGCTGCGCAAGCTGTTCAACCTTCCGCTGATCGTCTCGGCGGCGCTGCTGTCCTTCGCGCACGGTGCCAACGACGTCGCCAACGCCGTCGGCCCGCTGGCAGCGATCGTCAGCACGGCCGAGCTCGGCAGCGTCGCTGCGTCGGTCAGGATCCCGCTGTGGGTCATGCTGATCGGTGCGATGGGCATCTCGATCGGCCTGCTGCTGTTCGGTCCCCGGCTGATCCGCATGGTCGGCGAGCAGATCACGCGGCTGAACCCGATCCGCGCCTTCTGCGTGGCGCTGTCGGCGGCACTGACCGTCATCGTCGCCTCGGGCCTCGGGCTGCCGGTCAGCTCGACCCACATCGCCGTCGGCGCAGTGTTCGGCGTCGGCTTCTACCGCGAATGGTACACGACGAACTCCAGGCGCCGGCGCCGCTACATGGAACGCAAGAAGGCGCTGCGCATGGACGAACGCGCGGCGAGTGCGGCGGCGGCGACCGAGGCGGAACCTGCTGCCGGGCGGGCCGAGGACGACCTCGACGAGCCGCTGTTCGGCGAGGGCGACGCGGCCGACGAAGCGGCAGCCGACGAGGCCGCCGCGGACCAGGCTGCGGCGCTGCCGCCTGCTTCGGGCGCGGAAGCCGCGCGCCGGCGCCTCGTGCGGCGCGCGCATGTGGCGACGATCGTGGCGGCCTGGGTGACGACGGTACCGGCTTCCGCCGTGCTGGCGGCCGGCATCTTCCTCGTCCTGCACGCGATCTGACGGGCCGGTCGCGGCGCGGCCGAAACCGCTCCCGGGAGGCCCTCCCCGTCCCCGCTATCCACACCCCTTCCCCACAACATATAGCGTCATCGAACCGACATGAAACGAATCGTTGACGATGGGTCCCGAGTCGCTTTTTATGAGCCATGCGCTTCTGTTGCGGGCGCGGCCGGAAAGTTCTGAGCCCGGTCTTTTTTCCAGATTTCCATGCGTTTCGATCGTGATCCGCCCGTTTGCGAGGCTGGCGGGTGCGCGGGATTTGCGGGCTTTCGAGGAACGGAACGGAACGGTGTCGGGTTGGAATAATCTTCTGTTAACACTATATTTAGTGTTTGCGACCATCTTCGACGCTAGATACAGTAGACCTCCCTCAATGAGGGAATCGCCATAACAGCGAGAAGATGGACCCGCCGGGATCTGCGGGCGATCCGGACAAGGTGTCATGAAGGACGCCGGCCGGAGCAGCGCGGAGCCTGGAGGAATGGAGAGCCGGGGGCATCGTCGAGAGCCTCCGGATGCGGCGGACCGCGTCTGTTCGAGAATGCCGGTGAAGGCTGTGGACAGATGCTATATATTGAGACTTGAAGGGACTGACTGACATGCGCATCGAACGGCGTTTCACCCGGGACGGACAATCGCCCTACGCGGACATCGAGTTCCGCAAGGCGCTCTCCGAGATCAAGAACCCCGACGGCTCCGTCGTCTTCCGCCTCGACGGCATCGACGTGCCGGCACAGTTCAGCCAGGTCGCCGCCGACATCCTGGCGCAGAAGTATTTCCGCAAGGCCGGCGTGCCGGCGCGGCTGAAGAGGATCGAGGAGAACGACGTCCCGTCCTTCCTGTGGCGCTCCGTCGCCGACGAGGCCGCACTCGCCGCGCTGCCCGAGAACGAGCGCTACGGCTCCGAGATCGACGCCCGCCAGGTCTTCGACCGGCTGGCCGGCACCTGGACCTACTGGGGCTGGAAGGGCAAGTACTTCGCCTCGGAAGCCGACGCGCTCGCCTTCCGCGACGAACTCGCCTACATGCTCGCCACCCAGCGCGTGGCGCCCAACTCGCCGCAGTGGTTCAACACCGGCCTGCACTGGGCCTACGGCATCGACGGCCCCGGCCAGGGCCATTTCTACGTCGACCCCTTCACCGGCAAGCTGACCAAGTCGAAGTCGGCCTACGAGCACCCGCAGCCGCATGCCTGCTTCATCCAGGGCGTCGGCGACGACCTCGTCAACGAGGGCGGCATCATGGACCTGTGGGTGCGCGAGGCGCGCCTGTTCAAGTACGGCTCCGGCACCGGCTCCAACTTCTCCATGCTGCGCGGCGAGGGCGAGCGGCTTTCGGGCGGCGGCAAGTCGTCGGGCCTGATGAGCTTCCTGAAGATCGGCGACCGCGCGGCGGGCGCCATCAAGTCGGGCGGCACGACGCGCCGCGCCGCCAAGATGGTCGTCGTCGACGCCGACCATCCCGACATCGAGGCCTATATCGACTGGAAGGTGAAGGAGGAGCAGAAGGTCGCGGCCCTCGTCACCGGCTCGAAGATCGTCCGCAAGCACCTCGACGCCATCATGAAGGCCTGCCTCAACTGCGAAGGCCATGACGACGACTGCTTCGACCCGGCGCTGAACACGGCGCTGAAGCGCGAGATCAAGGCGGCCAAGAAGAACGCGGTGCCGGAGAACTACATCCACCGCGTCATCCAGTTCGCCCGCCAGGGCTACACGTCGATCGACTTCAAGACCTACGACACCGACTGGGATTCGGAGGCCTACCTCACCGTCTCGGGGCAGAATTCCAACAATTCCGTGTCGCTGAAGGACGACTTCCTGCGCGCCGTCGAGCGCGACGAGGACTGGAACCTGATCCGCCGCACCGACGGCAAGGTGGCGAAGACGCTGAAGGCCCGCGACCTGTGGGAAAAGATCGGCCATGCCGCCTGGGCCTCGGCCGATCCGGGCCTGCACTTCAACACCACCATGAACGACTGGCACACCTCGCCGGCCGGCGGCCCGATCCGCGCGTCGAACCCGTGCTCGGAGTACATGTTCCTCGACGACACGGCCTGCAACCTCGCCTCGATCAACCTTCTCCCCTACCGCAACGCCGACGGCACGATCGACATCGCCGCCTACGAGCACACGGTGCGGCTATGGACGATCGTGCTGGAAATCTCCGTCATGATGGCGCAGTTCCCGTCGAAGGAGATCGCGCGGCTGTCCTACGAGTACCGCACGCTCGGGCTGGGCTACGCCAATATCGGCGGCCTCTTGATGACCTCGGGCATCCCCTATGATTCGGACGCCGGCCGTGGCATCGGCGCGGCACTCACCGCGATCATGACCGGCGTCGCCTACGCCACCTCGGCCGAGATGGCGTCCGAGCTCGGCGCCTTCCCCGACTACGACCGCAACGCGACCCACATGCTGCGCGTCATGCGCAGCCACCGCCGCGCCGCCTACGGGGAAAAGGACGGCTACGAGAAGCTCGCCGTCAACCCGGTGCCGATCAATGCCGACCACATCTGGCAGAAGGACCTGGTGACGCATGCCCGCGCCGCCTGGGACCGCGCCATCGAGCTCGGCGAGGAGCACGGCTACCGCAACGCCCAGGCGACCGTCATCGCGCCGACCGGCACGATCGGCCTGGTCATGGACTGCGACACCACCGGCATCGAGCCCGACTTCGCCCTGGTCAAGTTCAAGAAGCTCGCCGGCGGCGGCTACTTCAAGATCATCAACCGCGCCGTTCCGGAGGCCCTGCGCACGCTGGGCTACAGCGAAAGCCAGATCGCCGAGATCGAGGCCTACGCCGTCGGCCACGGCAACCTCAACCAGGCGCCCGGCGTCAACCCGTCGACGCTGCTCTCGAAGGGCTTCACCAACGAGAAGATCGCCGCCCTCAACGCGGCGCTGAAGTCGGCCTTCGACATCAAGTTCGTCTTCAACAAGTGGACGCTCGGCGAGGAGTTCTGCAAGTCGACGCTCGGCTTCACCGATGAGCAGCTGAACGACATCGCCTTCGAGATGCTGCCGTCTCTCGGCTTCTCGAAGCGGGAGGTCGAGGCCGCCAACATCCATGTCTGCGGCGCCATGACGCTGGAGGGCGCGCCCTTCCTCAAGGCCGAACACCTGCCCGTCTTCGACTGCGCCAACCCGTGCGGCAAGATCGGCAAGCGCTATCTCTCGGTCGAAAGCCACATCCGCATGATGGCCGCCGCCCAGCCCTTCATCTCGGGCGCCATCTCCAAGACCATCAACATGCCCAACGAGGCCACCGTCGACGACTGCAAGGAAGCCTACATGCTTTCCTGGAAGCTGGCGCTGAAGGCCAACGCGCTCTACCGCGACGGCTCCAAGCTCTCCCAGCCGCTCAATTCCTCGCTCATCGCCGACAATGACGACGACGAGGACGATGCGGTGGAAGCCCTCATCGCCGCCCCCGCCGCACAGAAGGCCGTGCAGGTGACGGAAAAGATCGTCGAGCGCGTCATCGAGCGGCTCTACCGCGAGCGCGAGAAGCTGCCCAACCGGCGCAAGGGCTATACGCAGAAGGCCGTCGTCGGCGGCCACAAGGTCTACCTGCGCACCGGCGAGTTCGACGACGGGCGGCTCGGCGAGATCTTCATCGACATGCACAAGGAAGGCGCCGCCTTCCGCGCCATGATGAACAACTTCGCCATCTCGATCTCGCTCGGCCTGCAATACGGCGTGCCGCTGGAAGAGTATGTCGAGGCCTTCACCTTCACCAAGTTCGAGCCGGCCGGCATGGTCCAGGGCAACGACGCCATCAAGAACGCCACCTCGATCCTCGACTACGTGTTCCGCGAACTCGCCGTGTCCTACCTGTCGCGCCACGACCTCGCCCATGTCGACATGTCGGACTTCGGCAACACCTCGCTCGGCCGCGGCATCACCGAGGGCAAGGCGACGCCCTTCTCGAAGGGCCTGACCCGCGGCGCCTCGCCGCTGAAGGTGGTCTCGGGCTCCGGCCTGTCGGGCGTCGACCCGAAGGGCTTCGGCGGAACCCCGTCGGGCGCCCCCGTCCGCGCCGCCCCGACCGCGTCGGGCGGCCCGATCATCCGCGCCGTCGCCTCGGGCGCCACCGTCACCGCGCTGAAGCCGCTGGTGGCGGAAGTCCGCGAGGAAGCCACCGCCTACAAGCGCGGCTACGAGGAGCGCGCCAAGGAACTCGCCGAGGACATCGCCTTCGAGGAAAGCGCCAACGCCGCGATCGACGTCAGCGAGGCTTCGCCGGCCTCGGCTCTCTTCTCCGACGCCGCCGCCAAGGAAGCCGCCGACGCCAAGGCGCTCGCCGCCGAACGCCGCCAGATCGCGATGATGCAGGGCTACACCGGCAACATGTGCTCGGAGTGCCAGAACTTCACCATGGTGAGGAACGGCACATGCGAGAAGTGCGACACGTGTGGCAGCACGAGCGGGTGCAGCTGAGGATTATTTTATCAGCGGAAACGTAACGCGCTCGGCCCGGTCGTATGATCGGGCCGAACTGTTTTGCAAGCCCGACGGCGCCGCCGGGCGCGCCCTTCCCCCTTGCGGGGAAAGGTGGCCGAGCGAAGCGAGGTCGGATGAGAGGTGCCGGCAGGAACGCGGTGGCGCAAGGCGCGGCGCCCCCCTTCTCCCCCTGCGGGAGAAGGTGCCCCGAAGGGGCGGATGAGGGG
>CALFXR010000229.1 GCA_937958475.1 uncultured Mesorhizobium sp. | reverse complement strand
GACCGCCAGGCCCTCCATCTTCGTCGACGCCGACGCCTGCCCGGTGAAGGACGAGGTCGTGCGCGTCGCCGAGCGCCACGGGCTGGTCGTCACCTTCGTCTCCAACGGCGGCTTGCGCCCGTCGCGCGACCCGATGATCCGCAACGTCGTCGTCGCGAAAGGTGCTGATGCCGCCGACGACTGGATCGTCGAGACGGCCCGTCCCGGCGACGTCGCGGTGACCGCCGACATACCGCTGGCGGCGCGCCTCGTGGCCGGGAATGTCCACGTGCTCGGCCCGACCGGACGGCCTTTCACGCCGGAGAGCATCGGCATGGCCGTGGCGATGCGCGATCTGAAGCAGCATTTGCGCGAGACCGGCGAGAGCAAGGGCTACAACGCCTCGTTCTCGCCGCGCGACCGCTCGGCCTTCCTCTCGGCGCTCGACCAGGCGGTCAGGCGGGCGCTGAAGACGGCGGCGGGCTGACCGTGTTGGACCCGGTCGCGTTCGATGATATCATTCCTGATATCGAAGGAGGCAGCCCATGGCCAGCATGGTGATCCGCAACATCCCCGACGACGTGCTCGAGCGCTTCAGGCAGCGCGCCAAATCGGCCGGCAAGTCGGCCGAGCAGCTGGCGCGCGAGGCCATCGCCGAGAAGGCGGCGCCCGACCGCGCGGAACTGATCCGGCGCATCGACGAGATCCGCGCGAGCACGAAGCCGATCGACATGGAGACGGCGCGCCGGCTCTGGGCCGAGCACATCGCCGAGCGCGACGCGCGCCCCTTCGACCCGACGCTCGATGACGATCGTTGACGCCAGCGTCGCAACGGCCTGGTTCGTCGAGATCGGGACCAGCAGGTCGGCCCGGCCGCTGCTCTCGCGAGACCCCCTGCTCGCGCCGGCGCTGCTGCGTGTCGAAGTGGCGAACGCCCTGCTCAAATACGTACGGGCAGGGTTGTCGTCCGCAGCCTTACCGCTGGATGCGGTCCGGGCCCTCGACAGTATTGTTCACGAATGGGTCGAGGACGCCGCGCTGTTGCCCGCGGCGATATCGCTTGCGGTCGAGAACCGCCACAAGATCTACGACTGCCTCTACCTCGCCCTCGCGCTGGAACGACGCGAGCCTCTCGTCACCGCCGACCGTCGCCTCGCGGCCATGGCGCGGGATCTTTCCATCAACGTCGAACTGATCGAGCCAACCTTTTGAAAAAACTGTCGACATCCAAGTCCCATGGCGGCGTCCAGGGCGTCTACACGCACGCCTCCGAATCCTGTTCCTGCGACATGACCTTCGCCGTCTTCGTGCCGCCGCAGACGGCCGACGGTCCCTGCCCCGTGCTCTGGTATCTCTCCGGCCTGACCTGCACGCACCAGAACGTCATGGACAAGGGCGAGTATCGCCGCCTCGCCGCCGAGCTCGGCCTGATCGTGGTCTGCCCCGACACCAGCCCGCGCGGGCCGCACGTCCCCGACGAGACGGACAACTGGCAGTTCGGCTGCGGCGCCGGCTTCTATGTCGACGCCACCCAGGCGCCCTACGCCGCCAACTACCGCATGTACTCCTACGTCACCGAGGAACTGCCTTCCATCGTGGCGCGGGAATTCCCCGCCGACATGTCGCGCCAGGGCGTCTTCGGCCACTCGATGGGCGGCCACGGGGCGCTGACCGTCGCGCTGAAGAACCCGGATCGCTACCGCAGCTGCTCGGCGTTCGCCCCGATCGTGCAGCCGTCGACCGCCGGCTGGTCGCGGCCGGCCTTCGAGAAATATCTCGGCGCCGATCCGGCGGCGTGGCGCGCCTGGGATGCCTGCGCGCTCGTCGAGGACGGGCGGCGCTTCCCGGAATTCCTGGTCGACCAGGGCTCCGCCGACGGTTTCCTCGCCGATGGGCTGCGCCCGTGGCTCTTCGAGGAGGCGTGCGGAAAGGCCGGCATCCCGCTCACGCTGCGCATGCACGAGGGCTACGACCACTCCTACTTCTTCATCTCGACCTTCATGGACGACCACCTGCGCTGGCATGCGCGGCGACTCTTAGCCTGATCGGCCGATCGCCCGGCAGCGCCGCGCCGTACTTCAGCGGTTGCCTAATTTAGATGTTGCTGATCCAATGGCCCTTCGCGGGTCTTGGTGCATGGCGAAGCCGGTTGTCCTCATCACGGGTGCGGCGGGGAGGATCGGCCGTAGGCTGACCACGCATTTCGCGGCGTCGGATTGCACGCTCCTCCTGCTGGACAAGGTGGCACCGCCCGGCGGCACGGATGTCGAGGGCGCCGACCTTTCCGAATGGGGATCCTGGACGGAACGCTTCCGCGGCGCGGATGTCGTCATCCACCTGGCCGCCGATGCAGCGCCGGACGCCGGGTGGCCGGCGGTCGCGCGCCACAACATCGACCTGACACTCAACGTCTTCGAGGCGGCGGCGCGCGCCGGCGTCAGGCGCGTGGTCTTCGCCAGCACGGGGTTCGTCGTCGAGGGCCACGGCGGCAGCGGGATGCAGATCGACGAGTATGTCGCGCCGGCCCCGGTCAACGCCTATGGCGGCAGCAAGCTCGCCTGCGAACGCATCGCGCGCTTCTTCAGCGTGTCGCGCGGCCTCTCCGTGATCTGTTTCCGCATCGGCGCCATCGGCGGCGCGATGCCGGATCCGGCGACGGGCAAGCCGGAGATGCCATTGTGGGAGCAGTGGCGGTGGCTGTCGGATCGCGACCTGTGCGACGCGTTCGCGCGCGCCGTCGAGGCGCCGGACGACATCCGCTTCGAGATCTTCAACCTCGTCTCCGACAATGAAGGCATGCCCTGGGACATGAGAAAGGCCGAGCGCCTGCTCGGCTTCAGGGCGGCGGACGGCCGCGTCGCCGTGCCGCCGCGGGCGATGTCCCTCCGCCGCCGCTTCGGGCGCCGGCTGAAGGCCGTCCTGCGATCAGCGGGGCTGGCGCGGGCGAAGAAGCCCGGCGCCAATCCGAAATAGGCCGCGTCCCCGCCGATTGCGCGGCCGTCAGGCGATCTTGGCCATCAGCGGCGCGATGTCGGGATGGGTCGAAGGCGCGGTATCCCTGAGAAAGGTGAGCAGCGCGCGTTCGTTGTCGCGCAGCTTGCCGCCGCCGATGCGCTCGGCGAGCCATCGGGCTTCCTGCGCCGAGACGCGCTCGGCGCGCCGGGCGGCGGCCTCGGCCCGCTTGTTGCGCTCCTCCCAGTCCTGTTCCAGATCGGTCTCCAGCGCATAGGCGTCGATCACCGCGCGCACGCCGCCGGAGACCATGCGGTTGAAGAATCCGCCGATGTCGACCGACGCCGTTTCGAAAAGTGTCTCGCGGCGCAGCGCCTCTTCGCGCGGCGGCGGCGCGTAACCGGATGCGCACAGGACGAAGTTGGCGATGGCCTTGACGAAGAGGTCGTTCCACGCGGGATGGTTGAGGCTTTCGTCGGTCGCGTCGTTGATCTCGACCAGGGCCTCGGCCTCCGCGCGCGTCACGGCGGCATGGCCGTCGCCGCCGAAGGCGAACAGGATGCGGCGGACGAGTTCGACCTCGCTTTCGTCGATCGCCGCGGGCTCGTCCGGGTTTCCGGCAACGGCGAGCGCCACCTGCTTCAGGGCGAAGGCGACCAGGTGTTCCGGCGAGCGCATCGAGCGCTCGAGCACCCTGACCAGGAGTTCGAGTTCGGTGTCGCCGCGCACGAAGCCGTCTCGCGCGATATGCTCGACGAGCCAGCGCGCATTGTCGTCGGAAACGTAGCCGGCGGGCTTTTCCTGGTGGACGATGTAGTCGACCATCGCTTCGAGGAAGAACGCCGTCCATTCGCCGCACTTCTCGGTCGTCGACCCGTCGAGATGAAACAGCGCGTCGGCCTCGCGGCGCGAGACCAGCCCGTCGCCGAACGCGCACTTCCTCAGCGCCAGCACGTCGTCGGCATCGATGCGCTTGCGCCGCGCGATCGCCGCGGCCGTCGCCTCCAGATTCGCTGTCTCCATTGCAGGTCTCCCGTCCCGCCATCGCTCTCCCCTGGAGCGATCCGATCTCCGATGATGACAGGATCAGCTTGAGAAAGCGGAAAACGGCGTGGTTATCGAAGGATTTCGCAAATCGCCGCCGCGGTGGTGACAAAGCCCGCTCCATCGTCTAGCGTCCGAGTCGTCCGGAGCTTCGGCTCCACCTGTTTGCGGGAGAGAGCAGCGCTGCTGCCGCCGAAGGGGAAATCGCCCGAAATCTCTCAGGCAAAAGAACCGTAGACAGGAAAGACAACTCTGGAAAGTCGGGGCCTAAATCCCGCGCCGAAGGTGTAAGCGTCGCCGACAGGGTTCCGGCTGCGCGAGTCTCTCAGGCTTCAGACAGAGGGGCACGGAGTGGCCGCATCCCGCGGCCCGCGCTGTGCTGTTCTGGAGAAGTCATGACGGGCGACCTGAAACACCTCCCCCTCGAAGACCTGCATGTCGCAGCCAATGCGCGTTTCGGCGCCTTCGCCGGCTGGCACATGCCGATCACCTATCCGGCCGGCGTCATGAAGGAGCACCTTCACGCCCGCGAGCACGCCGGCCTGTTCGACATCTCGCACATGAAGCTGATCGCGGTCGAAGGGCCGCAGGCCGCGGCCTTCCTCGACCGCGCCTGCCCGCTCGATGCCGGCGCGCTCGCCCCGGGCCAGTCGAAATACACCTTCCTGCTCGCCGACGACGCCGGCATCCTCGACGATTTGATCGTCACCCGGCTCGGCGAGACGCGCTTCATGGTCGTCGCCAATGCCGGCAACGCCGACGCCGACATCGCCCGCTTCCGCGCGCTGGCGAACGGCTTCGACGTCGCGGTGACGCCGCTCGACCGCGTCTTCCTCGCCCTCCAGGGTCCCGAGGCCTGGGCGGCCCTGTCGCGCGCCGGCGTCGAGACCGGCGGCCTGACCTTCATGACCGGCACGGAGCTGAGACCGGGCTGGTTCATGACCCGGTCGGGCTACACCGGCGAGGACGGGTTCGAGTTCGGCCTGCCGGTGGAGGAGGCCCGCACCCTCGTCGCGAAACTGATCGAGGACGACCGCGTCATGTGGATCGGGCTCGCCGCGCGCGACAGCCTGCGCCTCGAGGCGGGGCTGTGCCTGCACGGCCAGGACATCACGCCCGCCATCGACCCGGCCACTGCCGGGCTGATGTGGGCGATCCCGAAGGCCGTGCGCGCCGCCGGCGGCTTCGTCGGCGCCGGTGCGTTGTCGGCCATCGTCGCCAGGGGCCCGGCCGAGAAGCGCGTCGGCCTGAAGGCCGAGGGCCGCCTGCCGGTGCGCGGCGGCACGCCGCTCGCCGACGAGGCGGGCAATCCCGCCGGACGCGTCACCTCGGGCGGATTCGGCCCCTCGGCCGGCCACCCGGTCGCCATCGGCTACGTGCCGGCCGCGCTCGCCGTCCCCGGCACCCGCCTTTTCGCCGACGTGCGCGGCACCCGCGTTCCGATCGACGTCCACCCCCTTCCCTTCACGCCGCACCGCTACCGCAAAGGATGATCCCGATGGCTACAACCTATTTCACCGAAGACCATGAATGGATCCGCGTCGAGGGCGGCGTCGCCACGGTCGGCATCACCGACTACGCCCAGGAGCAGCTCGGCGACCTCGTCTTCGTCGAACTCCCCGAGACCGGCCGCACGCTCGCCAAGGGCGACACGGCCGTCGTCGTCGAGAGCGTCAAGGCCGCCTCCGACGTCTACGCGCCGGTCGACGGCGAGATCGTCGAGGTCAATTCCGCGCTGTCGTCCAACCCGGCGCTGGTCAACTCGGCGGCGACCGGCGACGGCTGGCTGTGGAAGATGAAGCTCGCCGACGAGGGCCAGCTGTCCGGCCTGCTCGACGAGGCAGGCTACAAGGCCCTCGTCGGCTGATCCCCCGTTGCGGAGCCCATCATGACCCACCAGCCCTTCGTCTCCCGCCATGTCGGTCCGCGCACGGCCGACCAGCGGGCCATGCTCGCGGCCCTCGGCGTCCCCTCGCTGGAAACCCTGATCGCGCAGGCCGTGCCGAAATCGATCCGCATCGAGCGGCCGCTCGACCTGCCGGCGCCGGCGTCCGAGGCCGAGGCGCTCGCCGAGCTGTCGGCGACGATGGCGAAGAACACCGTCATGAAGAGCTTTATCGGCGCCGGCTATCACGGCGTCCACGTCCCGCCGGTCGTCCAGCGCAACCTCTTCGAGAACCCCGCCTGGTACACGGCCTACACGCCATACCAGGCCGAGATCAGCCAGGGCCGGCTTGAACTGCTGTTCCACTTCCAGACGCTGGTGACCGAGCTGACCGGCCTGCCGGTGGCGTCGGCCTCGCTGCTCGACGAGGCGACCGCCGTCGCCGAGGCCGTCGGCATCGCGGTCCGCCACCACCGCGACAAGCGCCACGAGGTGACCGTCGCCGGCCTGCTCCACCCGCACGTGCTCGACGTGGTGATGACGCGGGCCGAGCCGCTCGGCATCAGGATCGGCTGCGAGCCGATCGGCGAGAAGACCGCGGCGGTGATCATCCCCTGGCCGGACACGGAAGGCGTCTATCGCGACTACGCGACCGAGATCGCCGCGGCGAAGGCCGCGGGCGCCGTCGTCATCTTCGTCGCCGATCCGCTGGCGCTGACGCAGACCGACTCGCCGGCCAGCCTCGGTGCCGACATCGCCGTCGGCTCCATGCAGCGCTACGGCGTGCCGATGGGTTTTGGCGGGCCGCACGCCGCCTATTGCGCGGTCAGCGAGGCGCTGACCCGGCTGATGCCCGGCCGCCTCGTCGGCCAGTCGGTCGACGCGCACGGCCGCCCCGGCTATCGCCTCGCCCTGCAGACCCGCGAGCAGCACATCCGCCGCGACAAGGCCACCTCCAACATCTGCACGGCGCAGGCGCTCTTGGCCAACATGGCCGCCTCCTACGCGATCTGGCACGGACCGGACGGGTTGCAGGCGATCGCGGCCCGCGTCCATGGGCTCGCCGCGCGCTTCGCCGCCGCGCTGGCCGGCGCCGGGATCGCGACGTCCGGCAGCCGCTTCTTCGACACGGTGACGGCGAGCGTGCCGGGCCGGGCGAAAGCGATCGCCGCCGCGGCCGAAGCCGGCGGCCGGCTGCTGCGCGTCCTCGACGAAGACCGCGTCTCGGTCGCCTTCGACGAGGCGTCGACCGATGACGACCTCGCCGCGCTCGCCGCGCTGTTCGGCGCGACCGCGCCGGCTTCGGCGCCCGCGACGATGCCCGGCGCGGCGCGCGGAAAAGGCTTCCTCACCCAGCCGGTGTTCCACGAAAACCGTTCCGAGACGGCGATGATGCGCTTCCTGCGCCGGCTGGCCGACAAGGATCTGGCGCTCGACCGCGCCATGATCCCGCTCGGCTCGTGCACGATGAAGCTCAACGCCGCCGCCGAGATGATGCCGGTGTCGTGGCCCACCGTCGCCGGCCTGCATCCCTTCGCGCCGGCAGCCCACGCCGCCGGCTACCGCGCCATGACCGGCGACCTCGAGCGCTGGCTGGGCGAAATCACCGGCTTCGACGCGGTGTCGCTCCAGCCCAATGCCGGCAGCCAGGGCGAATATGCCGGCCTGCTCGCCATCCGCCGCTACCATCTGTCGCGCGGCGACTCCCACCGCGACGTCTGCCTGATCCCGTCCTCGGCGCACGGCACCAACCCGGCCTCGGCGGCAATGGCCGGCATGGGCGTCGTCGTGGTGAAATGTACCGAGGCCGGCGACGTCGACGTCGACGACCTGAAGGCCAAGGCCGAGCAGTTCTCCTCGCGCATCGCCGCGCTGATGATCACCTACCCGTCGACGCACGGCGTCTTCGAGGAAGGCATCCGTGATCTCTGCCGCATCGTCCACGAGCATGGCGGCCAGGTCTATCTCGACGGCGCCAACCTGAACGCTTTGGTCGGCCTGGCGCGGCCGGGCGACATCGGCGCAGACGTCTGCCACATGAACCTGCACAAGACCTTCTGCATCCCGCATGGCGGCGGCGGCCCCGGCGTCGGCCCGATCGGCGTCAAGGCGCATCTGCAACCGTTCCTGCCGGGCCATGTCGCGGCGGGCAGCGGCCATGCCGTGGCGGCCGCCCCGTTCGGCTCGGCCTCGATCCTGCCGATCACCTGGATGTACATCCGCATGATGGGCGCGGCCGGGCTGAAGCAGGCGACGGAAGTGGCGATCCTCAACGCCAACTACGTCGCCGCCCGGCTCGCCGAGCACTATCCGGTCCTCTACAAGGGCCGCGGCGGCCGTGTCGCCCACGAGTGCATCCTCGACACGCGGGTGCTGAAAGCCTCGGCCGGAATCGGCGTCGAGGACATCGCCAAGCGTCTGATGGACTACGGCTTCCACGCGCCGACCATGTCCTGGCCGGTGGCCGGCACGCTGATGGTCGAGCCGACCGAATCCGAGCCGAAGGAGGAACTCGACCGTTTCTGCGCGGCAATGATCGCCATCGCCGGCGAGGCGGCGAAGGTCGCGGCCGGCGAATGGCCGCAGCACGACAACCCGCTCGCCAACGCCCCGCACACGGCATCGGAAGTGCTCGCCGAACAGTGGACGCATCCCTATTCGCGCCTCGTCGCCGCCTTCCCGGCCGGCGGCGCCGACAGCGGCACGAAATACTGGCCGCCCGTGTCGCGCATCGACAACGTCGCCGGCGACCGCAACCTCGTCTGCGCCTGCCCGCCGGTCGAGGCGCTGGCGAGCTGAGCCGGGTCCCTTCGGCGGGATCTCGCCCGCCGAAGGGACCGGATCCGACGATCACGATCCCGCGATGCGACGCGCCCGGGCGCTTGCATCATAAAAAACGCAAGATTTGTCCTGCCCAGTCGCAAAGTTGGGCAATGATGCAACGTGGCAATGGGGCGGTCGACAAGATGAAGATTTTCAACAGCGTGGCACTCGCGGTCATTCTCGCGGGCGTGACTGCCGTTTCGGTTCCGGCCCTGGCCGACGTTGCCGACGGTAGCGTCGGATCGGGAAAGAAGATCCAGAGCCGAAGCATGGAGAAGTTTCCGGACGGGCCGCTGAAGATGCGCCAGGCGCCGAAGCGCGGCGACGCGAGCGCACGCAGCGCCGGCGGCCCGCGCGGCCTGCCGGAGGACAACGACGCCTTCTCGATCGTCCGCAAGGATGCCAGGGGCGAGGTCACCAGGCGTGCGCCGTCCGAGGCGATCAAGCAGGGCATCCGCGACGGCCGCCGCGCCGACGCGTCGGCCGGCGCGCAGGAAGACAGCGAAGAAGCGCGTGCCGTCATCGGCAGGGACGACCGCGTCCGCCTGGACAACGCCTACGACTATCCGTTCAGCGCGACGGGAATGCTCCTGGTGAGTTTTAAGGGCGACGAGTCGGTCTACGCGTGCAGCGCGGCGCTGGTCGGCCCGGCGACGGTCATCACCACGGCCTATTGCATCTACGACCACGAATTGCAGGACCCGTGGTACGACAAGGCCGCGTTCTGGCCCGGCCTCAACGGCGATGACTATTACGACGGCGCCTCCGCCACCGAAGGCGAGGTGCTGAACGGCTGGATCTCCAACTACGACGGCACCTACGGCTCTGTCTGGGACTACGACGTCGCCCTGGTCAACCTCGACCAGCCGGTCGGCGATGAAGTCGGCTGGTTCGGCAGCAAGCCCTACACCGCCAGGAAGGGCTTCGACGCCAACCTCGCCGGCTACCTGGAGGAAAACTCGAACCGCATGTGGCGGTCCAAGTGCCGGATCGGCAAGGGCGACATCGGCGAGATCGACATCATCCACACCTGCGACACGGACGATGCCGCGCGGTCGCTCGGGGCGCCGCTCTTCATCTTCCACGGCGACGACAAACCTCGCCAGCTGGTCGGCATCAACCAGGGCGCCGCCGACGACAATTCCAACTGGGCGATGAAGGTCGACACCATGATCGCCAACTGGATCGGCGAGTTCTCCCGCTA
>CALFXR010000228.1 GCA_937958475.1 uncultured Mesorhizobium sp. | reverse complement strand
GCAGGCGCGTCGATCGGCATGACGATGGTGACGGGGATGCCGAGCGCCTCGCCGGCCGCCGCCAGCCCCTGTGCGAAATTGCCCGAGGAATAGGCGACCACGCCGCGCGCAGCCTCCTCGGGCGAGAGCTGCTTCAGCCGCCAGTAGGCGCCGCGGATCTTGAACGAGCCGGCCCATTGCAGCGATTCCGGCTTGACGAAGACGCGGGCCGCGCCGGTCAGTTTCGCCAGCGTCGCCGATTCCAGCAGCGGCGTTGCCTGGGTCGCCTTCGACGTCACCGCGTAGGCGCGGCGAAGGTGGTCAAGGGTCGGGACCATGGGTTCGTCCATCACTCGCCCCTCGGGAAGCGCTTGCTCTCTTCGAGAACGTTGAGGTCCATGTGGTTGCGCATGTAGCGCTCCGACGCCTTCTGCAGCGGCTGGAACTCCCACGGGTAGTAGGCGCCGTTGCGTAGCGCCGGGTAGACGACCCAGCGGCGGGCCTGGCTCTCGCGCACGGCCGCGTCGAAGCCGGCCATGTCCCAGCGGGCGCGGACCCTCGCCATGAAGCCGGCGACTGTCTCGGCGTGCGCCGGATCGGCGGCGAGGTTGGAAAGCTCCCTTGGATCCGATTCCAGATCAAAGAGTTGCGGCGGGTCAATCTCGCAGTGGACGAACTTGAAACGGCCGTCGCGGATGGCGACCATCGGCGCGTAGCTGCCCTCGGCGGCGTACTCCATCAGGACGGGCGCGGTCCGCTCGGCGCCGCCGGCGAGCGGCAGCAGCGACTGGCCGTCGGTCCACGGCGCGATCGCGCTCATGTCGATGCCGGCGAGGTCGCAGAGCGTCGGCAGCACGTCGAGGTTCGAGACCGGACCCCGGACAGTGCCCGGCGCGATGCCCTTGCCGGCGATCATCAGCGGCACGCGGGCCGAGCCTTCGTAGAAGCACATCTTGAACCACAGGCCGCGCTCTCCGAGCATCTCGCCGTGGTCGGAGCAGAAGATGACGACCGTGTCTTCGGCCATGCGCGTGTCGCGCAGGACCTCCAGCAGTTCGCCGACCTTGTCGTCGAGATAGGAGATGTTGGCGAAGTAGCCGCGCCGCGAGCGGCGGACCTGCTCGGGCTGGATGTCGTAGCTGGCATAGTCGCTGGCGAGGTAGAGCCGCTGCGAATGCGGATCCTGCTCCTCGACGGGGATGAAGCCGACCTCCGGCTCGAGCGCCGGGCAGTCCTCGTAGAGGTCCCAGTACTTGCGCCGGGCGACGAAGGGATCGTGCGGATGCGTGAACGAGACGGTCAGGCACCACGGCCGCCGCGCCGCGTCGTCCGATTCCCGCGACAGCTGGTAGAGCTTCTGCGTGGCGTGGAAGCAGACCTCGTCGTCATACTCCATCTGGTTGGTGATCTCGGCGACGCCGGCGCCGGTGACCGAGCCGAGATTGTGGTACCACCAGTCGATGCGCTCGCCGGGCTTGCGGTAGTCGGGCGTCCAGCCGAAGTCGGCCGGGTAGATGTCGGTCGTCAGCCGCTCCTCGAAGCCGTGCAGCTGGTCGGGGCCGACGAAGTGCATCTTGCCCGACAGGCAGGTGTGGTAGCCGGCGCTGCGCAGGTGGTGGGCGAAGGTCGGGACGTCGGAGGCGAACTCCGCGGCGTTGTCGTAGACGCGGGTGCGCGACGGCAGCTGGCCGCTCATGAACGAGGCGCGGCCCGGCGCGCACAGCGGCGAGGCGGTGTAGTTGTTGACAAAGCGCGCCGAGCGGGCAGCGAGCGCCTTCAGGTTCGGCGCGTGCAGGAAGCCGGCCGGACCGTCGGGAAACAGCGTCCCGTTCAACTGGTCGACCATGACGATGAGGATGTTCGGCCTGGCGGTCATCGGGACCTCTGCTGATTGAGACGCATTGTCAGGTAGTCCTCGACGAGCGCCGCCGCGCTGGCGGGATTGGGGGCGCCGTGCTTGAGGGCGCGGCGGATGTAGAGGCCGTCGATGAGGGCGGCGACGGATTCGGCGACCCGCTCCGCCTCCTGGCGCGACATCAGCGGGACGAGCCCGCTCATCAGGTTGGAATGCAGCCGGCGGGCATAGATCCTGAGCAGGCGGCGCAGGTCGTCGGACTGCTGGGCGGCGACGTAGAAGGTGAGCCAGGCCGCGACGGTCTCGGGCCGGAACTGCGTCTCGGAGAAGTTCACCGCGATCACCGCCGACAGCCGCGCGCGGGGGTCCGGCGCGGAACGCAGCGCGGTGCGGACTTCGGCTCCGAGTTCGGTCAGCAGATGGCCCATGGTGGCGAGCAGGAGGTCGTGCTTGGCGCCGAAATAATGGTGTGCAAGCGCCGAGGAGACGCCGGCGCGGCCGGCGATCTCCGACATGGTGACGTCGAGCGAACCGCGCTCGCCGATCGCCGAGATCGTCGCGTCGATCAGCGCCCGGCGGCGCAGAGGTTCCATTCCGACTTTCGGCATGAGGTGCTCCCGTGGCAGTCCTATTTTTAATTGAGCCGTCAATCAATAAAAAACGCGCACCCGCCTCAATCGATTCAGTTCTTTACGGCGCCGCCGATATCGTTCACCGTTGAACAATCAAACCGCATGCCGAGGCGCGTCGATCGTGCTAGGCTTTTCGTCAGGGAGATTGCGATGACCGCGTGCATTGTCGGCTGGGCGCATTCGCGTTTCGGCAAGCTGGAAGGCGAGACGCTGGAGAGCCTGATCGTCGGCGTGGCGCAGGACGCGCTCGACCATGCCGGGATCGGGCCGGACGACGTCGACGAGATCGTGCTCGGCCATTTCAACGCCGGCTTCTCGGCCCAGGACTTCACCGCGAGCCTGGTGCTGCAGGCCGACGACCGGCTGCGCTTCAAGCCGGCGACGCGCGTCGAGAACGCCTGCGCGACGGGTTCGGCGGCGGTTCGCCAGGGCCTGCGCGCCGTCGATTCGGGCGCGGCCCGCATCGTCCTCGTCGTCGGCGCCGAGCAGATGACGACGACGCCCGGCCCCGAGATCGGCAAGAACCTCCTGCGCGCCTCCTACCTTCCCGAGGACGGCGACACGCCGGCCGGTTTCGCCGGCGTCTTCGGCAAGATCGCGCACGGCTATTTCCAGCGCCATGGCGACCAGTCGGACGCGCTCGCCGCGATCGCGGCGAAGAACCACAAGAACGGCGTCGACAATCCCTACGCGCAGATGCGCAAGGATTTCGGCTTCGACTTCTGCCGCCAGGAGAGCGAGAAGAACCCGTTCGTCGCCGGGCCGCTGAAGCGCACCGACTGTTCGCTGGTCTCCGACGGCGCCGCGGCCCTCGTGCTCGCCGACTTCCCCACCGCGCTGTCGATGCGCCGCGCCGTCGCCTTCCGCGCCAACGAGCACGTGCAGGACTTCCTGCCCATGTCGAAGCGCGACATCCTCCTGTTCGAAGGCTGCGAGGAAGCCTGGGCGCGGGCGCTGAAGAAGGCCGGCGTCGCGCTCGGCGACCTCTCCTTCGTCGAGACGCACGACTGCTTCACCATCGCCGAGCTGATCGAATACGAGGCGATGGGCCTGGCCAAGCGCGGCGAGGGCGGCAAGGTCGCCCTCGAGGGCCTCACCGCGAAGGACGGCAAGCTGCCGGTCAATCCTTCCGGCGGGCTGAAGGCGAAGGGCCACCCGATCGGCGCGACCGGCGTGTCGATGCACGTGCTGACCTCGATGCAGCTGACCGGCGAGGCCGGCGGCATCCAGGTGCCCGGCGCCACGCTCGGCGGCATCTTCAACATGGGCGGCGCGGCCGTCGCCAACTACGTGTCGATCCTGGACCGCATCAGATGAAGCATTCTGCCGTCGTTACCGGAGGTGCGTCGGGCATCGGCCTTGCCGTGACCGAGCGGCTCCTGGACGACGGCTGGCCGGTGGCGGTGCTCGACGCCGACGCCGAGGCGCTTGCCGCGGCGGAAGAGGCGTTCGCCCAGGAGAACGCCATCTTCGTCGCCGCCGACGTGACCGACGAGGACCAGCTCGGCGAGGCCTTCGACGAGGTGGTCGACCGGCTCGGCCTGATCGGCGGGCTGGTCAATTCGGCCGGCATCGCCCGCGACCTTCCGGCCGACGAAACCAGCGCCGAGCTTTTCCGCCAGATCCTCGACGTCAACCTGGTCGGTTCGTTCCTCGCCGCGCGCTGCGCGTTGGAGCGCATGGGCGCGGCGCTGTCGATCGTCAACATTGCCTCGGTCTCCGGCCTCAGGGCGAATCGCGGCCGTGTCGCCTACGGCGCCTCGAAGGCCGGCGTGAAGATGATGTCGGAAGTGCTGGCGCTGGAGTTCGGCGGCCGCGGCGTGCGTGTCAACTGCGTCGCGCCCGGCCCGATCCAGACGCCGATGGTGGCAAGGCTGCATTCGGCCGAGGACCGCAAGGCGTGGCTCGCCCGGGTGCCGCAGGCCCGCTACGGCGAGCCCGACGAGGTGGCCGCCGCGATCGCGTTTCTCCTTTCGCCGGAAGCGAGCTACATCAACGGCCACACGCTTGCCGTGGATGGCGGCTTCCTGACGGCGGGCATCATCGACCGCGGGTAGCCGTTCGGTCTCCGGCCGGCCATTGTCCGCCACGTCGACTTACTGGGGAGCTTCGAATGCGCGTCATCCTGTCGATCGGCCTCGCGGCGGTCCTGCTGGCTTCACCGGCGGCGGCGCAGGAGGACGATCCGGGGGCGCTGCTCGGCAGGCTCTTCTGCCACGCCGGGAACGAGGGCGAGAAAGCCGTCCGCTACCTGCTGACCCGGTCGCTCAATGCCGAGATCGACAAGGCGCTCGCCAAGAACGACGTGATCGCCGCCGCAAACCCGGACGAGAAGCCGCCGCTCGGCGACGGCGTGCCGTTCCAGGCCTATCAGGACGTCGCGCCGGAATGCCGGGTCGGCAGCGTCGCGACAGCCGGCGACGTGGTTCATGTCGACGTCGAACACAGGTTCCCCGACACGCCGGCCGCCAACTGGACGGACCGCCTCGTCGTCAGGACCGAGGACGGGCTGGCCAGGATCGACGACATCCTGTACGGGCCCGAGAAATTCGAGCTGGGCCTGCGCGACGTGCTGGACACGGCGTTCCGCGGGCAGTGACGGTCGCGGAAGGCAGCGGCCCGGGACGGGAGGCGACATGACGGATCCGGTTCTGGTCGAGGTCTTGCGCGGGGAGGCGGTGGAGAGCGTCCATCGCGGCGCGGTCGCCATCTATGACGGCGACGGCCGCTTGGTGATGGAGATCGGCGACACGGCGCGGCCGGTCTTTCCGCGCTCGGCGGTGAAGGCGATCCAGGCGCTGCCGCTGGTGGAGAGCGGAGCTGCCGATGCCTACGGCTTCGGCGACCGCGAACTGGCGCTCGCCTGCGCCTCGCATTCAGGAGAGCCGGCGCATGCCGAGCTGGCCGCGTCGATGCTGGCGCGGGCGGGCCTCGACGAGACGGCGCTCGAATGCGGCGCGCACTGGCCATCGTCGCAGGCCGCGACGATCGAGCTCGCCCGCAGCGGGCGCGAGGCGACTGCCCTGCACAACAACTGCTCGGGCAAGCATTCGGGATTCCTGTGCACCTGCCGGCATGTAGGGCTGGCGCACCAGGGCTACGTCTCCGCCGGGCACAAGTTCCAGCAGATGATCGCCGAGACCATGACCGAGGTGACCGGTGCTGCGCACGGTGCGGAAAACCGCGGCACCGACGGTTGCTCGATTCCGACCTATGCGATCCCGCTGGCCAGCCTGGCGCGCGGCTTTGCCCGGATGGCCACCGGCACCGGCCTGCCGCCGAAGCGTGCCGCGGCGGCCGGGCGCCTGATGGCCGCCTGCATGGCCGAGCCGTTCTACGTGGCCGGCAGCGGGCGCGCCTGCACGCGGCTGATGGAAGCCGCGCCCGGACGCATCTTCGTCAAGACGGGTGCGGAAGGGGTTTTCTGCGCCGCCGTGCCGGAGAAAGGCTTCGGCATCGCGGTGAAATGCGACGACGGCGCGGGCCGGGCGGCCGAGGCCGTGGTCAGCCAGATCCTCGCCGGCCTGTTTTCGGACGACTCGGAACTCGCCGGCAGGATCGCCGCGGTCGGCAACCACGGCATGCGCAACTGGAACGGCATCGAGGTGGGCAGCCTGCGCCCGGCCGGACCGCTCGCGGCGATGGCGGCGAACCGGCCTAGCTGACGCGGTTCCGCTCGACGGTCAGGTTCGGCCAGCCCTCGGCGCCTTCGACGGCGAGATCGGCCGTCACCGGTCGTGTCCACTCGTAGCCGACGACGCCGCCGACCGAAACCTCGTCGATCAGATTGTCGGAGATGACGGCGTGTCCGGCGCCGGGCGCGACGGACACCGCGATGCCGGTGCCGGCCTTGCGCACGACGTTGCCGGTGGCCACGACGTTGCGCATGTAGGCGCCCCAGCCGATGGCGATGCCGTGGAGCGGCGCGTTCTCGACCATGTTGCCGGTGACGGCGCAGTCCGCCTCGACCGTGATGCCGACGCCGAAGCCGGGCGGGTCGGCCTGGTAGGGACCGGTCGCGGAGAGATTGCGCACGATGTTGCCGCTGACGGTTCCCATGCGGCCGCCTTCGTTGAAATTGACGATGGAGATGCCGTTCGCAGCGCCGTCGACGACGTTGGCATTGACGACGGCGCCGTCGAAGGCGAACTCGGCGTAGAGCGCGGTCTCGCCCGAGCGCAGCGCCGCATTGCCGAGGACGCGCAGGTTGCTCGACGAATTGGCGCGGATGGCGGAGAAGGCGCAGTCGGAAACGCTGTTGTTGGCGACGAGCACGCCGTTGGCGCGGAAGACGTTGATGCCGTTGCCGAACTGGCCGGTGCCGCCATTGCGCGCCGCGATGCGCTCGACGCGGTTGCCGGTGATGATGGTGCCGTCGTCGGCCGCCTGCCAGCGGTGGACCAGGATGCCGCCATTGGCGCAGTCGCTGACCGTGTTGCCGGAGATCGTCAGGCCGGCTGCCTCGACCGAATAAATGCCGGCCTCCGCCGCGCCGGAAATGGTGGAGGCCTCGATGCGGCCGGCGACGCGCTCGAGCGAAATCCCGTTGCGGCCGCTGCCGAGTATGCGGCAGTCGCGCAGGGTGAGTTCGGCGACGCGGCGGAAGTCGAGCAGGCCTTGCGCCTCGTCGCCGATCCAGCGGTTGGCGCCGTCGAAGAGGATACCGGAAAGGTCGATCAGGTCGGTCTCCTCGGCGAGCATCAGGTGGCCGTCGCCGCCATAGACGATGCGGGTGGCGCCGGGCACGCCGGACAGCCGCACGCGGCGCGGCAGGACCAGGTTGGAGACGACGTAGGTGCCGGCCGGCAGGAAGACCGGCGTATCGGTGTCGGACGCCTTTGCGAGCATGCGCGAGAAGACGCGGCTCTGGTCGTCGAGCGCGCCGGGGCGCACGCCGAATTCGAACGAATCGATCGATCCGCGCATGGAGGCGTTCTCCAGACCCGGAAGCGTCGCGGCGGCAGCCGGAACGCGCCCCGCCATCGCGGCGAGGGGAAGGGCCCCGGCACCCGCCAAGAGACTGCGCCTGTTCAACATCGGGACACCGGCTCCGTTTCGAACCCGTTCCCTGCACGGATCGTGCCGGACGAAAGTGCCGTCGCGAAACTTGCCCCGGCCGGGCCCGCGCCATAGGTTGTCCGGATGAGCAGAGCCTTCACCAAGGAAGACGACGACACCGAAGCCATCGCCATGATCGGCGAGCGGCCGGTGAGCGCGCACCGCAACCTGGTCACGCCCGAGGGCCTGAAGCAGATCGACGCCGAGATCGCGCGGCTGCGCGAGGAATTCTCCCAGGCCGAGAAGACCGCGGAACGGGTCGCCGTCGCCACCCATCTGCGCGACCTGCGCTACTGGACGGCGCGGCGCGAGACGGCCGAGGTGTCGGTGCCCGACCCGGACAGCGACGTGGTGCGCTTCGGCATGACCGCCACCATCGAGGACGAGGACGGCCACCGGAAGACCTGGCGGATCGTCGGCGAGGACGAGGCCGACGCCGCGCACGGCACGGTCAGCCACGCCTCGCCGATGGCGCTGGCGCTGTTCGGCAAGGGTGTCGGCGAGCTGGTGACCGTCGCGGGCCGGGAATGGGAAGTCGTGGCGCTGCGCGCCTGAAGGCTTGCCGCGCGGCGGGCTCACAAGAAGACGGGGCAACTACGACGTGTCGTGCGGTCGCGGCCGGCAAAGAGCGCTTTGCGCGAACCGTCCGTCGGAAACGTCGGCCCCTACAGCCACCCCTTGATCTTGAAGAAGAAGAGCGGCAGGAGCGCCGAGACGACCATCAGGCCGAGCGCCCAGGGGTAGCCGAGCGTCCAATGGAGTTCGGGCATGTGGGCAAAATTCATGCCGTAGACCGAGGCGACGAGGGTGGGCGGCATCAGCACGACGGCGGCGACGGAAAAAGTCTTGATGATGGCGTTCTGTTCGACAGAGACCAGACCGACGACCGTATCCATCAGGAAGATGGTGCGTTCGGAGAGGAAGGCGACGTGGTCGGAGAGCGACTGCACGTCGCGCTCCAGCGACTTCACCCAGGCGCCGTGGCGCTTGTGCGCCTCCCGCCCCTTCGGCGTCGACTGGATGTAGGCCAGCAGCCGCGACACGCCGGCGAGGCTCTCGCGGATCTTGGCGAGGAAATCGCCCTCTCGGCCGATGAGGCGCAGGCCCGAGCGGAACGCCTTGGTCGACATCGGCTTCGCCTGCGCCGAACCGGAGATCAGGCGGGCGGACTCGGCATTGAGCGTCTGCGCGGCGTTCTCGACGTGCTCGGCGAGACGATCGGTGATCGATTCCAGAAGGCCGAACAGCACGGCCATCGAATCGCAGCCGGCGGTGATGAGGTTGGTGCCCGGCTTGGCGCTGCGCGCCGCATAGAAGGCGAAGGGCTGAGGCGTGGTGTAGCGCAGCGTCACCAGGCAGCGGTCGGCGACGATGAAGGTGACCGGCTCGACGCCGGCGGTGTCGGTCGTGGCGGCGTAGAGGACGGGGATGGTCAGGTAGAGCGCGTCGTTCTCGGTGTAGAGGCGGCTCGATTCCTCGATGTCCTTCATCTCCTCGCGCGTCGGCACCGAAACGCCGACCGCCGTCTCGACGCGACGGTCCTCCTCGGGGTCGGGGCTCAGCATGTCGATCCACACCGTGCCTTCTGGCAGGGCGGCGCCGGGGGGAAGCTCGGTTTCCTTGAGGACGTCGCCGTCGACGCGGTAGGCCTTGATCACGGGGTGGCTCCGGGGAGGGTGAAGGGAGACATGGCGGCGGCTCAGCCGAGGGGTTCGGCGTGGTCGCGGAAGAAGGCGGCAGCACCTTCCTCGTCGATCTCGCCGGCGGCCAGCGCCATGGTGAACACGTAGACCTGGCCGTTGTCGGCCGTCATGCGCCAGCCGTTCAGCGCGAGGAACAGCATCGCGGTGACGATCGCCGTGCGCTTGTTGCCGTCGACGAAGGGACGGTTGCGGGCGAGGCCGAAGGCATAGGCGGCAGCCAGTCCGAAGACGTCCGCCGCGCCGTATGCCGCCTTGTTCCCGGCGCGATGAAGGGCGGATTCCAGCGCATTCCCGTCACGCACGCCCAAGGCCCCGCCATGCCGGCGCAATTGTTCGGCATGGAGCGCCTCGACGACCTGGCGGGTCGGAAATCGCCAGGTCATTCTGCGAGCTTCTGCAAGGCAACCTTGTAGCGGTCCATGATCTCGCGGGCGGCAGCCATCTGCTCCTCGAACTCGTCGCCCGCCTTCTTGAGCACGATCTCGCCCTGGCCTTCGGAGACGACGACGCTGTCGCCGGCCTTGAGATTGAGGCTTTGCAGCAGTTCCTTCGGCAGGATGACGCCTTCGGAATTGCCGATCCTGCGGATGACGATGTTCATGGCGGCGTCCTTGTTGCAACGGCGATTATAACGAGGGTGGCGCGACGTTGCAACATGCGTTGGAACGAGCGCGGCTGGGGACCCGGCCTGGGGAAGGCCGGCACCTGCTCTCCGTCGCCGCTGCGCGCGCCCTCTCTCCCCCGCCATGTCGGGAGAGGCGGATCGGGCGACGCCCGAGACGGAGAGGGGGTCGTTCGCCGGTGTCAGCCCGGATGCACGAGCCACAGCGGCGATCGCTCGCTTACCCCAGCAGCCGGTCCATCAGCTCCTCGGCGGCGTCGGGGATGACCGTGCCGGGCGGGAAGATGGCCACCGCGCCGGCGGCGAGGACGGCGTCGAAATCCTGCGGCGGGATGACGCCGCCGGCGACGATCATGATGGAGTCGCGGCCGAGCCGGGACAGCGCCTGCCTGAGCTCGGGGATGAGGGTGAGGTGGCCGGCGGCCAGCGACGAGGCGCCGACGATGTGGACGTCGTGCTCGACGGCGAGTCTGGCGATCTCCTCGGGCGTCTGGAACATCGATCCGACGGTGACGTCGAAGCCGAGATCGGCGAAGGCGGTGGCGATGACCTTCTGGCCGCGGTCGTGGCCGTCCTGGCCCATCTTGGCCACCAGGATGCGCGGCTTCGACCCGGTCTTCCTCGCGAAGGCCTCGACCTTGTCCTGGACGCGGTCGACGGTGGCGTTCTCGCCGATCTCCTTGCGGTAGACGCCGGAGATGGTGCGCACCTCGGCGACGTGGCGGCCGAAGATCTTTTCCAGCGCCAGCGAGATCTCGCCCACGGTGGCCTTGGCGCGCGCGGCGCGCACGGCGAATTCGAGCAGGTTGCCGTCGCCCTGCGCGGCGCGGGTCAGGTCGGCGAGCGCGGTCTCCACCGCGGCGACGTCGCGCGTGCCCTTCAGCTGCTGCAGCTTGGCGAGCTGGCGGGCGCGGACTTCGGCGTTGTCGACCTTGAGCACGTCGACCTCCATGTCGCGCACGGGCCGGTAGGCGTTGATGCCGACCATCACCTGCTCGCCGGAATCGATGCGCGCCTGGGTACGCGCCGAGGCTTCCTCGATGCGCATCTTGGGGATGCCCTTCTCGATCGCCGCGGCCATGCCGCCCAGCGTCTCGACCTCCTCGATGTGGGCCAGCGCGCGCGCGGCGAGGTCGTGGGTCAGGCGCTCGACGAAGGCCGAGCCGCCCCACGGGTCGATGATGCGGGTGGTGCCGGACTCCTTCTGCAGCACCAGCTGGGTGTTGCGGGCGATCCGCGCCGAATGGTCGGTGGGCAGGGCGAGGGCCTCGTCGAAGGCGTTGGTGTGCAGCGACTGGGTGTGCCCCTGCGTCGCGGCCATGGCCTCGATCATGGTGCGCACGATGTTGTTGTAGGGATCCTGCGCCGTCAGCGACCAGCCGGACGTCTGCGTGTGGGCGCGTAGCGCCAGCGACTTGTCGCTCTTCGGCGAAAAGTTCTTCTTCATCAGCGCCGCCCAGAGCAGGCGCCCGGCGCGCTGCTTGGCGACCTCCATGAAGAAGTTCATGCCGGCGTTCCAGAAGAAGGACAGCCGCGGCGCGAACTTGTCGACGTCGAGCCCGGCGGCGACGCCGGCGCGGACGTATTCGATGCCGTCGGCGATGGTGTAGGCGAGCTCGAGGTCGACGGTCGCGCCGGCCTCCTGGATGTGGTAGCCGGAGATCGAGATCGAGTTGAACTTCGGCATGTTGCGCGAAGTATATGAAAAGATGTCGGAAATGATCCGCATCGACGGCTTCGGCGGGTAGATGTAGGTGTTGCGGACCATGAACTCCTTGAGAATGTCGTTCTGGATGGTCCCGGCGAGGTCCTTCAGCGCCACGCCCTGTTCCTCGCCCGCCACGATGTAGAGCGCCATGATCGGCAGCACGGCGCCGTTCATGGTCATCGACACGGTCATCTCGCCGAGCGGGATGCCGTCGAACAGCTGGCGCATGTCGAGGATGGAATCGATGGCGACGCCGGCCATGCCGACGTCGCCGGCGACGCGGGGATGGTCCGAATCGTAGCCGCGGTGCGTGACGAGGTCGAAGGCGACGGAAAGGCCCTTCTGGCCCGCGGCGAGGTTGCGCCGGTAGAACGCGTTGGATTCCTCCGCCGTGGAGAAGCCGGCATACTGGCGGATCGTCCACGGCTGCTGGACGTACATGGTCGGGTAGGGGCCGCGGATGAAGGGCGCGAGGCCCGGCCAGCTGTCGAGGAAGGGCAGGCCGTCGAGGTCGGCCTCGCCATAGGCGCGGCGGATGGCGATGCCTTCCGGGGTCTGCCACTCGGCTTCGGCGATCGCGGCGGACCGCGCCGACGACGCGGTCCAGCCGATCTTGGAGAAATCAGGGATCATGGTCAGGCCTCGATCGTCTCGTCGATGCGCAGCGCCGTCATGGCCTCGCAGAACACGGCGCCGTCGGTCGGCACCGGGCGGCGTTCGGCGGCGAGCGTCGACACCGGGCGCTCGGTCTTCTGCGGATAGAGCGTGGTGCCGACGATCGAACGCTCGCCGGAGCGGTAGAGCGCGGCGCGGCGCCGGCGCGCCTCGGCCACCCTCGCCTGGAAGCGCCCCGCCGAAAGGCTGGCGAGCATGCCGCCCTCCGCCTCGAGCGCCTGGAACTCGGCCCAGGCCCTTTCGCAGAGCGCTTCCGTCAGCGCCTCGATGCCGCCGGCGCCGGCGGCGGGATCGGCGACGAAGTCGATGTGGCTCTCGCCGGCCATGACCAGCTGGATGTTGCGCGCCACGCGCCGGGCGAAATCGTCGGGCAGGCCGTGGGTGATCGTGTAGGGCAGCACGGCGATGGTGTCGGCGCCGCCGGTCGCCGCGGCGAAGGTGGCGATTCCCGCGCGCAAAATGTTGGTCTCCGGGTCCTTCGCCGTCATCATCCGCCACGACGTCTCGGCGTGGATCATGGCCGGCGAGGGCGGGATCGAGCAGGTCTCCTGGACGCGCGTCCACAGGCGGCGCAGCGCCCTGACCTTGGCCATCGAGAGCAGCTGGTCCTGGTCGACGGAGATGGCGAAGCCGACATGCGGCGCGGCATAGACCAGCGGCTGGCGGGCCGCCTCGAACATGCGCAGGTGCGAGACGGCGGCCGACAAGACGGCGCCGAGTTCCTGCGCCTCGGTGGCGCCGGCATTGTGGTAGACGCGGCCGTCGGCCTCGAGCAGCACGCCCGGCACGCCGAGGGCGAAGAAATGCGCCAGCGACTGCGGCATGGAGGCCTGCAGCGCCTCGACCGACATGCGCAGCCGGCCGGTGCCGGCGAAGATGGCCGCCGGATCGATGCCGAAGGCGAGGCTGAGGCGCATCGGGTCGACCCGCCGCGACGTCAGGAGCGCCACGAACCAGTCGACGCCCGCCCGGCTCAGCGGATGCACGTCGGTACGCAGGTGGACCTTGCCGAGCGGCACGCCGTCGAGGGCGCGCGCCAGCGCCTCCTCGCTTGCCGGCAGGCCGTAGCCGAAGGCGTTGGGCGCGCCCTCGAAGACGAGCGACAGGCCGGTGGCGCCGTTGGCGATGTCGTCCAGCGCCTGCGCGTTGGCGCGCGCCGGATCGGGATCGTCGACGCGCTGCACGACAGCCCAGCGGGCCGCGGGATCGTTGCGCGGGGCGGGTTGCGCGTCGGCGCGCTCGTAGAGCGGCTGGACGACGATGCCGTCGTCGGTCCGCGAGGTCAGCGCGTCGTCGAACGAGGCGCCGGCGAGCGCCTTCTCGGCGAGTGCGCGCCACTGTTCGCGGCCCTGCGGCGCGAACCCCGTTTCCGCGAGCAACCTTGCGCTCTCCATCGTTCCTCCACTGCCGCCATGCGCGGCCGAGCCGACCTTAGGCACAGCCGACCATTGCCGCAATGCAACAATTGCCGCAACCGGGTCTGCGCGATGCCGATGCGGCGATCCGGGTCACGCATTGCCAAAGGCGGGGC
>CALFXR010000227.1 GCA_937958475.1 uncultured Mesorhizobium sp. | reverse complement strand
GGGTCTGCGCGATGCCGATGCGGCGATCCGGGTCACGCATTGCCAAAGGCGGGGCCCCGACGCAAGCGGGAAGGGGGGGCGCGTTAGCGAGAAGAGCGGTCGCGGCCCGGACCGGGCGGGTCCTCGAAATCGGCGCCCGGTGGGCAGGGAAAGGCACACTTCCTTCGCCGCTTGTCGGTATTGCCCGACTATTCGCGGGGCGATACACAGGATGCGCGTCCAAAGGCAGAAGTAGTTCTCGTCCGTCTCAGGCTGATGTTTGCCGGTCGTGGGGTCTCCAAGTGACAAGCGAAGTCGTCTGCCTCTCCCTGAATACACGCAAGGACATGAGCTCCTGGTCCTTCGGCCGGCAGTTCGTGCAATTGCTTTGCGACTTCGATCCGCGTTTCGTCCCGGAGCGGGTTGGACACGGCGAGCGGGACACCGGTCCGTTCGTCGGAATCGAGGAATGCCAACCGTTGTGGGCTAGCCCGATCGCCTATCGGATGGGCGACGTGAAATGGGACAGCATCGAACAGTTCTGGTGGCGGCGGAAGAGCCGGGTTCGTGCGCTGGGCCATGTCGATCATACGCGCCGCGTCGGTCCGCGGAACGAGCTTTCTCCCGGGACCATCGAATCCGATTTCGGCGCCGTCGCCGATGTCGAATGGCGTACGTTCTTCACGAGGTGCTGCCGGCTTTGCGAACCGCTGTTCGCGATGCTCCACTGGTTCACGGCGCACGAGATGAAGCCCGGGACCCTATGGAGCGGCAGCCCGCACAGCGATTTTCGACTGGGGGTTTTCAACTGGCAACTGGAGGAACGCAAAATTCCGCAGCTTGCCTGGGCAAGCTACTGGGGCGAAGAACTCGCGCAGTGGGCGGACGTCGCGGCGTTGAGGGAAAACGGCTTCGAGGTGGAGCCGCTCGGCAACGGCTGGCTGCTCTGGCTGACGCCGAAGATCACGGACGTTCGAAAGGACTTCGATTCGTTCTCAGCCCGCCGGGTAGAGGCAAAGCGGCACTTCCTTCCCGGCCTGTTCATGATGCCTGGGTGATTGGCGGGCGGCGCGAGGGGCGGGTCGCCGGACTAAATGATCGTGCCTCAGTTCGACCGTCCGCGAATGCCGCGAAACCGCGCGCTCACCGGGATCGGTCTTAGTGCTTGCTGGCGGTTGTCCTGCTCGGCGGCGGCGAGGGCCCGTAAGACCCCGTGCGGCACGCCGTCGCGCTCGGCATTTCGGAGTGGCGGATATTGCGGTTCCGGATAGATAATTGCTGTGGGATTTCAATCCAGAGACGTCGCCATGATCAAGTATGCTGCCCTCGCCACTCTTCTGCTGACCACCGCCGCGCATGGCGGAGAAACCCTGTCGGGCCACGCCGATCTCTATTTCGGCCGCGCCTGGATGGGCGAGGAGTCCGCGACGATCTGGTCGGCGGGCGGGGTCGGGCGCGTCAACGTCACATTCGATCAACGCTGGAACGGCGAGGGGGAGATCTTCGCCGACCGGCTGTTCAACGACGAAGGCAACATCACGTCTTTCGGCGGCGCGGCCCACCTCTACTGGCGCGATCCCGCGTCGTTCGCGGCCGGCGCCTTCGCCAGCGTGAACGGGCTTTGGGGCAACGGCGAACACTTCGCCACGCACTGGCGGGTGGGACCCCAGGCGCAATTCTATACCGATCGCGCGACCTTCTACGGACAGGCGTGGTATGGGCAGGAACACGGCGTCGGCATCCCGGATCCCATGACCGAGTGGGGCGCCCGGGCCATTGTCCGGACTTTCGTCACCGACAACCTCCGCCTCGACGCCGAACTGACCTACGTCGACATCAACGACAGCTTCGTCGACGCCGCGGGCGTGATCGGCGCCGTGCAGGTGAACTACCGGTTCACGAACCAGCCGTGGACGCTGTTTGCCCGGTACCAGATCGATCATCCCCTGGAGGACGCCACCTTCGTCGGCGACCTGCACCGGGTGCATCTCGGCGCAAGGTGGAGTTTCGGCGGTTCGACCCTGAAGGACGACGACCGCAACGGGGCGACGATGGAAGCGCCGACGCGGATCATCCATTTCTTCGCCCGCAGCTAAGGCCGGGCGGGGGGCGACGCCTGCCTTGCCGCCGGCCGCGTCAACTCGGCGCCCTGCCGCGCAAACGGTACCGCCTCGCTGCGCTCGCCACCCCCACCCGACGCTTTGCGTGGAATTGCCGGAGACCCCGATTGCTTCGCAATCTCCCCGGCCTTCTCGGCCGACGATCGAGCCACCGGCTCGATCGGAAGATCGGCCTCGAAGCCCCGCAACGGGAGGTGAAGGCACCTGTCCGCCGCATTTTGCCGCAACGTCATTGTCGCCCGGCACGGCGCTGACTATACCGGCTGGAGCGGCGCGGCGGAGCGCGCGCACGCCCGACGGGAGACCTCCATGGCAGACGACAGCAGCCTCTTCATCGGCGCCAGCCGGAAGCCCGACGACAGCTACCAGAGGCCGGAGACGCTGCTGCTCAAATATGCCAACCGGCACGGGCTGGTGACCGGCGCCACCGGCACGGGCAAGACGGTGACGCTGCAGATCCTGGCGGAAGGCTTTTCCAACGCCGGCGTCCCGGTGTTCTGCGCCGACGTGAAGGGCGACCTGTCGGGCATTGCCGCACTCGGCGAGGCCAAGGATTTTCTGCTGAAGCGCGCCGAGGCGATAAAACTCGAGCCCTACGAGTTCCAGGAATTCCCGGTGATCTTCTGGGACCTGTTCGGCGAGCAGGGGCACCGCATCCGCGCCACCGTCTCGGAAATGGGGCCGCTGCTGCTGTCGCGGCTGATGAACCTGACCGACGCGCAGGAAGGCATCATGAACATCGCCTTCCGCATCGCCGACGAGGAAGGCCTGCTGCTGCTCGACCTGAAGGACCTGCAGGCGCTGCTCGCCAACATCGCCGAGCGCGCCGGCGAGATCGGCGGGCGCTACGGCAACGTGACGAAGCCTTCGGTCGGCGCCATCCAGCGCTCGCTGCTGGTGCTGGAACAGCAGGGCGGCGCCAACTTCTTCGGCGAGCCGGCGCTGCGCATCGCCGACATCATGCGCACAACGCGCGACGGCCGCGGCGCCATCAACGTGCTCGCCGCCGACAGGCTGATGATGAATCCCAGGCTCTACGCGACCTTCCTTCTGTGGCTGATGTCGGAGCTGTTCGAGGAACTGCCGGAAGTGGGCGACCCGGACCAGCCGAAGCTGGTGTTCTTCTTCGACGAGGCGCATCTCCTCTTCAACGACGCGCCGCGGGCGCTGGTCGAGCGCGTCGAGCAGGTGGTGCGCCTGATCCGCTCGAAGGGCGTCGGCGTCTATTTCGTCACGCAGAACCCGCTCGACGTGCCGGAGACTGTGCTGGCGCAGTTGGGCAACCGGATTCAACACGCTCTCCGCGCGTATACGCCGCGCGAGCAGAAGGCGGTGAAGACGGCGGCCGACACGTTCCGGCCGAACCCCGACTTCAATTGCTTCGAGGCGATCACAAAGCTCGGCACCGGCGAGGCGCTGGTGTCGACGCTGGAGCAGAAGGGCATCCCCTCGATCGTCCAGCGCACGCTGATCCGGCCGCCCTCGTCGCGGCTGGGGCCGATCACGCGTGAGGAGCGGCAAAAGATCATCGCGGAAAGCCCGGTGGCCGGTCAGTACGACAAGACGATCGACCGCGAATCGGCATTCGAAATGCTGCAGAAGCGCGCCGAGCAGGCCGCCAAGGCCGAGGACGAGGACGAACGCGACGACGGCCGCCGCGGCGAAACGCAGGGGCGCGGCCCCTGGACGCTGCCCGACTTCGGCGACCGCGACGACGACGACGACGACCGCGACGAAGAGCGCCGGCCGCGGACCTCGACGCCACGGCAGCGCACTTCCGTGCCGCGCCAGCCGCGGCCGTCGAACCGGCAGTCGGTGACGGAAGCCGCCATCAAGTCGGTGGTGCGCTCGGTCGGCTCGTCGGTCGGCCGCGCCCTGGTGCGCG
>CALFXR010000226.1 GCA_937958475.1 uncultured Mesorhizobium sp. | reverse complement strand
TGGCGCCCAGCGTCTGGCGATAGACGGCGGCGGCGGCGGCGAGATCGGGGACGGCAATGGCGACGTGGTTGAGGCGTCCGAGCATCGGCAGATTTCCTCAGCGGGTAACAAAAACGGTGACGAGCGGCTTCTTGCCCCAGGCGTCGTTGGCCGCGGCCCTGACGGCGCGGCGGACCGCTTCCTGGACGAGATCGAGGTCCTTTCGCCGCGCCCGCGGAATGCTCTCGATGGCGCCGATCGCGGCGTCGAGCATGATGTCCTCGAGCGGTTCGCCCGACGCGTCGGCCGCCGCCACGCCGATGGCGACGAGGTCGGGATCACCGGCGATCTCGTAGCGGTCGTCGAGCACGACGTTGACGGCGACGTGGCCGGCGAAGGACAGCTTGCGCCGGTCCTTGACCCCCACGGCCTCTTCCGAACCGATCAGCAGGCCGTCCTTGAACAGCCGGCCGAACGGCACCTGGCCGACGATCTCGGCATTGCCGGGGAAGAGCCGCAGCACGTCGCCGTTGCGTACCTGGGCGACTTCGGCGACGCCGTTCTGCGCCATCAGCGCGCCCTGGGCGACGAGATGCGCGGACTCGCCATGGACCGGCACGCCGATCTGCGGGCGCGTCCACTGGTACATCTGCACGAGTTCGGCGCGGCGCGGATGGCCCGAAACGTGGACCAGCGCGTCGCCGTCCTCGAGGATGCGCACGCCCTGGTCGATGAGCCGGTTCTTGATCTCGAGGATCGCCTTCTCGTTGCCGGGAATGGTGCGCGAGGAGAAGATCACCGTGTCGCCCGGCGACAGCGCCACCGACTTCATCTCGTCGCGCGACAGCTTCGCCAGCGCCGCGCGCGGCTCGCCCTGGCTTCCCGTGCAGATGATCACGAGGTTGTCGCGCGGGATGAAGCCGTAGTCCTCCTCGCCGATGAACGGCGGCAGGCCGTCCATGTAGCCGAGCTCGCCGGCGACGTCGATGACGCGCTTCAGCGAACGGCCGAGCACGAGGCACTGGCGGCCGGCGTCGCGGGCCGCCTCGGCGATCGAGCGGATGCGCCCGACATTCGACGAGAAGGTGGTCACGGCCACCCTGCCCGCGGCCTTCTCGATGAGCACCTTCAGGCTCTCGCCGACGGCCTGCTCGGACGGCGACTGGCCTTCGCGCGTGGCGTTGGTGGAATCGCAGATCAGCGCCAGCACGCCCTTGTCGCCGAGGGCGCGGAACCGCGTCTCGTTGGTCGGCAGGCCGATCTCCGGCGTCGCATCGATCTTCCAGTCGCCGGTGTGGATCACCGTGCCTGCGGGCGTGGTGATGGCGAGCGAGACGGGCTCGGGGATCGAGTGGGTGACGGCGACCGCCTCGATGCGGAAGGGACCGACCTGGAAGGTCTCGCCCTCGCGGTAGATGGTGACCGGCACCTTCGGCGCGCCGCGCTCGGACTGGCGCTTGGCCTCGAGCAGGCCGGCCGAGAACGGCGTCATCCAGCACTGGACCTTCAGCCGCGGCCACAGGTCGAGCAGGGCGCCGTAGTGGTCCTCATGGGCATGGGTGATGACGATGCCCCGCAGGCTGCCGAGGTTTTCCTCGATGAAGCGGATGTCGGGCAGCACCAGGTCGACGCCCGGAAGGCTGGCGTCGGGAAAGGTCACGCCGCAGTCGACGACGATCCACTCCCGCGCGTCGGCCGGCCCCCAGCCGTAGAGCGCGAAGTTCATGCCGATCTCGCCGACACCGCCGAGCGGCACGAACACCAGCTCGTCCTGCTTCTTTCTGGTCATTGAACTGGTCCCGCGGGTTGGGTGAAGAACAGGTCACCGGCCGAGATGCGGCGCCGGGCGCCGTCCTCCGTCAGCAGGGAGAGATAGCCGTCGGCGTCGATCTCCTCGAACACGCCGGCGACCTGGCCCTCGTGCAGATTGACGGTGACCCTCTCGCCGATGCCGCGCGCAGCAAGCAGCCACGCCTCGCGCACGACGGCGAATCCGGCGCCGCGGTTCCATTCCAGGAGCGTCCCGGCCATGGTCCGCGCCAGCGAATCGAACAGATCCCGCGGCGCGAGGTCGATGCCGCAATCCGACAGGTCGGTCGCCGGATAGGCGGGATTGTCGGGATGGTGCCGGCAGTTGATGCCGCAGCCGACGACGACGGCCATGCGTCCGCCCGGCAGGTTCTCGCTTTCGAGGAGGATGCCGTTGATCTTGCGGCCGTCGACGAGGATGTCGTTCGGCCACTTGATCGCCAGGGCCTGCGGCGTGCGCGCGAAGAGCGGCCGGAGGGCCCGGTAGACCGCGACCGCCGCGACCAGCGGCAGGGTGCCGAGACGCGCGACGGGCGCCGGATCGACGAGCAGCAGCGAGGCGTAGAGGTTGCCCTCCTCCGACACCCACGGCCGGCCGCGGCGACCCCTGCCCATGAGCTGCCGCCGCGCCGTCACCCAGAGATTGCCGGGATCGCCCGCCCTCGCCCGCGCCATGGCTTCGCTGTTGGTCGAGCCGACGTCCCCCAGCGCCAGGTGGCGATAATCGGGAAGTCCCGGTACGGTTGCCGCGTCCACGAGCCGTCAGAAGAAGGTCTTGGCGGCGGCTTGCGCCATCACGCCGACAGACCCGCCGATCCAGGGAAGCACGTAGAGGAGAACGAAGGCGCCCGACAGGCCGAGCACCAGGCGCAGTTCGCCGGTCATCGGCACGAAGCCGCCGGCCGGCTCGTCGAACCACATGATCTTGATGATGCGCAGGTAGTAGTAGGCGCCGACGACGGAGGCGAGCACGCCGATCACCGCCAGCGCGTAGAGGCCGGAGTCGATCGCGGCGAGGAAGACGTACCACTTCGCCCAGAAGCCCGCGAGCGGCGGAATGCCGGCCAGCGAGAACATCAGGAGCGTGAAGACGGCAGCCATCACCGGATTGGTCGTCGACAGGCCGGCGAGGTCGTCGATCTGCTCGACATGGCCGTCCTTGCGGCGCATGCCGAGGATGAAGGCGAACGAGCCGAGCGTCATCGCCAGGTAGATGAGCATGTAGATGGAGACGCCGCGCACGCCGGCCTCGCTGTTGGCGGCGAGCCCGACCAGCGCATAGCCCATGTGGCCGATCGAGGAATACGCCATCAGGCGCTTGATGTTGCGCTGGCCGATGGCAGCAAAGGCGCCGAGCAGCATCGAGGCGATCGAGATGAAGACGACGATCTGCTGCCAGTCGGCCGCGATCGGCTCGAAGGCACCCATGGTGACGCGCACGACCAGGGCCATCGCCGCCATCTTCGGCGCAGCCGCCATGAAGGCGGTGATCGGCGTCGGCGCACCCTCGTAGACGTCGGGCGTCCACATGTGGAACGGCACGGCGGAGATCTTGAAGGCGAGGCCGGCGAGCACGAAGACCAGGCCGAAGACCAGTCCGAGCTGGCGCTCGGCGCCGCCGAGTGCCGCCGCGATCTCGGCGAAGCCGGTGTTGCCGGTATAGCCGTAGACGAGGCTGATGCCGTAGAGCAGCATGCCCGACGACAGCGCGCCGAGCACGAAATACTTCAGGCCGGCCTCGGTCGAGCGCAGCGAGTCGCGGTTGATCGCGGCGAGCACGTAGATCGCCAGCGACTGCAGCTCGAGGCCGAGATAGAGCGTGAGCATGTTGCTCGCCGAGATCATCAGCATCATGCCGAGCGTCGACAGCATGATGAGGACCGGATACTCGAACTTGTCGAACTTCTCCGCCCGGGCGAAGCCGACCGACATCACCAGCGTGACCAGCGAGCCGACCAGCGACAGCAGCTTCATGAAGCGCGCGAAGGGATCGCTGACGAAGGCGCCGCCGAAGGCGGAACCGTCGCCGCCCATCACCAGCATCCAGGCGCCCGCACCGATCAGCACCGCGACCGCGAGCCCGGACACGGTGGTGTTGGCGCGTTCGCCGGAGAAGACGCCGATCATCAGGAGCGCCATGGCGCCGACGGCCAGGATCAGTTCCGGCATCGCCAGCGTCAGGCTCTGGGTGAGTTCCGCGGTCATGAGCGCGTCCCTGTCAGTTCGCGGCAGCCGTCTGCGCATCTTGCAGCGAGACGGTGATGTTGTTGATGAGCGCCTGCACGGAGGCCGACGTCGCGTCGAGCACGGGCGCCGGGTAGACGCCGAAGAAGATCGTCAGCACGACCAGCGGGTAGATGACCGCCTTCTCGCGCGGCGACAGGTCGAGAAGGCCCTTCAGGCTCTCCTTGGTCAGCGCGCCGAAGATGACCTTGCGGTAGAGCCACAGCGCGTAGGCCGCCGACAGGACGACGCCGGTCGTGGCGAACAGCGCCACCCAGGTGTTGACCTTGAAGATGCCGAGCAGGGTGAGGAACTCGCCGACGAAGCCCGACGTGCCCGGCAGGCCGACATTGGCCATGGTGAAGATGAGGAACACCGTGGCGTATTTCGGCATGTTGTTGACGAGGCCGCCATAGGCCGCGATCTCGCGGGTATGCATGCGGTCGTAGATGACGCCGACGCAGAGGAACAGCGCGCCGGAGACGAGGCCGTGCGACAGCATCTGGAAGATGGCGCCCTGCACGCCCTCCTGGTTCATCGCGAAGATGCCCATGGTCACGTAGCCCATGTGGGCCACCGACGAGTAGGCGATGAGCTTCTTCATGTCCTCCTGCATCAGCGCCACCAGCGAGGTGTAGATGATGGCGATTATCGAGAGGGCGAAGACGAGCGGCGCGAAATCAAGCGATGCGATGGGGAACATCGGCAGCGAGAAGCGTAGAAAGCCATATCCGCCCATCTTCAGCAGGATCGCGGCCAGGATGACCGAACCCGCAGTCGGCGCCTCGACATGCGCGTCGGGAAGCCATGTGTGGACCGGCCACATCGGCATCTTCACGGCGAAGGAGGCGAAGAAGGCGAGCCACAGCCAGGTCTGCATCGTCGCCGGGAAGTTGAAGGCGAGCAGCGACGGAATCTCGGTGGTTCCCGCCGTCCAGTACATCGCCATGATGGCGAGCAGCATCAGCACCGAGCCGAGCAGCGTGTAGAGGAAGAACTTGAACGAGGCGTAGACCCGGCGCTTGCCGCCCCACACGCCGATGATGATGAACATCGGGATGAGGCCGGCCTCGAAGAAGACGTAGAAGAGCACGATGTCGAGCGCGCAGAACACGCCGATCATCAGCGTCTCGAGCACGAGGAAGGCGATCATGTACTCCTTGACTCGCTTCTCCACCGAAACCCAGCTCGCCAGGATGCAGAGCGGCATCAGGAAGGTCGTCAGGATGACGAACAGCATGGAGATGCCGTCGACGCCCATGTGGTAGGAGATGCCCGAGCCCAGCCATTCGGCCTTCTCGACCATCTGGAAGGCGGGATCCGACCCGTCGAAGCCGACCCAGATGAACAGCGACAGGACGAAGGTGAACACCGTCGTCAGCAGGGCGACGTTGCGGATGTTGCGGCGCGCGCTTTCGCTCTCGTCGCGGATCAGCAGGATCAGGAATGCCCCGACCAGCGGCAGGAAGGTGACGGTTGAGAGGATCGGCCAGTCGACCATCAGAAGCTGCTCCCGAGCATCATCCACGTGACCAGGGCGGCGACCCCGATCAGCATCGCGAATGCGTAGTGGTAGAGGTATCCGGTCTGCAGCTTGACGACGCGGTTGGTGACGTCGACGACGCGCGCAGAGACGCCGTCGGGACCGAAGCCGTCGATCAGCCAGCCGTCGCCCTTCTTCCACAGGAAGTGGCCGAGACGCTTCGCCGGTCGCACGAACAGGAAGTCGTAGACCTCGTCGAAGTACCACTTGTTGAGCAGGAATGCGTAGAGGCCGCGATGCTGGGCGGCGAGCTGCTTCGGCGTCTCCGGCGAGCGGATGTAGAACTGGTAGGCCAACAGGAAGCCGGCGATCATGGCGACGAACGGCGCCAGCTTCACCCACATCGGCACTTCGTGGAAGTCGTGCAGGATGTGGTTGTCGGGGAGCGTGAACAGCGCGCCCTTCCAGAACTCCTCGTAGCCGTGACCGATGAAGAAGTCGTGGAAGACGACGCCGGCCAGCAGCGCGCCGACGGCCAGCACGAACAGCGGTACCAGCATCACCGGCGGCGATTCGTGGACGTGGTGCATGACGTCCGCGCTCGCCCGCGGCTTGCCGTGGAAGGTCATGAAGATCAGGCGCCACGAATAGAAGGAGGTGAACACCGCCGCGATGACGAGCAGCGTGAAGGCGAAGCCGCCCACGGCGTTGTGGGCGACGAAGGCGCCTTCGATGATGGCGTCCTTGGAGAAGAAGCCGGCGGTGCCGATCAGCGTGGCGGGGATGCCGACGCCGGTCAGCGCGATCGTGCCGACGACCATCATCCAGTAGGTGGTCGGGATCAGCTTCCTGAGGCCGCCCATCTTGCGCATGTCCTGCTCGTCCGAGACGGCATGGATCACCGAGCCCGAGCCGAGGAACAGCAGCGCCTTGAAGAAGGCATGCGTGAACAGGTGGAAGATCGCCGCCGAATAGAAGCCCATGCCGAGCGCGACGAACATGTAGCCGAGCTGCGAGCAGGTCGAATAGGCGATGACGCGCTTGATGTCGTTCTGCACGAGGCCGACCGTCGCCGCGAAGAAGGCGGTGAAGGCGCCGACGAACATCACCACCGTCAGCGCGGTGTGCGACAGCTCGAACAGCGGCGACAGGCGCGCCAGCATGAACACGCCGGCGGTGACCATGGTCGCGGCATGGATCAGCGCCGAGACCGGCGTCGGGCCTTCCATGGCGTCCGGCAGCCAGGTGTGCAGCGGAACCTGCGCCGACTTGCCCATGGCGCCCATGAACAGCAGCAGGCACACCACGGTCAGCGCCGCGTGCTTGTCGAGCGCGTAGCCGAGGAAGTTCAGCACCGCCTCGCCGCCCTCATGCGCACCCTCGACGGGCGCGAAGGACGCGGCGTTGGCGAAGATCGTGTCGAAGGAGACCGAGCCGAACAGGACGAACACGCCGAAGATGCCGAGCGCGAAGCCGAAATCGCCGACGCGGTTGACGACGAAGGCCTTGATGGCGGCGGCGTTGGCCGACGGCTTCTTGTACCAGAAGCCGATCAGCAGGTAGGACGCGAGGCCGACGCCCTCCCAGCCGAAGAACATCTGGACCAGATTGTCCGACGTCACCAGCATCAGCATGGCGAAGGTGAACAGCGACAGGTAGGCGAAGAAGCGCGGCCGATGCGGGTCGTGGTGCATGTAGCCGATCGAGTAGACGTGGACGAGCGCCGAGACCGTGTTGACGACGACGAGCATCACCACGGTCAGCGTGTCGATCCTGAGCGCCCAGTCGGCCTGCAGGCTGCCCGAGTCGAGGAAGCGCAGCAGCGGCACGGTGAAGGCCTCCGTGTCGCCGAAGCCGACGCTGAAGAAGGCGATCCACGACAGCACGGCCGCGATCACCAGGAAGCCGGACGTGATGTACTCGCTCGCCTTGGCGCCGATCGAGCGGCCGAACAGGCCTGCGATCAGGAAGCCGAGAAGCGGAAGGAAGACGATGGCCTGGTACATGATGGTTCCCGTCAACCCTTCATCATGTTGACGTCTTCGACCGCGATCGAGCCGCGGTTGCGATAGAAGACGACGAGGATGGCTAGACCGATCGCGGCTTCCGCGGCGGCCACGGTCAGCACGAACAGGGCGAACACCTGTCCGACGAGATCGCCGAGGACCGCCGAGAAGGCGACGAAGTTGATGTTGACCGCCAGCAGGATCAGCTCGACCGACATCAGGATGACGATGACGTTCTTCCGGTTCAGGAAGATGCCGAAGACGCCGAGCGTGAACAGGACGGCGGAGACGGTCAGGTAGTGTGCGATGCCGACTTCCATGGTCAGATTCCCTTGCCCGTCTCGACCTTCTTGACCTCGATGGCCGTCTTGTCGCGCGCCACCTGGACGGGGACGCTCTGCCGCTTGACGCCCGGCTTGTGGCGCAGCGTCAGCACGATGGCGCCGATCATGGCGACCAGGAGCACCATGCCCGCGATCTGGAAGTGGAACAGGTAGTCCGTGTAGAGGATGTCGCCGAGGGCAGCCGTATTGTGGCGCACCGCGATGTCCGGCGTGGGCTCGGCGATGGTGCCGGCGAGCTGTGGGGAAAACGCGTAGCCGCCGACGACGATGATCAGCTCGGCGGCGAGAATCAGCCCGATCACCGCGCCGATCGGCGCGTATTGCAGCGCCCCCTGCTTCAGTTCGGCGAAGTCCACGTCGAGCATCATGACGACGAACAGGAACAGCACCGCCACCGCGCCGACATAGACGACGAGCAGGATCATCGCCAGGAACTCCGCCCCCGTCAGCAGGAACAGCGCCGCGGCGTTGAAGAAGGTGAGGATCAGGTAGAGGACCGAGTGCACCGGATTGCGCGCGGAAATGACCATGAAGGCCGCCGCGACCGCCATGAATGCGAAGAGGTAGAAGAATACCGCTTCAAGTCCGTTGAGCATGGGTTCCCCCGGTTTCCTTTCCGAGCCGGACGCCACTGCGCCCGTCCGTCTTGCCGACCCTGCCGCCGCCTCCGGCCGCAGGGCGCGAGTTCCTTAGACGAGCCGCCTGCGCCCGTCCATCGTGTCAAATCGTCAGCGGTAGGGCGCGTCCATCGAGATGTTGCGCGCGATCTCCCGCTCCCAGCGGTCGCCGTTCGCCAGCAGCCTGTCCTTGTCGTAGTAGAGCTCCTCGCGGGTCTCCGTGGCGAACTCGAAATTCGGCCCCTCGACGATCGCGTCCACCGGGCAGGCTTCCTGGCAGAAGCCGCAGTAGATGCACTTCACCATGTCGATGTCGTAGCGCACGGTGCGCCGCGTGCCGTCGTTGCGGCGCGGGCCGGCCTCGATGGTGATCGCCTGCGCCGGGCAGATCGCCTCGCACAGCTTGCAGGCGATGCAGCGTTCCTCGCCGTTGGGATAGCGGCGCAGCGCGTGCTCGCCGCGGAAGCGCGGGCTGACCGGTCCCTTCTCGTGCGGATAGTTCACCGTCGCCTTGGGCGCGAAGAACTGGCGCATGCCGAGGAAGAAGGCGCTGATGAATTCGAGCAGCAGCAGCGACTTGGCGGCCTGGACGAGAGCACTCATCATGCAGCTCCAGTCAGCTTGAGGAAGGCGGCGGTGATGACCACCATCGCCAGCGAGATCGGCAGGAACACTTTCCAGCCGAGCCGCATCAGCTGGTCGTAGCGGTAGCGCGGCACGATCGTCTTCACCATCGCGAACATGAAGAAGCAGGCGCAGATCTTCAGCACGAACCAGACGATGCCCGGCACCCAGGTGAAGGGCGCGAAGTCGAGCGGCGGCAGCCAGCCGCCGAGGAACAGGATCGTCATCAGCGAGCACATCAGGATGATGGCGACATACTCGCTCAGCATGAACAGCAGGTAGGGCGTCGACGAGTACTCGATCATGTGGCCGGCGACGAGTTCCGATTCGGCCTCGACCAGATCGAAGGGCGGCCGGTTGGTCTCGGCGAGCGCCGAGATGAAGAAGATGACGAACATCGGCAGCAGGCTGAGCCAGTGCCAGTCGAGGAAGGTGTTGGGCAGGCCGAGACGCGTGCCGAGGCCGTCCTGCTGCGACAGCACGATGTCGCTCAGGTTGAGCGAGCCGACGCAGAGAAGCACGGTGATGATGACGAAGCCGATCGACACCTCGTAGGACACCATCTGCGCGGCCGAGCGCAGCGCGCCGAGGAACGGATACTTCGAGTTCGACGCCCAGCCGGCCATGATCACGCCGTACACTTCGAGCGAGGAAATGGCGAAGATGTAGAGGATGCCGACATTGATGTTGGCGATCACCCAGCCCTCGTCGAAGGGGATGACCGCATAGGTGGCGAGTGCCAGCACCGTCGAGACCAGCGGCGCCAGCAGGAAGATCGCCTTGTTGGCACCGGACGGGATCACCGGTTCCTTGACCACGAACTTCAGAAGATCGGCAAAGGACTGCAGCAGGCCCCACGGCCCGACCACGTTCGGTCCGCGGCGCAGCATGACGGCGGCCCAGATCTTGCGGTCGGCGTAGAGGATGAAGGCGATGAAGACCAGCAGCGCGACGATGACCAGCAGCGACTGGGCGACGATGATGATCGCCGGCACGACGTAGATGGAGAAGAAGCTGTCCATGGCCGTCATTCCGCTGCCTGTTTGAAGCCGTTCCGGGCGAGCGCCGAACATTCGGCCATCACCGCGGAGGCGCGCGCGATCGGGTTGGTCAGGTAGAAGTCCTTGACCGGCGAGACGAAGGCCGCCTTGCCGATGCGGCCGCCGAGCTTGGCCGCCTTCGCCACCGCGCCCGCGTCGCCGGCCGCGATGCGGTCGACCGCCGCGAGGTGCGGATGGTCGGCGTAGAGCCTCGCGCGAAGCTGCGCCAGCGAATCGAAGGGAAGCCGCTTGCCGAGAACGTCGGACAGCGCGCGCAGGATCGCCCAGTCCTCGCGGGCGTCGCCGGGGGCGAAGCCGGCGCGGTTGGTCATCTGCACCCGGCCTTCGGTGTTGACGTAGGTGCCCGACTTCTCCGTGTAGGCCGAGGCCGGCAGGATGACGTCGGCGCGGTGGGCGCCGGCATCGCCATGCGTGCCGATGTAGACGGTGAAGGCCTGGCCGATCGCGTCCATCGCGATCTCGTCGGCGCCGAGCAGGAACAGCACGTCGAGCGCACCCATCATGCCGGCCGTGTCGAGGCCGCCCTCGCCCGGCACGAAGCCGATGTCGAGGCCGCCGACGCGGGCCGCCGCCGTGTGCAGGACGGCAAAGCCGTTCCAGCCTTCCGTCACCGCGCCGACCGCGCCGGCGAGCTTCGCCGCATGGCCGAGCACCGCCTTGCCGTCGGCGCGCGCCAGGGCGCCCTGGCCGACGATGATCAGCGGGCGCTGCGCGTTCTTCAGCACCTCGAAGAAACTGCCGGTGCCGTCGGCGAGCGCCTTCAGCGTTTCCGGACCGGCGCCCAGGCGCTCGTACTGGTAGCGCGTGTCGCCGATCTCGCCGATGACGCCGACCGGCAGCCTGCCCAGCCGCCAGCGCTTGCGGATGCGGGCGTTGAGCACCGAAGCCTCGAAGCGCGGGTTGGAGCCGATGATGAGGACCGCGTCGGCCTGCTCGATGCCCTCGATGGTCGGGTTGAAGATGTAGCTGGCGCGGCCGAGCGACGGATCGAGGGCTGCGCCGTCCTGGCGGCAGTCGATGTTCTTCGAGCCGAGCGAGGCCATCAGCAGCTTCAGCGCATACATTTCCTCGACCGCGGCGAGATCGCCGGCGATGGCGCCGATCTTCTCCGGCGCCGCCTTCGCGACGGCGTCCTTGATGGCGGCGAAGGCGTCGGCCCAGCTCGCCGGCGCCAGGCGGCCGTTCCGGCGCACATAGGGGCGGTCGAGGCGCTGCGAGCGCAGGCCGTCCCAGATGAAGCGCGTCTTGTCGGAGATCCACTCCTCGTTCACCGCGTCGTTGACGCGCGGCAGGATGCGCATCACCTCGCGGCCGCGCGTGTCGACGCGGATCGCGGAGCCGACGGCGTCCATGACGTCGATCGATTCGGTCTTGGTTAGTTCCCACGGCCGCGCCTGGAAGGCGTAGGGCTTCGAGGTCAGCGCGCCGACAGGGCACAGGTCGATGACGTTGCCCTGCAGCTCCGAGGTCATGGCCTGCTCGAGATAGGTGGTGATCTCGGCGTCCTCGCCACGACCGATGAGGCCGAGTTCAGAAATACCAGCGACTTCCGTCGTGAACCTCACGCAACGCGTGCAGTGGATGCAGCGCGTCATGATGGTCTTCACCAGCGGGCCGATATACTTGTCCTCCACGGCGCGCTTGTTCTCGTGATAGCGCGAGGCGTCGACGCCGAAGGCCATCGCCTGGTCCTGCAGGTCGCATTCGCCGCCCTGGTCGCAGATCGGGCAGTCGAGCGGATGGTTGATGAGCAGGAACTCCATCACGCCCTCGCGGGCCTTCTTCACCATCGGCGTGTTGGTGAACATCTCCGGCGGCTCGCCGTTCGGGCCGGGCCGGAGATCGCGCACATTCATGGCGCAGGAGGCCTGCGGCTTCGGCGGCCCGCCCTTCACCTCGACCAGACACATGCGGCAGTTGCCGGCGATCGACAGCCGCTCGTGGAAGCAGAAACGCGGCACTTCCGCACCCGCCTCCTCCGCCGCCTGCAGCAGCGTGTAGTGGTCGGGTACCTCGATTTCCTTGCCGTCGACCTTGAGCTTCGCCATGTCGCCTCAAATTCCCGCGGTCATCCGCATATCGTCAGGGCGGCGCACCGGGGCGCCGCCGCCTTCGTCACTTTTTCTTCGTCTCGACGGTCGCGAACCGCGCCGCCTGTTCCAGCCATCCGTCCCGCTCGATGCGGCCCTTGAACGCCAGGTAGTCGTCGACCCAGGCGATCTCCTCCGGGCTCCACGCCGCGATCTGGGCAAAGGTCCAGACGCCGAGGCCGTTCAGCACCTTCTCCAGCTTCGGCCCGATGCCGCCGATCCTCTTCAGGTCGTCGACTGCCTTCGGCCTCGCCATCGGCCGCGGCCGGCGGAAATCCTCGGGCATCAGCGCCGGCGCCGCCGTGTTCGCCGTCACCTCGGCGGCCGCCTGCGCGCGGGCCGCGGCCTTGCGCGGCGCCTTCTTCTTCGGCTCGACCGTCTCGATGACGGCTTCCGCCGTTTCCTGCGCCTCGGCGATCAGCTGGTCGGCGGCGGCGCGGGCCCGCGTCGCCGCGCGGGCGAAATCGGCCGCGCCGGGCATGTCGGCGCCGAGCGCCATGAAGCGCTGCGAGGCGTCCGCGGCACCGGCGAGGAAGCCCATCCAGGCGCCGAAAGCCTGGCTGGCGAAGCCGAGGCCGATCGCGGTCGCGGCGGCGAGCCCCGCCGTCGGGTGCGCCATCAGATTGGCGACGCCGACGTAATGCTCCGGGCCAGCGGCCCGCGCATCGTCTCCGTTCCTGCTCTTCTCAGCCTCAGGCATCGTCCCTTCGGGCCGCGCGCACCGGATCGTCCAATTCCGTCGCCCGCGTCGCCCTTCCTCTTCTTGCGTTCCCGCTACCCTATTCCGCCGCCACCATCACCGGCTGGACCCGATGGGCATTGCGCGAAAACTCGTCGATACGCCGCTCGATCTCCGGGCGGAAATTGCGGATCAGGCCTTGGATCGGCCACGCGGCCGCGTCGCCCAGCGCGCAGATCGTGTGGCCCTCGACCTGCTTGGTGACGTCGAGCAGCATGTCGATCTCGCGCTTCTGCGCTTCGCCGCGCACCAGGCGCTCCATGACCCGCCACATCCAGCCCGTGCCCTCGCGGCACGGCGTGCACTGGCCGCAGCTCTCGTGCTTGAAGAAGTAGGAGAGCCGCGCGATCGCCTTCACGATGTCGGTCGACTTGTCCATGACGATCACCGCCGCGGTGCCGAAGGACGACTTCTTCTCGCGCAGCCCGTCGAAATCCATCGGGCAGTCGATGATGTCCTCGGCCTTGACCACCGGGCAGGACGCGCCGCCGGGGATGACCGCCAGGAGGTTGTCCCAGCCGCCGCGGATGCCGCCGCCGTGCTTCTCGACCAGCTCGCGGAAGGTGATGCCCATCGCCTCTTCCACGGTGCAGGGCGTGTTGACGTGGCCGACCAGCATGAACAGTTTCGTACCGACGTTGTTCGGTCGGCCGATCGACGAGAACCAGGAAGCTCCGCGGCGCAGGATGGTCGGCGCCACCGCGATCGATTCGACGTTGTTGACCGTCGTCGGGCAGCCGTAGAGGCCGACGTTCGCCGGGAACGGCGGCTTCAGCCGCGGCTGGCCCTTCTTGCCCTCGAGGCTTTCGAGCAGCGCCGTCTCCTCGCCGCAGATATAGGCGCCGGCGCCGTGGTGGACGTAGATGTCGAAGTCGTAGCCGTTGGTATTGCCCTTGCCGATCAGGTTCGCGGCATAGGCCTCGTCGATGGCGCGCTGCAGCGCCTCGCGCTCGCGGATGAACTCGCCGCGGACATAGATATAGGCCGCCACCGCGCCCATGGCGAAGCCGGCGATCAGGCAGCCCTCGACCAGCGTGTGCGGGTCGTGGCGCAGGATGTCGCGGTCCTTGCACGTGCCGGGCTCGGATTCGTCGGCGTTGACCACGAGATAGGACGGGCGGCCGTCGCTCACCTTCGGCATGAACGACCATTTCAGGCCGGTCGGGAAGCCCGCGCCGCCGCGGCCGCGCAGGCCCGACGCCTTCATCTCGTTGACGATCCAGTCGCGGCCCTTGGCGATGATGCCGGCGGTGCCGTCCCAATGGCCGCGCGCCATGGCGCCCTTCAGCGACCTGTCGAAGCGGCCGTAGATGTTGGTGAAGATGCGGTCCTTGTCCTGAAGCATTTTTCGTTCCTCAGACCGGCTTCTTGCCGAACACGCGGACATATTCCGCGACGCCGCCCTTGGCGAGCGCCTTGGCCTGCTTGACCCAGTCGTCGCGCTCGATGCGGCCCTTGAAGTTCAGGTAGCCGTCGACCCATTCGCGCTCGGCCTTCTTCCAGCCGGCGACCTGGGCGAAGGTGTAGATGCCGAGCGAATGCAGGATGCCTTCGATCTTGGGTCCGACGCCGGAAATCAGCTTGAGATCGTCGACGGCGGCAGGCTTCTCGATCGCGGCAGGCCGGTTGCGGTCGTCGAGGGCCGGACGGCCCTTGTCGCGACCTGCCGAGGGAACACCCTTCTCGGCGGGAACGTCAGCCGGGGTCGCAGCGAGCCTGTCCGCGCCGGCCGGCTTGCCGCGGCCGATCTCGGGCGCCTTGTAGGCGGCGGCGGGCTCGACCGGCTTGGGCGCGGCCTTGCGCTGGCGCACGGCCTGCTCGACCTCGGGCGCGGTGGCGTTCGCCGCCTTCGCCGAGTGCTTCGGCGCGGTCGCGCTCGCCGCCTTCTCGGCGCTCGCGGCGACCTTAACCGGCGACGGCGACTTGACGGCCGGACTGGTCTCGATGGCGTCGGTCTTCGGCCTTGCCGCTTTGGACGGCGCGACCGGCGGCGCGGCCGTCTCCGCGCCGGCAGCCTTCGCCGCCTTCGCCGCAGCGCGTGCTTCCTTGTCGCGGTTGGCCTTGAGCAGCGGCTTCTCGTCGGTCAGTGCGGTGAAGCCCGAGATCGGCGCCGAGAAGGTGCGCGCGGTCTGCGGACCGGTCGGGATCTTGGCGCCGTTGCCGGCCTCGAAGGCGTCGATGATCTCGGCGAGGCGCTCCGGCGTCAGGTCCTCGTAGGTATCCTTGAAGATCATCACCATCGGCGCGTTGACGCAGGCGCCGAGGCACTCGACCTCCTCCCACGACAGCGTGCCCGCGTCGTTGGTGTGGAACTGGTCGTGATGGATCTTGTCGCGGCAGACGTCCATCAGCGCTTCCGAGCCGCGCAGCATGCAGGGCGTGGTGCCGCACACCTGGATGTGAGCGCGGGTGCCGACCGGCTTCAGCTGGAATTGCGTGTAGAAGGTCGCCACCTCGAGCGCGCGGATATAGGCCATGCCGAGCATGTCGGCGATCTGCTCGATCGCCGCCTTGGTCACCCAGCCTTCCTGCTCCTGCGCCAGCATCAGCAGCGGGATGATGGCCGACTGCTCGCGGCCCTTCGGGTATTTCGCGATCCAGCGCTGTGCTTCGGCGACCTTGTCGCCCCTGAAGGCGAAGGCGGCGGGCTGGACGGCGGCTTCTGCGAGACGGCGGACGGTCATGGCTAGTTGCTTTGCATCGTGTTGCGGGCATCTCTGCCGAGCAGATCGGCGACGGAGACCGTGAAGCCGGGAGGCGTCAGGTCGATTGTTCCATCGGAGACGAAACGTGTTTCGACCTTGCCGGCCCCCTCGCCCCGCCGGAAGTGAACGATCAGGCTCTGGTCCGGCGCGATCAGAAGGTAGTGTTGGACGGAAGCGATCTGAAAATACTCGATCAGCTTCTGAGTCTCGTCGCGATAGGCGCTGGACGGTGACGCCACCTCGACCAGGACGACCGGCCGGTCGAGAACCACCGCTTCCGGATCGATCGCCCCGCACTGCACGGCCGCGTCCGGCAGCCGCACGTGGGCGTCGTCGACCACAACCGTCATGCCGTCCGGAAACACCGTGCAATCCAGGCCTGCCCGGCGCACGCCCGCCTGCAACGCATTGGCGGCCGCATGTTTCGTCAAGGCATGCTTTGCCTGTTCCGCCGCCATCTCGACCACGCGGCCCTGCTCCAGCTCATACTTCTTCGGTTGGCCCAGGGACCAATCGATGAATTGGGCAGAAGTCCACTTGGCTTTCGGCAGCGCGATCATCACCGGTCGACCTCGCCGAAGACGATGTCGAGGGAGCCGAGGATGGCGCTGACGTCGGCCAGCATGTGGCCGCGGCACATGAAATCCATGGCCTGGAGATGGGCGAAGCCCGGCGCGCGCAGCTTGCAGCGGTAGGGCTTGTTGGTGCCGTCGGAGACGAGATAGACGCCGAACTCGCCCTTCGGCGCCTCGACCGCCGCATACACTTCGCCGGCCGGCACGTGATAGCCCTCGGTGTAGAGCTTGAAGTGATGGATCAGCGCTTCCATCGAGCGCTTCATGGCGCCGCGCTTGGGCGGCACCACCTTGCCGTCCTCGTTGGAGACCGGGCCGACGCGCTGCTGGCCGAGCAGGCGGTCGACGCACTGGCGCATGATCTTCGCCGACTGGCGCATCTCCTCCATGCGGATCAGGTAGCGATCGTAGCAGTCGCCGTTCTTGCCGACCGGGATGTCGAAATCCATTTCCGCGTAGCATTCGTAGGGCTGCGACTTGCGCAGGTCCCACGCCGCGCCGGAGCCGCGCACCATGACGCCGGAGAAGCCCCAGGCCCAGGCGTCGTCGAGATCGACGACGCCGATGTCGACGTTGCGCTGCTTGAAGATGCGGTTCGCCGTGAGGAGGTCGTCGAGATCCTGGACCGTTTTGAGGAACGGATCGATCCACTTGCCGATATCCTCGACCAGCCTGTCGGGCAGGTCCTGGTGGACGCCGCCCGGGCGGAAATAGGCCGCGTGCATGCGCGCCCCGCAGGCGCGCTCGTAGAACACCATCAGCTTCTCGCGCTCCTCGAAACCCCACAGCGGCGGGGTGAGCGCGCCGACGTCCATGGCCTGCGTCGTCACGTTGAGCAGGTGCGACAGGATGCGGCCGATCTCGGAAAAGAGCACGCGGATCAGCTGGCCGCGCTTCGGCACCTCGAGGCCGAGCAGCCGCTCCACGGCCAGCGCGAAGGCATGTTCCTGGTTCATCGGCGAGACGTAGTCGAGCCGGTCGAAATAGGGCACGGCCTGGAGATAGGTCTTGGCCTCGATCAGCTTCTCGGTGCCGCGGTGCAGGAGGCCGATATGCGGGTCGACGCGCTCGACCACCTCGCCGTCGAGTTCCAGCACCAGGCGCAGCACGCCGTGCGCCGCCGGGTGCTGCGGCCCGAAGTTGATGTTGAAGTTGCGGACGTTGTGCTCGGTCATTGCGTTTGGCCCTGCGGCATTCGGCAGTCGGCAGTCGGCAGTCGGGCGTTTCGGACGGCAATCGCCGGTGTCTCGCGTCGCGAACGACCGGCATCCGAAGTCCCAAGCGTTGCAAGGCCCGGGTTACGCGATGCCTTGCGCCAGATCTCGACTGCCGACTGCCGACGTCCGACTGCCCTCATGTCTTTGCCTTCTCGTCGCCCGGCAGCACATAGTCCGTGCCTTCCCAGGGCGACATGAAGTCGAAGTTGCGGAATTCCTGCTTGAGTTCCACCGGCTCGTAGACGACCCGCTTGGCCTCGTCGTCGTAGCGCACCTCGACGAAGCCGGTGAGCGGGAAGTCCTTGCGCAGCGGATGGCCCTCGAAGCCGTAGTCGGTCAGCAGCCGGCGCAGGTCCGGATGACCCGAGAACAGGATGCCGTAGAGATCGTAGGCCTCGCGCTCGAACCAGTCGGCGCCCGGGAACACGCCGGTCACCGACGGCACCGGCGTCTCCTCGTCGGTCATCACCTTGACGCGGATACGCTGGTTCTGGCGCGGCGACATAAGGTGGTAGACCACGTCGAAGCGCCGCAGCCGCGCCGGATAGTCGGCGCCGCAGACGTCGATGATCGAGATGAACTGGCACTGCACGTCGCGACGCAGGAACGTCAGCACCGGGACGATGTTGTCCGGCTCGACGGTCAGCGTCAGCTCGCCATAGGCGACCGCCGCTTCCTGGATGCGCGCGCCGAGCTTCTCGGCGATGTAGGCTGACAGGTCGTTCAACGCTTCGCTCATTCCGCTCACCGCTCGATCGTGCCGGTGCGGCGGATCTTCTTCTGCAGGAGAAGGATGCCGTACAGCAGCGCCTCCGCCGTGGGCGGGCAGCCGGGAACGTAGATGTCGACGGGCACGACGCGGTCGCAGCCGCGCACCACCGAATAGGAATAGTGGTAGTAGCCGCCGCCGTTGGCGCACGAGCCCATCGAGATGACGTAGCGCGGCTCCGGCATCTGGTCGTAGACCTTGCGCAGCGCCGGCGCCATCTTGTTGGTCAGCGTGCCGGCGACGATCATCACGTCGGACTGGCGCGGAGAGGCGCGCGGGGCGATGCCGAATCGCTCGGCGTCGTAGCGCGGCATGGAGATGTGCATCATCTCGACCGCGCAGCAGGCTAGGCCGAAGGTCATCCACATCAGCGAGCCGGTCCGCGCCCAGGTGACGAGCGCCTCCGACGAGGTGACGAGAAAACCCTTGTCGGACAGCTCGCTGTTCAACTCGCCGAAGAAGCGGTCGTCGCTGCCCACCGGCTTGCCGGTCGCCGGGTCGATGATGCCCTTCGGCTTCGGCGCGACGAGGGTGCCGGAACTGTCGTTCAATCCCATTCCAGCGCTCCTTTCTTCCATTCGTAGATGAAACCGATGGTGAGCACGGCGAGGAAGGCCATCATCGACCAGAAACCGAGCATGCCGATTTCAGAGAACGATACGGCCCAGGGAAACAGGAACGCCACTTCGAGGTCGAAGATGATGAACAGGATCGACACGAGGTAGAAGCGGACGTCGAACTTCATGCGGGCGTCGTCGAAGGCGTTGAAGCCGCACTCGTAGGCCGACAGCTTCTCGGGATCGGGATTGCGATAGGCGACCAGGAACGGGGCCACGAGCAGGGCCACGCCGATGCCGAGCGCGACCGCGATGAAGATGACGATCGGCAGGTATTCGCTGAGGAGTCCGTTCATTTCGGCTGGCTTTCGCTAGGCTGGCTTTCGGTGGCTGCGGACCAACTCTCACTATAGCACTGCCGCAGCAAGCGAAACCGACAATCGCCGTCCTGCGCCCGGTGGAACGCCATGCTGCAACGCGGCGAGGGTTAGCGCAGCAGGGCATGGCACGCAAGCCCGACCATGGCGAAACTGCGCCGGTCAAGCAGAGTTACGAACCGCTTCGCAGCGTCGGCGCGGCGCAATGCCGCGCGGGCGGACGCAGGACGGCGAGGACGCGTCCCCTGCCCCGCGCGGCAAGGTATGCCGGCGGCGATTGCGCGACTCCGGCAGGACGGTGCGGCCCTGGAAAGCCGCGCCCTGCCCCGCCCGGTGGCGCCGCTAGGTCTTGAGCTGCGCCAGGCGCTTCGCGGCCAGCTGGTTGCCCGCGGCGGCGGCCTTCTGCAGCAGCGTCCTGGCGCGCTGCGGCTCTGTGTCGATGATCAGGTTCGCCAGCGCGAACTGCGCGTAGGTGATGTTCTGGGCCGCGGCCTTTTCCAGGTAGGTGCGCGCCTTCGCCAGGTCCTGGGGAACGCCGGCGCCGTTCAGGTACAGGTCGCCGAGGCGATACTGGGCCCAGCCGATGTTCTGGTCCGCAGCCTTGCCGAGCAGTTCGGCGCCCCGCGCCACGTCCTTCGGCACGCCGTTGCCGTCCAGGTAGAGCACGCCGAGCTGGTACTGCGCCCAGCCGTTGTTCTCCTCGGCGGCCTTGGCGAAGGCCTTCGCGGCGGCCGGGACGTCCTTGGCGACGCCCTTCCCTTCCAGCAGCATGGTGCCGTATTTGTAGTACCCCCAGTGGCTGCCCATGTCGGCCGCGCGCTTGTAGTACTGCGCCGCGAGCGCCTCGTTCTTGGCGCCGCCCAGCTTCATCAGCGTATCGCCCGCCTGGAACGCCTGGCGGGCGGAGTGGCTGGCGTCGTCGTCCATCTTGGTCGCGGCATCGATGGTGCAGGCCGTGAGCAGGCCCAGCAGCAGCACGTCGATGATGCGCACCCGTCTCCGCTTCATGCGATTCCAAGTCCTGTCCATTGGCCCGATGCCGGATTCGCTCTTCTCTAGCATCGGCTCAATGTCCCGAATAGACCGGGCTGCCCGCGGGCTTCGCGATCAGCACGCCCTTCAGGGCAGGTATCGCGGCGGCGTCCGTCCTTCCGTCGGCGAAGACGAAGTGATCGAACGCCGGATAGACGATCGGCGCGATCGTCCGCGGCGCCGTCGCCATCGAATCGCCCGGGATGCGCGACCCCGACGGCGCCGGCGTCATCAGGATCAGCGCCGTGGCCAGGCCGGGGATCGCCACCTGGCGCCTGCCCAGCGGCGCGAGCACGGGGCCGACCAGATCCGCGAGGCTGGAAAGGGCGTCCCTGGCGGCGATGGCCCACCGCCGCAGCGCCGGGAACATGTCACCGATGCTGTCGAGGATGCCGACATAGCGAACGAGCCCGTAGCTGTAGAGCATGATGTTGACGATGGGGATCACCGCCCCGGAATACTCGCCGTACATCACCGCCCTCGTCGCGTAGCCGAGCATCAGCATCAGGACGCCGAGGTTGAAGAGCAGCGCATAGGGCGGCACGTAGGTCCGCCGCGACACCTTCGGGGTGCGCATGAAGCTGCCCTTGCGGCCGGTGACGATCTGCACGATCGACGCCAGGATGCCGGCGAAATTGACCGGCAGCAGCATCAGGTTGAGCGCGCACACGCCGAACAGGTCGCGGGCCTGATAGCCCAGGCGACGCAGGTCGAGCATGTACAGCGCGAAATAGGGCACCATGATCACCGGCGTCCACAGGATGCCGGCCGCCTCCGCGCCCGCGAAGATCATCAGCATGAACACCGCGACGTTGCCGATGATGGGCGACAGCAGGTAGTGCGTGCGCAGGACGAGTTCCGGGAAGCGGCTGAGGCGATCCGGGGAGCGCAGGTATTCGCGCACCAGTTCCGGCAGGATGATCAGCCCGCCATTGGCCCAGCGTTTGCGCTGGATGGCGAGCGCGCCGAAATCGGCCGGGGTGGCGCTGTAGGCGAGCGGCACGAAGTGGTTCTGCACCCGCCAGCCGCGCTGCAGCAGGTCGATCGTCGAGCCGGTGTCCTCGATGACGGTCTTGTCCTGGATGAAGACCCTGACCGTCTTGCCGCCCTCGGTCTGGTCCTTGGCGATCGCCTCCAGCGCCGAAAACCGGATCAGCGCGTTGGCGCCCACCCAGAACGCCGCATCGAACCAGCTCGAGCCCTGGTGGACCAGGTACTGGATGTCGGTGGTGGCGCCGGCGATGCGCTCGACGGGCGAATCGCCGTTCGGGAAGGTCAGGTAGGGCGTCTGGGCGACACCGGCGCGGGGATCGCGCTCCAGCACGTCGACCAGCGTGGCGACATACTGGCCGAGGATGACGCTGTCGGCGTCGAGCGTCAGCACGTAGTCGGGCTGCGCGACGTCGTAGTCGACCTCCGAGCCGATCGCGGGCTCCAGGCTGGTGACGCCGTTGCGGTGGACGCGCACGTGGCGTCCGCCCATCAGGCCGATATAGGCGTTGAGGTTCATCGCCTTGTTGGGCGCGTGCGACAGGTTGGCGAAGACCTTGCGCTGGAAGTGCGTGACGTCGTCGCAAACCAGGACCGCGAGGCGCGCATATTCGGCGTCGACCTCGTCCGGCGACAGCTCCGCCGCGGCAAGGCGCTCGGCGCGGGCCAGGTAGCGCGCGGCTGCGTCGCGGACGATGCGTTCGACGACGAAGCCGTCGACATGCCGGAACTCCTCGGAAGCTTCCGCCTCGAGGCGCGCCGCCAGCGAGTTCAGCCACTGGACCATGCCGCGGTAGCCGTGCGACAGGCGCCGCGCCTCGCTGTCCGGATCGAAGGTCCCGGCCGCCCTGCGGGAGAGCCAGTCGTCGCGTTCGCCGCGCAGGCGCTCGGCCTGCTCGCCGACCCATCCCGTGACTTCGCCGATCGCGGAAAGCGTCGACCTGACGGCGTTCATGTCCGAGGGCGCATCGTCGACGAGCACGACGATCCGCCGATTGGCGTATTCGGCGAGCGCGGCGGACAGAACCGTCCCGATCAGGACGCGCCGCTCCTCGCGGTAGGTCGGTATCAGGATCGAGACCGACGGCGCGTCCTCCGCCGCCCGCCAGGGGACCTCCGCGGCGGCGACGCTGTGCTGTTCTTCCTTGCGCCGCGAGGCGCCGAAGCGGTTGAACTGGTAGGCGAGGCTGCAATAGAGCAGCGCCACCAGCATGGCGTAGTAGAAGACGATGTCGGACCCGAACATGCCCAGGGTGCCGAAATGATAGGCGGCGAATCCGGCGAACATCGCCACCGAACTGGCGATGGCGAGCTTGATGCCGTTCGAGCCGATCGTGCGGCGCTGTTCCGCGAACCACGCCCTGATCGCCGCGAATATCGAATCGACGGCGCGGCGGATCGCGCGCCGGACCGCGCTGAAGCGACCCGCGACTTCCGCGATCACAACGCCGAAGGTTGTCCCGGCGCGCCGGACCTCCGGACGCTCGAGCGACGTCGCAGGACCGGAAACGGGAACGGCGTCAGCCGTTCCCGCGTCCATGACGTCCGCTTGCAGTTCCACTGTCATGCCACGAAGCCGATCCGCTGGCGCGATCAGAAGTTGACGCTGAACTTCGCACCGCCCGCATTGATGGCGGTGTTCTTGCCGAACGCCCCTTCGTAGAAGATCTGCAGGGTTCCGAGATTGCCCTTCAGCACGTCGACGCCCGTCGAAACGGTCCAAAGGACGTCCTCGGAGGAGGTGCCGATGGTGAAGGGCGTCGCCGCGTTGCCGTCGGCAGTGAACACGCCGGTCAGCGAATAGTCGTTGCCGGAGTAGAAGTTCACGCCGCCGCGCAGGTACGGCCGGACGAGCAGGTCTTCGCCGACCTGGATCTGGCCGCCGATCTCGACCGCCGGCATCGCCGCCAGCACCGTGTTGGTGACCCCGCCGGTGCTCACCGAGGCGATGCCGCCGGTTTCCGTGAAGGCGCCGGTGCGCACGTAGGTCGCCGAGAGGTCGACCATCGGACGCATGTAGAACGCACCGCTCTGCAACGTGTAGGCGGCGCGCACGCGGCCGCTCACGGTGGTCACGTCGGTCTCGCCGGACAGCAGGTCCGTGAAGCCGCCGAAGTCGACCGTCCGCTGCGTGTCGTAGCTTCCGCGCGAGGCCGAGACGGCCGCCGCGAAGAGGAACGGACCAGGCGTGTACTTCACGACCGCGCCGGCCGAGAAGCTGCCGCCCTTGCTCGACGAACCGCCGTCTCCGTTGCGATCGGACGCACGGTAGCCGACGGAGCCGCCGAGGCGCCAGTCGGTGCCGGCGATCGCCATCTGCACGCCGCCCATGATCTCCGTCGAACGGCTCTCGAAGCCGGTCAGGTCGCCGCCGACCGCCGTGCGGTCGTAGGTGGAGTAGACGCCGCGGGCCCAGGCGCATTCGCCCTCGGCCGCGAAGGCGTTGTCGCCGGCCATGCGGCAGCTCAGCATGCTGTCGGTGAAGGTGTCGATGTTGTCCGCCGAAGCGATCTGTTCGCCGACATAGATGTTGGGCGACAGCTGGTTGAGGGCGTTCTCGCCGTCCTCGACCGTCGGCAGGTTGAGGAGCGCGACCGCGATGGGCTCGAGCCCTCCGGGGCCGTTCACGCTGCCGTTGATGGCGTTGCCGATGCTCGTGGCGTTGGGACCCATCCCGACGGGCGCGAAGTCGAAGCCGTTGATCGCCAGTTCGACGTCGTTGCCGCCGTTGACGTAGTTGATGTCGCCGACGACGAAGGGATTGAGCAGCGTCAGCGACTGGGTGGTGACGCCGTTGGTGGTGGTGACGATCGTGTAGGTGCTCGGCGTCCCGTTGGCGCTGATGAAGTTCAGCCTCAGGTCGCCGTCGAGCGAGGCGCTGTTGCTGACGTCGATGCGGTCGGCCTTGCTGTTGTCCATGTCGATGTCGAACAGCATCGTGCCGGTTTCCTCGTTGACGAGGATGCCCGTCAGCGCGGTCGTCTGGACGGTGCCGGAGCCGCCCGGCGACAGGGTGCCGCTGTTGGTGAGGGTGCTGTCGTTGGCGATGTTGACGGTGCTGCCCATGTTGAACAGCGCGCCGGCGTGGTTGTTGAAGGGGTTGTTCCACGGCCCGAGCAGGACGTTGCCGGAGATCGTGCCGTAGTTGTCGACGGTGGTGTCGTTCTGCGCCGAGACGACCGCCCATTCGTCGATGCCGCCGGCGTTGTTGATCGTGCCGTAGTTGGTGAGCTGGATGCCCAGGCCTTCGACGAAGCGGACGCCGGCGTTGCCGGCGCCGCCGGTCACCGTGGCGTCCTCGCCGACCGTGACCGTCATCGCACCCCAGCTCGTCGCGCGGATGCCGTCGAGGGCGCCCGAGACGGTGCCGCCGTCGACCGAAACGTCGATCGTGCCGCGCGCGATCGACGTCGCCACGATGCCGTGGCTGGTCGTCGACGTGATGTTGCCCTCGTGGTCGATGTCGATCAGCGTGTTGCCGTTGGTCAGCGCATAGATGCCGTGATTGACCGAGGTGATGTCGCCGGTCGAGTCCACGGTGGTGTTGCCCGCCATCGAATTGGCGAAGATGCCGTAGCCGCCGGCATTGATGTTGCCGACCTGGGTGACGCCGACGTTCTCGGCGCTGAGCGTCTTGGCACTGATGCCGTCGCCGGTCGACACGATGTTGCCCTCGTTGCCGATGGTCACCGCTCCGGCCGACGAGGAGCCGAAGATGCCGTAGCCGCCGGCATCGATGTTGCCGTCGTTGACGATGCTGACGAGGTTCGCCCCGAGCGTCGAGGCGTAGATGCCGTCGGTGCCCGCGTCGATGTCGCCCTCGTTGTCGACGCTGACGGCGCCGCTGGTCGAGGTGGCGCGGATGCCGGTGGCGTCGGAGTCGATGTTGCCGACCTGGGTGACGCTCACCGGGCTGTAGCCGAGGTTGAGCGCGTAGATGCCGTGGTCGCCCGACGAGATCGCGCCGGTGGAATTGATGGTGACGATGCCGGTCGCGGCATAGCCGTAGATGCCGTAGCCGGTACCGGCGGTGATGCCGCCGTTGCTCGTCACCGAGACCGTGTTGGAGCCGGTGGACCGCGCGTAGATGCCGTCGCTGCCGGCCTCGACATCGCCGGTGCTGTTCACCGTAACGACGCCGGTGGCCGAGAAGGCGTAGATGCCGTCGCCGGCGGCTCCGGCGCTGAGGTTGCCGACGCTGGTGACGGTCACCGGCGACGCACCGCTGTTCTGGACGAAGATCGCGTCTGAATCCGACGTCACGTTGCCATTGCTGACGACCGTCACGAGACCCGTGGCCGACTGGGCGTGGATGCCGCGGTTGGTGGAGTCGATGTTGCCGGTGCTGTCCACCGTCACGTTGTTGCTGCCCTGGTTGACGGCATAGATGCCGTAACCGCCTGCGTCGAGATTGCCGACCGAATCGACGTCGATCGTGCCCTGCGAGGAGGCGGCGAAGAGCGCGCTGCCGCCTGCGTCGATGTTGCCGATGGAATCGATCCTGACCGGCGATGCGCTCTTGTTCTCGGCGTAGATGCCGTCCGCGGCGGCGTCGATGTCGCCGCGCATGGTGACGGAGACTTCGCCCTGAGCCGACTTCGCGGTGATGCCGCCGTCGCCGGACTCGATGTCGCCCGTCACGCTGACGGTCACCGGCGAGGAGCCCTTGTTCTCCGCGTAGATCGCGGTCATGCCGGACTCGAACAGCTCGCCCGACGCGGTCACCGAGACGGTGCCGGTCGGCGTATAGGCGTAGATGGCGTGGCCGGTGCCGGCATCGATGCCGCCGGTCTGGTTGACGGTGACGCCCTGAGATCCGGTATTGGCCGCCCAGATGCCGTGCTGCGAGGCGGCGATCTCGCCGGTGCTCGTCACGGAAACGGCGCCGTTGGACGATTCCGCCTGGATGCCGATCCAGCTCTTCTCGATCGTGCCCTGGAAGACGACCGTGGCGGCCTCGCTGCCCTTGGTCTGGGCGAAGATGCCGTAGCCGTCGGCGTTGATGACGCTTTGGTCGACCGACACGTTGACCTGGCCGCCGGACGAGTAGGCGTAGACGCCGTTGCCGTCGGCGGAGGTGAGGTTGCCCGTATGCGTCACGCCGACCGGCGAGGTGCTGGTGTTCATGGCGAAGATGGAGTCGCCGTGCGAGGCGATGTCGCCCTCGGTGAGGACCGTCACCGGGCCGTTGGCCGCGTAGGCGTAGACGCCCTTGCCTGTGTCGGACGTGACGTTGCCGGTCCAGGTGACCGACGACGAATCGCCGACGCCGGTCGACTGCGCGAAGATGCCGTCGCCATTGGCCTGGATCGCGCCCGACCCGGTCAGGGTCACGGTGCCGTTCGGGGAATCGAGGAAGATGCCGCGGCCGCCCGTCGAGGTGACGTTTCCGGTGTGGGCGGCGATCACGTCCGAGCCGCTCGACAGGAGCTGGATGCCGTCGCCCGTGGCGACGATGTCGCCCGAGCTCGTCAGCGAGACGCTGCCGTAGGCCGCGTCCGCGTAGATGCCGCGCCCGCCGGCGGTGATGTTGCCGTCCTGCGAGACCGAGACGTTGCCGGTGGTCGAGGTGTTGACGGCGCTGATGCCGTCGCCGGAGGCTTCGATTGTGCCATCGTTGACGATGATGAGCGGCGTGCTCGACGTGACGACCGAGATGCCGGCACCCGCCGTCACCACGATGTTGCCTTCGTGGCTGAGGAAGGTCGTCGGGCCGGCGTCGTCGTTGCGCATGACGATGCCGCCGAGCGTGGCGTTGATGTTTCCGGTGCCGGTCACGCTCGTGCCGCCGAGCGAGACGGTGCGGATGCCGTAGCCGCCGTTCGAGACGATGTTGCCGTCGTGGTCGATCGTGACGGAGCCGTTCCACGTGTTGGCGTAGATACCGTCGGCGTTGGTGGCGACGATCCCGAAGGCGCCCGTGTCGCCGACGATGGTGATCGTGCCGGCAGACGTGAAGTCGACGCCGTTGACGCCGTCGGCCGGCGCGATGTCGGACGTCAGGCTGTTGATCTGCACGAGTTCGATCGGATCCGTCGCCAACACGCCGCCGGCGACGTCGCCGGTGCAGGTCAGGATCGTCCCGGCCGTCAGGCAGGCCGCGTTCGCCTGGCCGGGGGTCCCAAGCGCCAGGAAGACCGTTCCCAGCGCGGCTCCGCTCAGCAGCGCGTTACGCCGCGCCTTATTCCTGGCGCGCGCAACGCGCGCACCGCCTGCCGTCGCCCGACCACCAACGCGCGAATCAACTTCGATCATTTGGAATTCTGCCCTCGTCCCTCGATGCCCGTGGCGCTCGATTCCACGCGCCATTATGTCACGGCATCAAGTAGAACTGCGGCCACCAAGTACGCTAGCGGTCAAACGCTCACGACAGTGGAAAACTCAACTTGTGTTTGAAATGCAACACTTTAGCGGTTTCTAACACTCACCCCCCTCGGCCACACGCAGCATGACGGGCATCCCGCGCGACGCCGGCCGGGAAGAAGGAAGATCGGACCGGATATCCGGGGAAGGCCGAAAGACGGGAACCCCGACCGGGAACCGCCGAAGTCGCCGAACGCTGTCGGCGCGACCGTCGAAAGGACAGGGAGAATGGGAAATGGCGCGAGTGACGGGGCTCGAACCCGCGACCTCCGGCGTGACAGGCCGGCACTCTAACCGACTGAGCTACACCCGCGCATCGACGCCGGGCGGCTGCCCTTGATGCGTCGTTGGGCGGTCAATTAAGGGGTCGCCATGACGGTGTCAAGCATGACGCGGACGGTTTCCGACAGCCCTGCGGTGCTTTTCCGCCGAGCCACCCCGGCCGGCCGCGGCGCCGCCGCCCGGCGCGCGGTTTATTCTTGCGGGGCGGGCGGGAAGCGCTTAAACGTCCGCCTCGGTCGGGGCGATTAGCTCAGTTGGTAGAGCGCTTCGTTTACACCGAAGATGTCGGCGGTTCGAGTCCGTCATCGCCCACCATTCCCGCCTTGTACGGCCCGGTGCCAACGGTCCTGACCCAGTCTGCTCGCCGCGGCATGTTCCGGCCGAACGGTCGCCTCAGCGTTTCCGGAGCCGCCAGGGAATCACCGCCGGCACCCGCGCCGCGTAATCGGCATAGGCCTTCCCGTGCACCGCGACGAGATCGAGCTTCTCGTAGTACATGCCGACGACGATGCAGGCCGTCATCGCCGCCGCGAAGACCATGTGGCCGAGCGTCATGTCGGGCGTGCTCCAGAACGCGATCAGCAGCCCCAGCTGCTGCGGGTTCCTGACGTATCGATAGGCGTAGCCGTCGACGAAGGGCTGCGCCGGCTGCGGCCGGCCGCGGTACCAGGCCCGTGCCTGCTCGACGCCGAGGAGATAGAAGACGCCGACGGACCAGTAGGATGCGGCCGCGATCGCCCAGCCGCAGGCGAACAGCACCCAGGCCAGGCCGCGGAAGACCGGCTGCTCGACGGACCACAGGACGATCGGCACCGGCTGGTAGAAATGAACGACGCAGAACAGCACCGCGACGGCTGCCCAGACATAGACGGCGCGCTCCAGCCCGGGCGCGACGAAGCGCGACGACCAGGTCTTGAACAGCGTCCTCGCCATGCCCGAATGCTGGAGGCCGAACAGCCCGACGAGAGCGAGGTCGATGGCGAGCGCCGCGGAGAGCGACGCCCCGGCGGGCGCGTCGATCGAATGGCCGGGGATCAGTCCCGCCATCCAGAACACCATGTAGGCGAAGACGACGTGGACGAGGACGAAGCCGACCACGGCGAACACGAGCCCTGCTGCTCTTCCCATCATTCGCCCCCCCCCCAAAGAGATCCCCTCGCGGCGCGTTCACCGCCTTCCCGGACGCAGGATATCCGCGCGCGCGGCGAAAGTATTGATCTCCCGCAACAGGACGGCACGGCCCGCCCGCCGCGCCCGCCTGCGAACATGCGTTCTACGGCGGTTTGCCGCGCCCGGCCGGGGAACGTTTGAAACCCGCGCGCCGTAGCTTAATGGTATCGTCACCGACATTGTCGACGAAGCCGGCCGGCAGCGTCGTTGAGGGGCAGACGTAGAGGTTTCGGTCGCGATCGATGAAGCAGTTCGGCATCGGCAGGCTCGGCAGCGCGATCGTCGACCGGGCGAGGCTCTTCGCCATCCTGGCCGTCGCGCTGACGGCCGTCGCGCTGGCCTCGATCCCCGGCGGTCTCGTCTTCAACGGCGACGTCACCGACCTGCTCAGGGTCGACACGCCCGGCTATCGCGACCTCGAGCGCATGGAGAAGGATTTCCATCCCTTCTCCACCGACGAGGTGATCGTCGTCGAATCGGCCGGGTTCGGCGATCCGGCGACGTTCGACGCGCTCGCCGAACTCGTCGCCGAAATGCAGCTCGCGACCGGGGTCGAGGCCGCCGTCAGCATCTTCTCGCTGCCGACCAACGGCTCGACCGTGCCCTACCTCGCCTCGCCGGAGGCGAGCGCGCTGCCGCCCGGCGAAAGGCTCGGCAACCTGCTCGCGGGCCAGTTCCTCGCCGCCGACCTCCTGTCGAAGGACCTGACGACGACGCTGGTCGTGCTCGCCGTCGCGCAGGACGGCGACACGCTGAACACCGGCCTCGACGACGAAGGGCGCAAGGAGATCGAGGATGCCGCGGCGCGCCATGCGCCGGCGCTCTCGGTCTCGTTCGCCGGCATGAAGGAGATCCACCGCACCATCGAGGAGGGGCTGCGTCGCGACCAGCGTCTGCTGGCGGGAGCGTCGACGCTGCTCTGCGTCCTCATCGCGCTGCTGATCTTCCGCTCCTGGCGCGGCGCGCTGATCTGCGCCGTGCCGCCGGTCACCGGGGCGATCTGGTTCTTCGGCTTCGCCGCGATCGCCGGCGTCGCCATCGACCCGGTGACGGCGATCATCCCGACCCTCATCATCGTCGTCGGCTTTGCCGATTCGGTGCATCTCTACTTCACCTTCCTGCGCGTGCGGCCGCAGAGCGCGGACGTCGCCGACGCGGCGCGGCGGACCATGGCCGAGACCGGCCCGGCGTGCTTCCTCACCAGCCTGACCACCGCAGTCTCCTGCCTCGGCGTCGGCGCCGCCGGCAGCGCCACGCTGAACGCCTTCGCCGTCGGCGGCTTCTTCGGCCTGATCCTGCAGTTCTCGGCCGCCCTGCTCTGCTTTCCGCTGCTGCTCGTCGCGCTCGAGCGGGGAACGCACGAGGCGCGGCTTCCCGACGGCGCCGCCTTCGCGCTGGTCGCGCGCGGCGCCACGGGCCTCCTCGGCTTCGGCCGCACCGTGCTCCTCCTGTCGATCGCCGCGTTTCTCGCCCTCGCCTATGCGCACAGCCGGCTGCCGGTCGGCTTCCAGCTGTCGGAGCACCTGCGCAGCGACGGCGACCTGGCGAAATTGCAGGAACGGATCAGCGCCAAGGGACTCGGCAGCGCCTACGTCTACCTGATCGTCCCCGACACCGACGGGGTGAAGGGTCTCTCGCCCGCCGACGTCGCGGTGTTCGAGCGCATCGGCGCGGCGCTGTTCGCCGAACGATTCGGCGCCGCCGGCGGCGTCCCGTTCCTCAACGCCGAGCAGCTCGATCGCCTCGCCGCCGAGGATCCGGCGCTGCTGAAGCGCTTCGTCGCGGCCGACGGGCTGCGCTATCTGCTTCCCATCCCGCTCGATCCGACGCTGCCGTCGGAAGAGATCGAGCGCGAATGCGGGAAGATCGTCGAGCGCATCCAGGCGGCGGGACTTCCGGGGACGTTCGAGATCGTCGGCATCCCCCTGCTTTCGGCGCGCGAGGTGCCGGCCATGATCAAGGACCTCCAGCTCGGCTTCCTCGTCGCCCTGCTGCTCGTGGTCCTCATCCTCGTCTACGCCACCGGCTCGCTGCGCCTCGGCCTGCTGTCTCTGGTGCCGAACCTGATCCCGATCCTCGGCGTCGAGGCCGTGCTCTATCTGTCGTCCGAGCCGCTGACGATGACCGCCGCGGTGGCACTGACGATCGCCTTCGGCATCGCCGTCGACAATTCCATCCATTTGCTGAGCCGCTACCAGCAGGGATCGCCGGCGGATCCGTCGTCCCGGCTTCGCCAGGCCGTCGGCGAGATCGCCGCGCCCGTCGCGGCGACGACGATCCTGCTGGTCGTCGGGCTGTCGGTGACGCAGGTGAGCACCCTGCCCGCGGTCGCCACGTTCGGGCAGCTCGTCTCCGCGGCCCTGGTCCTGGCCATGGCGTCCTCGCTGTTCCTGCTGCCAGCCTTCATCGAACCGTTCCATCGCCGAGGCCGCAAAGAATGACACGCGTCGCATCCGCCCTCCTGCCCGTCCTGCTGCTCGTTTCCCAGCAGGCTCTCGCCGTCGAGCTGGCCGACTATGTCGGCGAGTGGACGGGCAAGGGCACCTATTCCCAGACGGGCGGCAGCGAGGGCTCGGGACGCCTGACCTGCCGGCTCGGCATCACGTCGCCGAAAGCCGAGGTGATCGTCATCTCCGGCCGCTGCGCCGCACCCGAGGGATCGCGGGGCTTCAAGACACAGGTGACGAAGACCGGCCCGGGGACCATCGCCGGCCTGGAGATGTCGGTGGCGAACCCCCGCACCTCGTCGGGCAGGCTGGGCGGCAGCGGCCTGCGCCTCGACGGGCAGGATTCGGGCGGTGCCTTCTTCTTCCAGCTGTCGTCGCCGGCCTCCGCGGCGATGGAGATGCGCTCCTCGTCCACGACCGGCCAGAAGACCGAGGCCGCGCAGGTGCAGCTGAAGAGGACCAAATAGGCCGCGCCTCCCCTCCACGGCGCCTCTCCTGGCGATTTTCAGACCGTTGGCAACATCGCCGGCCCGCGTCCGCGACATACTCGGCGCATTGTGCACGTCCAATTGTGCGGGAGGAGTGGTGCCATCATGCAGAATTCCGGCAGGTTCGAGGGACAGCGGGCGGTCGTCACCGGCGGTGCGGCGGGCATCGGATTGGCGGTGACGACGCGGCTGGCCGAGGAAGGCGCCAGGGTGATGATCTGGGACCGCGACGCGGCGGCGATCGATGCGGCGCGCCGCCCCGGCATCGACGGCATCGCCCTCGACCTCACCGACGCCGCGGCCGTCGACGCCGCCGCGCGGGCGACGCTCGACGCCTTCGGCGGCATCGACATCCTGGTGTGCAGCGCCGGCATCTCGGGCCCGAACCGCACCGTCTGCGACTATTCGACGGAGGACTGGCACCGCGTCTTCGACATCAACGTCCACGGCCTGTTCTACTGCAACCGGGCCGTCGCGCCGGCGATGATTTCCGGCGGCTACGGGCGCATCGTCAACATCGCCTCGATCGCCGGCAAGGAGGGCAATCCCAACGCCTCGGCCTACAGCGCCTCGAAGGCGGCGGTAATCGGCCTCACCAAGTCGCTCGGCAAGGAACTGTCCAGGCACCCGATCACGGTCAACTGCGTGACCCCGGCGGCGGTGAAGACGGCGATCTTCGACCAGATGAGCGAGGAGCACATCTCCTACATGCTGTCGAAGATACCGATGGGCCGGTTCGGCCGGGTCGACGAGGTCGCGGCGCTGGTCCTGTGGCTGGCGAGCCGCGAGTGCTCGTTCTCCACCGGCGCGGTGTTCGACGTGTCCGGCGGCCGAGCCACCTATTGATCGGGCCCGGCCGCCAGGGGGCGCGACCGGGCCGTTGGGAGGAGCACTGAAATGTACGAGCGCAGTTCGCAGTCCGGCTATGGGGGCCAGTCCGGATCGTCCTATTCGAGCTACGGCTCGACGAGCCGCCCGGCGCCGAGCAACGAGATCCGCGGCACCGACATCATCGCGGAATACCTGGTCAAGGAGAAGGTGCCGATCATCCTCGGCTATGCCGGCCACGGTGCCATCGGCCTGCTCGACGGGCTCTACAAGCAGACCGACCGCATCCGCCACATCTCGCCGCGCATCGAGCAGGCGGCAGGCTTCATGGCCGACGTCTATTTCCGCCTGACCGGCCAGCCGCTCGCGGTCTACGCCTCGACCGGGCCGGGACCGATGAACATGATGATCTCGGTCGCCAACGCCTATTACGACTGCTCGGCCTTCTTCCTGATCACCGGCCAGGTGCCGACGACGCAGTTCGACACCGGCGCGCTGCAGGACGACTACCGCTACCATGGCGACATGTCGTCGATGTTCACGCCGATCGTGAAGAAGTCCTGGCGCATCCGCAAGGTCGAGGACCTGGTCAAGGCCCTGCCCGACGCCTTCGCCATGATGCGCACCGGGCGGCCGGGGCCGGTCCATTTCGACATGCCCTACGACCTCTACATGCGCACCGCGCCGGTCTCGACGCCCGATCCCAACGTCCACGGCAACCCGCTCAACTGGCGCACCACGGTCGCCGACGAGACCGTCGAGAAGGCGCTGTCTCTGCTCACCAGCGCGCAGCGGCCGCTGATCCTCGCCGGCGGCGGCGTCCGCGTGGCGCGGGCCTATGACGAACTCAAGGCGCTGGCCGAGCAGCTCGACATCCCGGTCTACACCTCCTTCATGGGCAAGGGCGCCCTGGCCGCCGACCACCGCCTCAACCTCGGCGTCGCCGGCGTCTGGGGCGAGTACCCGGCGACGGAAGCCGCGCGCAACGCCGACGTCATCCTCGCCATCGGCGCCCGCTTCAACGACCTGCACACCGGCTCGTGGATTCCCGGCTACGTCTACAACATCCCGCCGACGCGGCTGATCCAGGTCGACATCGATCCGGAGGAGATCGGCCGCAACTATCCCGTCGAGATCGGCATGGTCGGCGACGCCAAGGCCTTTCTCGCCCAGGCCACCCGGATCGCCCGCGCCAAGGGCAGCCGGCTCGCCTACGGCAGCCCGTGGCACAAGGAGATCGAGGCCTGGCGCATGGACTGGCGCAACTATTGCGAACCGTTCGAGCGCTCCGGCGATGTGCCGATCGAGCCGCGCCGGATGATGGCCGACATGGCCAAGATCTCGCCGCCGGACACGATCATGGTCGACGACGTCGGCAACTGCCAGGTCTGGTCGGAGCAGTACTGGCAGCCGCGCGTGCCGGGAACGCACATGACCGCCGGCGGCTTCGCCGCGATGGGTTTTGGCGTCTGCGGCGTGCTCGGCGCCAGGCTGGCGCGGCCGAACTCGCCCTGCGTGACGCTGTGCGGCGACGGCAGCTTCATGATGGCGCCGCACGCCATCGCCACCGCCGTCGAATACAACCTCCCCGCCGTCTGGGTCTTGCAGAACAACTACGCCATCGGCACCATCCGCGACCTGCAGCGCGCCTATCACGACGGCCGCGAACTCGGCACCAGCTTCGTCAACGAGCGCACCGGCAAGCTGTGGAACCCCGACTTCGCCAAGATGGCCGAGGCGATGGGCGGACGCGGCATCCGCATCGAGCACCCCGACCAGTTCGGCGACGCCTACCGCGAGGCGCTGCGCTCGAACGTGCCGACCGTGCTCGACGTCGTCATCAACCGCGACACCGGCATCCCGATCACCGGCACGTGGCAGATGCCGCCGATCCCGGAGGTGCAGCCGACCTTCGGCAAGCGCAAGGTGCGCTGACAGGGAGCGCCGGGAGGAGCGCCGCAATGGCCGGACGCATCGTCACCATCGCCCAGCAGAAGGGCGGCGCCGGCAAGACCACGCTCGCCGCCAACCTCGCGCTCGGCTTCGCCGCCGGCCGCCGCGTGGCGATCCTCGACACCGACCCGCAGGGCTCGCTCGGCCGTTGGTACATGATGCGGCGGGAGCGGCTGGGCGAGCGCGCCGGCCTCGGCTTCCGCACCGCGAGCGCCTGGGGCGCGCGCTTCGAGGCGAAGGAACTGGCGCTGAGCCACGACATCGTCATTCTCGACACGCCACCGAAGTTGGGCATCGACGGCAAGCCGGCGATCGAATGCGCCGACCTGGTGCTCGTCCCGGTGACGCCGTCGAAGGTCGATTTGTGGGCGACCGAGCCGACGCTAGCGATGGCCGCGCAGGAGAAGAAGCCGGTCCTGCTGGTCGTCAACCGCGCCGCATCGCGGGCGCGGCTCACGGCCGACATCGCGGCGGAGGCGGAAAAGCTCGGCGGGCGGGTGGCGAAGACCATGATCGGCAGCCGCGTGCTCTTCGCCGAGACGCTCGGAGAAGGCGCCGGGGTTGCCGACCGCGCGCCGAACGGGCCGGCGGCGCAGGAGATCGCCGCGCTCATCGCCGAGATCGACGCGATGCTGGGCTGACCCGGTTCGCAATCCGCCTTTTCCGCGCCGCGCGGCCTTGCTGCCGCGGGCCGTGAGGAAGAGGTCCGGGCGGCGCTGCGCCCGGCTCGTCCGGATCAGGCCGCTTCCATCGCCGCCCTGACCGCCGCGATCGCCGCGTCGGCTTTCGTCGCGTCGGGGCCGCCGGCCTGGGCCATGTCGGGACGGCCGCCGCCACCCTGCCCGCCGAGCGCCGCTGCGGCGACGCGAACCAGATCGATCGCCGAGAAGCGTTTCACGAGGTCGTCCGTGACGGCGACGACGACGCTCGCCTTGCCCTCGTCGCCGGCGCCGACGAAGACGACGACGCCCGAGCCGAGCGACTTCTTGCCCTCGTCCGCCAGCGGCTTCAGGTCCTTCGGCGACACGCCGGTGACCGAATTGCCGAGGAAACCGACCCCGGCGACGGTCTCGGCCACCGGGCCGCCCTGCGCAGCGGACCCGCCGCCGAGCGCGAGCTTCTTGCGCGCCTCGGACAGTTCGCGCTCGAGCTTCTTGCGCTCGTCGAGAAGCGCCTCGACGCGCGCCGGCACGTCGCCCGGCGCCACCTTCAGCACGGCCGCCGTCGCCTTCAGCCGGCGCTCCTGCTCGTCGAGATGGCGCCGCGCGGCATCGCCGGTCAGCGCCTCGATGCGGCGCACGCCCGCCGCCACCGCGCCGTCGGAGACGATGCGCACGAGGCCGATGTCACCGGTCGACCGCACATGCGTGCCGCCGCACAGCTCCACCGAATAGGGCCGGTTGGCCTTGGCGCCGTGCACGGCCGTGCCCATCGACACGACGCGCACCTCGTCGCCGTACTTCTCGCCGAACAGCGCCATGGCGCCCTCGGCGATGGCGTCGTCGACGCTCATCAGCCGCGTCGTCACCGGCGTATTCTGCACGACGATCTCGTTGGCCATGCGCTCGACGGTCTCGAGCTCCTCGGCCGAGATCGGCTTGTTGTGCGAGATGTCGAAGCGCAGGCGCTCCGGCGCCACCAGCGAGCCCTTCTGCGCGACATGCGTACCGAGCACCTCGCGCAGCGCCTCGTGGATCAGGTGCGTCGCCGAATGGTTGGAGCGCAGCCGCGAACGGCGGGCGTGGTCGACGGTCATCTCGACGGCCGCGCCCGGCTTCACGGCACCTTTCGCCACCTTGCCGAGATGGACGAACAGGCCGTCGCCCTTCTTCTGCGTGTCGGTGATCGCGACGGAAAAGCCCTCGCCGGCAAACGTGCCGGTATCGCCCATCTGGCCGCCGGATTCGGCGTAGAACGGCGTCTGGTTGACGACGATCGCGACATCCTCGCCCTCCTTCGCCTCGTCCGCTTCCTTGCCGTCCCGGACCAGGGCGAGCACCATGCCCTCGGCGCGCTCGGTCTCGTAGCCGAGGAATTCGGTGGCGCCGGTCTTTTCCTTGACCGCGAACCAGACCGCTTCGGTCGCCGCCTCGCCGGAGCCCGCCCAGCTCGCGCGCGCCTCGGCCTTCTGCTCTTCCATCGCATGGGTGAAGCCGGCGAGATCGACCGAGATGCCGCGCTGGCGCAGCGCGTCCTGCGTCAGGTCGAGCGGGAAGCCGTAGGTGTCGTAGAGCTTGAAGGCCGTCTCGCCGTCGAGCATGTCGCCCTTGTGCAGGGTCTCGGTGGCGTCGGCGAGCAGGCCGAGGCCGCGCGCCAGCGTCTTGCGGAAGCGCGTCTCCTCGAGCTTCAGCGTCTCGGTGATCATCGCCTCGCCGCGGCCGAGCTCGGGATAGGCCTGGCCCATCTCGCGCACCAGCGCCGGCACCAGCTTCCACATCAGCGGCTCGTTGGCGCCGAGCAGCTGGGCGTGGCGCATGGCCCGCCGCATGATGCGGCGCAGCACGTAGCCGCGGCCCTCGTTCGACGGCAGCACGCCGTCGGCGACGAGGAAGCAGGACGAGCGCAAATGGTCGGCGATGACGCGATAGGAGGCGACGTTGTCCGCGTCGGGCCCACGCCCGAGTGCCGACGACGCGGCGTCGATCAGGTGGCGGAACAGGTCGGTCTCGAAGACGCTCTCGACGCCCTGCAGGATCGAGGCCATGCGCTCGAGCCCCATGCCGGTGTCGATCGACGGCCGCGGCAGGGCGATGCGCTCCTCCTTCGTCACCTGCTCGAACTGCATGAAGACGAGGTTCCAGAACTCCAGGAAGCGGTCGCCGCTCTCCTCCGGACTGCCGGGAGGCCCGCCCCAGATGTGCTCGCCGCGGTCGATGAAGATCTCCGAGCACGGACCGCACGGCCCGGTGTCGCCCATCGCCCAGAAATTGTCCGAGGTCGGGATGCGGATGATGCGGTCGTCGGAGAAGCCGGCGATCTTCTTCCAGTAGTCCGCCGCCTCGTCGTCGGTGTGGTAGACCGTGACGAGCAGCTTGTCCTTCTTCAGCCCGTATTCCTTGGTGATCAGGTTCCAGGCGAACTCGATGGCGCGCTCCTTGAAATAGTCGCCGAAGGAGAAGTTGCCGAGCATCTCGAAGAAGGTGAGATGGCGGGCCGTGTAGCCGACATTGTCGAGGTCGTTGTGCTTGCCGCCGGCGCGCACGCTCTTCTGCGCGGTCGCGGCGCGCGAATAGGGCCGGCTCTCGAGGCCGGTGAAGACGTTCTTGAACTGCACCATGCCGGCGTTGGTGAACATCAGCGTCGGGTCGTTGCGCGGCACGAGCGGGCTCGAGGCCACGATCTCGTGGCCGTTCTTGCGGAAATAGTCGAGAAAAGTCGAACGGATCTCGTTGACGCCACTCATCACGGTGCCTTTTCAAGCGGAAGGGCCGGCGGCAGCCGGCGAAATTGGACAGCGCCTTTTAGCGACCGCGCCCGAGCCTGTCCAGAAAGCCGCGATGCCGCGCAGGCGGCGCAAAACACGGCGCAAGCCGCAGCGCAAAACGAAACCGCCGGCGCGCGTGCGCCGGCGGTCCCTGGACGATCTGAAAGCAGCGAGCCTCAGCCCTCGGCGGCGTCGTCGAAGTCACCCTCGCCGCCGTTCTCGAGGAACTTCTCGGCGATCAGCCCGGCGTTCTGGCGCAGCGCCAGCTCGACCTCGCGCGCCGTGTCGGGATTGTCGCGCAGGAAGTTCTTGGCGTTCTCGCGGCCCTGGCCGAGACGCTGCGAATTGTAGGAGAACCAGGCGCCCGACTTCTCGACCACGCCGGCCTTGACGCCGAGGTCGATCAGCTCGCCGGTCTTCGACACGCCCTCGCCGTACATGATGTCGAACTCGACGACCTTGAAGGGCGGGGCGAGCTTGTTCTTCACCACCTTGACGCGGGTCTGGTTACCGACCACCTCGTCGCGGTCCTTGACTGAGCCGATGCGGCGGATGTCGAGGCGCACCGAGGCGTAGAACTTCAGCGCGTTGCCGCCCGTCGTCGTCTCCGGCGAGCCGAACATGACGCCGATCTTCATGCGGATCTGGTTGATGAAGATGACCATCGTGTTGGAGCGCGAGATCGAAGCGGTCAGCTTGCGCAGCGCCTGGCTCATCAGGCGGGCCTGCAGCCCGGGCAGGGCGTCGCCCATCTCGCCCTCGATTTCCGCGCGGGGGGTGAGCGCCGCGACCGAATCGACGACCAGCACGTCGATGGCGCCCGAGCGCACCAGCGTGTCGCAGATCTCCAGCGCCTGCTCGCCGGTGTCGGGCTGCGAGATCAGCAGGTTCTCCAGGCCGACGCCCAGCTTGCGGGCATAGACCGGGTCGAGCGCGTGCTCGGCGTCGACGAAGGCGCAGATGCCGCCCTTCTTCTGCGCCTCGGCCACCGTGTGCAGCGCCAGCGTGGTCTTGCCCGAGCTTTCCGGCCCGTAGATCTCGACGATGCGCCCGCGCGGCAGGCCGCCGACGCCGAGCGCGATGTCGAGGCCGAGCGAGCCGGTCGGCACCGTCTCGATCTCGACCACCTTCTCGTTGGCGCCGAGCCGCATGATCGAGCCCTTGCCGAACGCGCGCTCGATCTGCGACAGGGCAGCGTCCAGAGCCTTCGTTTTGTCCACTGCCTTGTCCTCTACCAGCCGCAATGAGCTCTGAGCCATGATACATCACCCCTTGGTCGTCAATGAAGGCCGGACAATCCCGCGCGCATTTCACTTTGTACCTTTTTTGTTCTCTTTTTGCAAGAGGGAACAAATGCTTGAAATCGCGTTATTATCTCGATCTGTTCGAAAAATGTTCCGTGAACGCGTCCTGGGATGTATCCCCTTGAAACATGTAGGGGGATTTGCTATGTAAGGTCAATGAGCAAGACGCAGAAACTCCCAACCCTCAAGGAATTCCAGTCCCGCTTTGATTCGGATGACGATTGCCTCGATCATCTGATGGCGACGCGGTACGGAAAGCGCCACACCTGCGCGAAGTGCGGCAAACTGGCGAACTTCCATCGCGTGAAGTCCCGCCGCTGCTATGAATGCGATTTCTGCGGTTATCAGGTCTACCCGACCGCCGGGACGCCCTTCGAGAACACGCGCACGTCACTCAAGGACTGGTTCCACGTCATGTTCATGTTCTGCGCTTCCCGCAACGGCGTTTCCGCGAAGGAAGTCCAGCGCACCATCGGCGTGACGTACAAAACCGCTTGGCGCATGTGCAACCTGATCCGCCAGTACATGGGCTATGTCGACGGCGACAACAGCCTTGGCGGCAAGGGCGGCGGCGTTGTCGAGGCCGACGAAATGTTCTGGGGTGGTGTCGACAAGCGCGGCCAAGACGACAAGGCCATTGTTTTCGGCGCCATCGAACGTGGCGGCGAAGTCGTCACGGAAGTGGTGCAGAGCCGCAAGGCCCGCCATATCATGCCTGCGATCTTCAAATGGGTTCGCCCCGGTTCGCGTATCGCGACCGATGAAAGCCTGTCCTACCGCGAGTTGGTGGAGAGCGGCTACCTGCACGGCACCGTCAATCATCGTGACGGGCAGTACGTCTCAGGCGACGTTCATACGAACAACATCGAATCGTTCTGGTCGCACGTTAAGCGTTCGATGAACGGGACGTACGTTTCGGTTTCGAAGAAGTGGCTCCAGACCTACCTTTGGGAGTTCGAGTTCCGCCAGAACCTTCGGAAGCACCCGCACCTGATGCTGGGCCTGCTTTTGCAGTCGTTTCCGCGCCCAGCGGCGGACGCGTGAGCATCGCCTTTAGGAGCGTGTCGAAGCGGTCGGATGGGGCGGGGTTAGGCATTGGTGAGTCTCTTGATGTCTTTAAGCGCCACGCGCCTATACAACGCGTCCCTAGCGGCAATGTATGCATCCGTCACTGGAGGGCGGTCCTGCATCACCTCTAAGTCGCTGTCCGTGATCTTGTTCGTGCGGGCATAGATTCGGAGCCATTGTAGAAGTTCCGAATGTGTACGCATAAAATCATCGGCTAATGGTAAGATCGCTTTGTCATCTAAAATGAGGCGATTAAGATGATCTGTCAATTCAGCAAACTCTGAGACATAGTTTCTACTCATATCACTTATCATCTCCTTGACTCTGTGTGCGGCAAGAAACGCAACTACCTTCTTCCTGTCGTTTATTTTATCCTCCTCCAAGGCGCGGCGGGCTATCTCATCTGGATCCCCTATTTCAGCGCGAAGATTGCCAATCGTCACCTGATCGTCTCGCCAAATCAAATAAGGCGCCGCTAGCAATCTAAGCGTCACGCCACACCCGACGACAACTATGACGGCCACAGCAATGTAGGATTCGATGGCATCCGTCATGGAGCGGCCTGATACAAGCAGTATCGATGGAACAAGTACGGCGGCCATGATCGAGAGTTTGTCCGTGAAGAATACGGAACCCGCGAAGGCGCGCCGAAGGCAGAGAAGCAGGTATCCCATACCACACACACTGCCCGGATTCCCCGCGCTTGTGTAGTGGCCGCTCCGCTTGCACTATCAGTGCGGGCGGAGTGTGGAGAGATGCGGTTCGTAATTGTTGCTCTGGTCATGGTTCTAGCCACCAACGTAGGAGCGCAGGAGGCCGGCAGGGTGGCCGGTGAAGGCCCATCCGTAAGCGAAGAACATCCCGGCAATACAGAAAATCCCGCACGCCAACCCAAGCACTTTTCCGTGCCAGTCACTATTGTAGAAACTCCAGAACAGGCTCACGACAGCGCACGCCGCGAACAAAAAACCGACGCCCACGAGGCTGCCGATTTGGACGCCCAGGTGCGGGCCGCGAATGCCGCCGAGCGAGCCGCTGCAACCGCTGAACGGCAGGAAATACCTGCATGGGCTCAGATTATTATCGGGGGAATGAGCACGTTTATCGCTCTGGTCGCTCTCGGCGTCAGTCTGCTGACTGCCATTTGGGCGATCAGGACCACTCGCGCTCAAACGCGAGCTTACGTCCATGCCGAAACTGCCGAACTTACATGGGGAAACAACAGAGCGGAGAGGCCTATGGTCACTATGACCGTGCAGAACACCGGACAAACTCCCGCACGATGGTTCTCCGCACAATTCATCATATTCACTAAGTCGCTTAATGTGGACGGAACGTCCACAAAGCACACTTTTGCCGAAGTTGATTTGACGGGCCGAAATAGAAAAAGATGGAATGCGCTTGGCAGTGGATCCATTTTGTCCTTCCAGGCATTTCATAAAGACTACGTCAAAGTCATGCAAGAATCTTACGGGCGAGGTGACTTGAGTTTGAATATTGCCGGAATTATTCGCTACGAGACATTTTTTGGGGAAATATTCGACAGCGAGTTTTGGTTCACGTCGAGGCCGATCCCGGAGTTCAGATTCGAGAAAACTCCCAATCCAAGTGGTGCCCTGGCGAGGTACGGAGTGCCTGAGAGCGGGCATAAAATGCAGCGAGCAAGCTGCGTCTTGAACACCTATGTTCACAGACGCTTTCGCTGGTGGCAAAGAAAGCCCGCCGACTAACCCGCCAACCAGAATCAGCGCGACCAGCGCCGCCGCCCTCAACGGGGCGCCCTTTCGGCCGTACATGCTTGAATGGGATACACGCCCGCGTCCTCTGACCCGTCGGGCCGGGCCGGGGGCGAGGCGGGCCGCGCGGAGGGCCCGTGCTGCGCCCCGCGCCGCGGAACGGGCCGGCGATTCTAGGGCCGCCGCCGTTGCGGCCGGGCAGGCCGCCGCCTAAGGTCGGCGTCTCGATCGACCCGCCGGATTGCCGCCATGCCCCCTCCCCGTCTGCTCGCTGTCGGCGGCGCCCATGTCGACCGCCGCGGCCACGTCACCGGCACCTACATCCCCGGCACGTCGAATCCCGGCGTGCTCCGCGAGGAGATCGGCGGCGTCGTCTTCAACGCCCTGCGCAACGCCGTGCAGCGCGGCGTTTGCGGCGCGCTTCTGTCGGTGCGCGGCGGCGACGCCGCCGGCGAGGCGGTGGCGAAGGCGATCGCCGCGGCCGGCATCGAGGACCTGTCGGCGACCTTCCTCGACCGGCGCACGCCGAGCTACACCGCCCTGCTCGACGGCGAGGGCGAGCTGATCGCCGGGCTCGCCGACATGGAGCTCTACGAGGTGGCGTTCCCGCGCCAGGCGGGCCGCGCCAAGCTGCGCGAGGCGGTCGCCGCCGCCGACGCGGTGCTGTGCGACGCCAACATGCCCGCCGTGGCACTGGAGAAGCTCGCCGCACGGTGCGAGGGAAAGCCGCTCCATGCCATCGCCATCTCGCCGGCCAAGGCGGTGCGGCTCGCCGGCCTGCTGCCGCGGATCTCCTGCCTGTTCATGAACCGCGCCGAAGCGCGCCGGCTGGCCGGGATCGGCGACGACGCCGGGCCGGCCGCGCTCGCCGCGGCGCTGCGCGAAAGAGGGCTCGCGGCGGGCGTCATCACGGCGGGCAGCGCCGGCGCGACGGGCTTCGACGGCGGCGGCACTTTTTCGATCGCCGCACCCGCGGCGCGGAGGATCGCCGACGTCACCGGCGCCGGCGACGCCCTGGCCGGCGCGACGATCGCCGCGCTGATGCGCGGCCGGCCGCTCGCCGCGGCTTTGCGCGAGGGTCTGGCGGCGGCCATGCTGACGGTGGAGGAGGCTTCCGCCGTGGTCGAACTCGAGGCAGGCGCCTTCGCCGCCGCGCTCGCCCTTGTGCCGCAGCCCGCGATGGTGGCATGAGCCATCGCGCCGGCCCGCCGCGACGAAAACGGCCGGCAAGGGAGACGCCATGACGCCCGAATCCGCCCGCGCCCATATCGACGTCCACGCGCCCGTCGCCGCCGCGCTCGCCGCCGGCCGGCCGGTCGTGGCTCTTGAAAGCACGATCGTCACCCACGGCATGCCCTGGCCCGACAACGCCGCCATGGCCGCGCGGGTCGAAGAAATCATCTCTGCAGAAGGCGCGGTGCCGGCGACCATCGCGGTGGTCGGCGGCCGCATCAAGATCGGCCTTTCGGCCGACGAGCGCGAGGCGCTGGCCAAGGTGAAGGGCGCGATGAAGCTGTCGCGGGCCGACCTCGCCTTCGCGGTCGCGGAAGGCCGCACCGGCGGCACGACGGTCGCCGCCACCATGATCGCGGCCGCGCTCGCCGGCATCGAGGTGTTCGCCACGGGCGGCATCGGCGGCGTGCACAAGGGCGCGGAGACCAGCTTCGACGTCTCCGCCGACCTCGACGAGCTGGCGCGCACCGGCGTCATCGTCGTGTCGGCCGGCGCCAAGGCGATCCTCGACATCGCCAAGACGCTGGAAGTGCTGGAAACGCGCGGCGTGCCCGTGGTCGCCTACCGCTCCGACGTCGTGCCGGCCTTCTGGTCGCGGACCTCGCCCCACCCGGCGCCGCTGCGGCTCGACGAGCCGGGGGCGATCGCGCGGTTCTTCGCGACACGGAAGGCGCTCGGCATCGGCGGCGGCATGCTGGTCGCCAACCCGGTGGCGGCGGAAGACGAGATCCCGGCGGACGAGATGGCGGGCGTCATCGCGGCCGCGCAGGCCGCGGCGGAAGCCGCGCAGGTCGCCGGCAAGGCGGTGACGCCGTTCCTGCTGGCGAAGATCCTGGAGCTCACCGGCGGCGCCAGCCTGAAGACCAACATCGCCCTGGTCGAGAACAATGCGCGGCTGGCGGCGAGGATCGCGCGGGCATTGGCGAAGGCCGGCTGAGCGGACGCTGCGACCGACTGGTTCCTGAGCACCCGGTCTCGGCAAGACCATCGCGCAGCGGTACCCTGCCCCTCCCCACAAGGGGTAGCGTTATGTGAAGCCCGCGGACGCTCCGGCAGGAAGAGCGGCCGGCAGGAAGAACGGCCGGCAGGAAGAACGGCCGGCAGGCGGCGGGCATTTCAAGATTCCCCTCCCCCTTGTGGGGAGGGGCAGGGGTGGGGGTATGGCCGCCCGAAGACC
>CALFXR010000225.1 GCA_937958475.1 uncultured Mesorhizobium sp. | reverse complement strand
GCCTACCACCTGACCAAGCCGGGCCATGGCGGCATCACCATGGTCAACATCGGCGTCGGGCCCTCCAACGCCAAGACCATCACCGACCACATCGCTGTGCTCCGGCCCCACGCCTGGCTGATGCTCGGCCACTGCGCCGGCCTGCGCAACACCCAGGCGCTCGGCGACTACGTGCTCGCCCACGCCTATGTGCGCGAGGACCACGTGCTCGACGACGACCTGCCGGTGTGGGTGCCGATCCCGCCGCTCGCCGAGGTCCAGGTGGCGCTGCAGGAGGCGGTGGCCGAGGTCACCGGCTTCACCGGCTACGACCTGAAGCGCATCATGCGCACCGGCACGGTGGCGACCATCGACAATCGCAACTGGGAGCTGCGCGAGCAGCGCGGGCCGGTGCAGCGCCTGTCGCAGTCGCGGGCGATCGCGCTCGACATGGAATCGGCGACGATCGCGGCCAACGGCTTCCGCTTCCGCGTCCCCTACGGCACGCTGCTGTGCGTCTCCGACAAGCCGCTGCACGGCGAACTGAAGCTGCCGGGCATGGCCACCGAGTTCTACAAGCGCCAGGTCGCCCAGCACCTGACGATCGGCATACGCGCCGTGGAAAAACTCGCCGAGATGCCGCCCGAGCGGCTCCATTCGCGCAAGCTCAGGAGCTTCTCCGAAACCGCCTTCCAGTAGCGTCGCGGGGAAAACTCCTTGAGGCTGCCGCAATCCTTGCCAAGGTGAGCGGCATGTCCTCCCGCCGAACGGCCGCCGTCGCGATCGCCCTCTTCCTGCCCGTGGCGGTTTCCCTGCCGCTGGTCGCCGGCTTCCTCGGCGCCTGGCATCCGGCCTTCGATTCGTTCTCGCATTTCAGGGCGCATCTCGCGGCGCTGCTCGCCGTCGCGGCGCTGCCGGCGCTGTTCCTGCCCGGCATCCGCCGCGTCGGCGCGGCTGCGCTGCTGCTCGGCGCCGCGGCGTTCTCCTCGACGCTGGCCGGCCTTCCACTGCCCGGCATCTCGCCGGTCAGTGCCTCGTTCCAGGCGAAGGACCAGGGAAGCGCGGTCTACCGGCTGCTGCAGCTCAACCTGCGCTTCGACAACCGCACGCCGGAGAAGGTGCTGTCGCTGATCGGCCGGCTGTCGCCCGACGTCGTCACGTTGAACGAGGTGTCGCGGTTCTGGACGCCGAAGCTCGCGCTTCTGGAGAAGGCATACCCCTATCGGATCCTCTGCGCCGTCGACAGCAATGTCGGCGCCACGGCCGTGCTGTCGCGCCGGCCGTTCGTTGCGGGAACCGCGGGCGCCTGCCATGTCGACGGCTCGATGTCGATGGCGACGATCGATTTCGGCGGACGCGCGGTCGCGGTGGCGGCGCTGCACCTCGAATGGCCGTGGCCGTTCGAGCAGCCGGAGCAGATCGGGCGGCTGGAGCCGCATCTCGCAGCACTCGCCGCCACCGCGCTGGTCGCCGGGGACCTCAACGCCGCGCCGTGGAGCCACGCCGTGCGCCGGGTCGCCGCGGCGGGCGGGCTGACGAAGGCGCCGGCGGCCGGGCCGACATGGCTGTGGCGGCGGCTTCCCGTGGCCTTCAGGCCGTGGATCGGCCTGACGATCGACCATGTCTTCTCGAAGGGCAGGCTGGTCGTCCACTCGATCGCGATCGCCGAGCCGGTCGGCTCGGACCATGCGCCGCTGCTGGTGGAGTTCTCGCTGCCGGCCGCACCGGTGGACGATGCGGCGAAGGCGCTGGTGGAGGCGCCGGCAGAAGGCGATCCGGCGATGCGGCCGTTCAGCGCTTCTTCAGAAGGCTGACGACCATCTTCTCGACGTTGCCGCCGTCCTTGTGTTCGACCTCGTCGAAGCGCACCTGTTTCGCCTCGTATTCGGCATAGATGCCGTTGACGCGCCGCTTCACCTCGTTGCGGATCTTCGCGCAACCGGGGTCGCCGGTCGTCGAGATCCGGGCGATGGCCCGCTCGGCGGCGACCACCATCTGGCGGGCGATGGCGCCGTGCGTTTCCTCGTGCTTGCGCACGCCGCTCATGAACCGCGTCCAGCGCTTGCGAAGGGCGGGATCGAGAGCGCCGCCGACCTTGGGGTAGATGTACGTGATGCTCAGGTCGCCCGCGACCTTGCGCACGCGGCACTTGCCGGCCTTCTCCGTCCATTCGAGATCCCAGCCGACCTCGTAGCGGGTCTGGGCGATGGCGCGCGCCAGGAAACCGTGCTTCGGCCCCTTGCGATCCATGGCGTCGACCAGCGCCTCGCCGCTCTTGCCCGAAATCTCGTAATGATCGGTCTTGACGCTGACCTTGACGCCGGCAGCGGCGGAACTTGCCGCGGCGCAGGCCGCGCCGGCGATGCAGGCAGTGATGAGACAGTGCATCCGAGCCTCCCCGTCGGCTTAAGGACAGCATATCTCGGGGCGCCGTTCAACTGGCGCGCGCAGCGATCCAGGGATTCGGCGGCCAGCGGACGAAGACGGTCGTCAGACGAGGAGACGAACCCACAGCCACCGGGGCGGCGGCGAGACGGACCCGGCTACCCTCACATGTTCGGATAGACCGGTCCTTC
>CALFXR010000224.1 GCA_937958475.1 uncultured Mesorhizobium sp. | reverse complement strand
TCAATCATCATAGGAATGCCCTGCCCTCAGGCCTTCGCGGACGCGGTGGGCGATGGCCAGGAATTCCGGGCTTTCGCGGATTTCCAGCGGGCGCTCCTTCGGCAGCGTCGATTCGATGATGTCGGTGACCCGGCCCGGGCGCGGCGACATGACGACGATCTTGGTCGACAGGTAGACGGCCTCGGGGATCGAGTGGGTGACGAAGCAGATGGTCTTCCGCGTGCGCGCCCAAAGGACGAGGAGCTGCTCGTTCAAATGGTCGCGCACGATCTCGTCGAGCGCGCCGAACGGCTCGTCCATGAGCAGGAGGTCGGCGTCGAAGGCGAGCGCGCGGGCGATCGAGGCGCGCTGCTGCATGCCGCCGGAGAGCTGCCAGGGGTACTTCTTCTCGAAGCCGGTCAGACTGACGAGATCGAGCGTGCGGCGGACGCGCTCGCGCTGCTCGGCGGCCGGAATTCCCATGATCTCCAGCGGCAGGCCGACGTTGCGCTCGATGGTGCGCCACGGGTAGAGCGCGGCCGCCTGGAAGACGTAGCCGTAGGCGCGCGCCTTGCGCGCCATTTCCGGCGTCATGCCGTTGACCGTGATCGTGCCCGCCGTCGGCTGCTCGAGATCGGCGATGACGCGCAGGAACGTCGTCTTGCCGCAGCCCGAAGGGCCGATGAAGGAGACGAATTCGCCCTTGCCGATCGTCAGGTCGACGTTGGACAGCGCCTCGACCGGTCCATCGCCGGTCTGGAAGGTCAGGCCGAGCCTGTTGGCGGCCACGACGGCTTCGGTCATCAGCGCACCCCGTTCGCCGCCCGCACCGCGGCGGTCTCATTCAGCTTTCGCATGGTTCCCCGTTTCGTATAGTTTTGCGCCGACCGCGATTTGCCAACCGCAGAGGATCCGACGCTTCCATGTCCACCAAGCCCACCTGCCGCGTCATCAGACCCGGTTCGACCTATGACGGCAAGCAGGGGTTGAGCTATTTCGAAGGCATCGCCGCCGAGACGGTCGGGGCGAAGGGCCTGTGCATGCACGTGCTGACCATACCGCCGGGCGCGCGCGCCAAGGCGCACCTGCACGAGGACCACGAGACGGCGGTCTACGTGCTCGCCGGCGAGGCGCGCACCTGGTACGGCGAGCGGCTCGAGCACTACGCCGACATGACGGCCGGCGAGATGATGTACATCCCGGCCGGCGTGCCGCACCTGCCGGCGAACCTTTCGGACAGGCCGTGCACGGCGGTGATCGCGCGCACCGATCCCAACGAGCAGGAGAGCGTCGTGCTGCTGCCCGAACTGGACGCGCTGGCGGTGTGAGCACCGCCTCACGGGCATGGCTTCACCTCGTCCCACGGTGCGCCGTACTCGTCGCGGATCTGCAACGCGGCCGGATCGGTCTTGCTCGGCGCGACCGTGAACAGGCTGACCGAGCGGCCGTCCTCGCCCTCGATGTCGCACAGCGCGGTGATCACCTTCGTGCCGTCCGCGGCCTTCAGTACCTGCACGAACTCGCACACCAGTGCAGCGGATTCGAACCGGTCGGGCCGCATGACCAGCGCTTCGGCGCTGGCCTTCTCCTCGCCCTTGGCCACGCGGCAGCCGGCCTCGTTGCCGTAGACACCCGAAAGTTCGAGCGCCTGGGCGAAGGCGAGCGACGGCACCAGCAGGAACGCAGCCGCGATCGCGGCCGAGCGACCGCGCACCATGGCTGCGGCGCAAACTCTCCTCATCGGCAAGGCTCCACCTCGCCGAGGAGGTCGCCCGCCTGGCTGAAGACGGCGTAGAGATCCTTGCCGGACGCGTCCTTGACGATGCGCATGAACTCGATCGTCTGCGCCTCGTCGCCCTCGTGGCCGCACAGCGCCGTGACGACCTGGCTGCCGTCGCGCGCCTTGCGCAGGTCGAGGAACTCGCAGAGCGTCACGTAGGTCTGGTACTCGTCCGCCTTCAGCACCACCATGTCCTCGTCGACATAGTTGCCGGTCGCCTCGTACCTGCATCCGGCGGCATTGCCGTAGGTTCCGGCGAGACCCGAAAGGGCCTCGGCGGAGGCGCCGCCGGCCAAGGCCGGCAGCAGGGCTGCGATGAGGGCGAGCCGGGCCTTGCGCAAGCTCACACCCCGCTGGCCGGGATGCCGGTGCGCTCGACCTTGCGCGGCGCGACGATTTCCTTCCAGGTCGACAGCGCCCGGTTGACCGGCCCGTTCGGCTCGCGCGCGACGAACTCGCCATGGCCGGGCTTCGCCGAGACCTTCGTCTCCTCGATGACCAGTTCGCCGCGGCTGAAGACGAAGCGCGGCAGGCCGGTGACCTCGATGCCCTCGAAGACGTTGTAATCGATCACCGACAGCTGGTTGCCGGCGGAGATGGTCTTCTTGCGCTTCGGGTCCCAGACGACCAGATCGGCGTCGGCACCTTCGACGATGGCGCCCTTCCTGGGATACATGCCGAGGATTTTTGCGATGTTGGTCGAGGTGACGGCGACGAACTCGTTCATCGTCAGCCGGCCGGTGTTGACGCCCCTGGTCCACAGCACCGGCAGGCGATCCTCGAGGCCGCCCGTGCCGTTGGGGATCTTGGTGAAATCGCCGACGCCGTTGCGCTTCTGCTGGGTGGTGAAGGCGCAGTGGTCGGTGGCGACCACCTGCAACGAACCGGCCTGCAAACCGGCCCACAGCGAATCCTGGTGCAGCTTGTTGCGGAAGGGCGGGCTCATGACGCGCCGCGCGGCGTGGTCCCAGTCCTTGTTGAAGTATTCCGTCTCGTCGAGGACGAGATGCTGGATCAGCGGTTCGCCATAGACGCGCATGCCCTTCTGCCGGGCGCGGCGGATGGCCTCGTGGCTCTGCTCGCAGGAGGTGTGAACGACATAGAGCGGCACGCCGGCCATGTCGGCGATCATGATGGCGCGGTTGGTGGCCTCGCCCTCGACCTCGGGCGGCCGCGAATAGGCGTGCGCCTCGGGCCCGTTGTTGCCCTCCGCCAGCAGCTTCTGCGACAGCGCCGCGACGAGGTCGCCGTTCTCGGCATGGACGAGCGGCAGCGCGCCGAGCCCGGCGCAGCGCTGGAACGACGCGTACATCTCGTCGTCGTTGACCATCAGCGCGCCCTTGTAGGCCATGAAGTGCTTGAACGAGGTGATGCCCTTGTCGACGACCGCCGCCATCTCGTTGAACACCTGCTCGCCCCACCAGGTGATGGCCATGTGGAACGTGTAGTCGGAGCAGGCCTTGGTCGACTTGTTGTCCCAGGCCTGGAGCGCTTCCAGCAGCGACTGGCCGGGCGCCGGCAGGCAGAAGTCGACGACCATGGTGGTGCCGCCCGACAGCGCCGCACGCGTGCCGGTCTCGAAGTCGTCGGCCGAATAGGTGCCCATGAAGGGCATTTCCAGGTGGGTGTGCGGGTCGATGCCGCCGGGCATGATGTAGCAGCCGGTGGCGTCGAACTCGTGGTCGCCGTGCAGGTTCGAGCCGATCGCCACGATCTTGCCGTGGCTCATCAGCACGTCGCCCTTGAAGGTGCGGTCGGCGGTGACGATGGTGCCGTTTCTGATGACTTTGGTCATTTCCGTTCCCCGTTTGCTAATCCAGCGCCAGCCCCAGCGAAATCGCCAGCGCGCGGGCGAGTTTGAGCATCGTCTCGTGATCCATATGGCCGATCACTTGCCCTACCTTCGACTTGTTGGCCGCCTGAAGCTTCTCGACCATAATCTCGGAGGGCAAACGCAGCCCGTTTTCGCCAGTTGGTTCGACGGCGACGCGAAAGAAGCTCGGGGAAGAGGAATAGCTGCTGATCGGGCAGAGCAGGACCGTTCGAAGGTGATTGTTCAGCACGTCCACCTGAACGATCACTGCTGGCCTGGGTTTGCCTAGATCACCGGGAAGCGAAACGACGACGACATCGCCTCGCTTCATACCGTTTCCTCACCTTCCCACATGTCCTTCTGCACGGCCTCGATCCATTCCGTGATGTCTTCCTCCTGGTCGGCAACGGCGATCCGCTTCGCTTCCGCTTCGGCCAGTGCGTAGACATTCGGATCGGAAAGATCCGGAATCCACATCTCCACGGGCCTGTAGCCCCTGGCGAGCAGCGCCTGCCTTTCCTCTTCGCTCAACTCTCTCGGCCGGCCCATGACGGCCTCCACTTCGGTTGCAAAAGACTAGTATCGCCCTTCGCCTCGCCTCATTCAACGATCTCCGCCGTCTCGACCACCGCGTGGAAGAGCACGTCGCAGCCGGCGGCCGCCCATTCGGGCGAGATTTCCTCGGCCTCGTTGTGCGACAGCCCGTCGACGCAGGGGCACATGACCATGGCGGTCGGCGCCACGCGGTTGATCCAGCAGGCGTCGTGGCCGGCGCCGGAGACGATGTCGCGATGCGAATAGCCGAGGCGCTCGGCGGCGTCGCGGATCGCCTTGACGCAACCCGCGTCGAAGGTGACGGGATCGAAATGGCCGACCTGCTCGACCTCGTAGCCGATGTCGAGGGCCTCGCAGATCGTGGCGATGCCCTCGCGGATGCGGCCGTCCATGGCGTCGAGCACTTCCTTCTCCGGCGAGCGGATGTCGATGGTGAAGACGGTCCTGCCGGCGATGATGTTGCGCGAGTTGGGATAGACCTCCATGTGGCCGACGGCGCCGACGGCGTCGGGCTGGTAGTCCATCGCCACCTCGTGGACGAGTTCGGTGACGCGCGCCATGCCGAGCCCGGCGTTGCGGCGCTTGGGCATCGGGGTGGAGCCGGTATGGCTCTCCTTGCCGATCAGCGTCACCTGCAGCCATTTCAGCCCCTGGCCGTGGGTGACGACGCCGATGTCGATGTCCTCGTCCTCGAGGATCGGCCCCTGCTCGATGTGCAGCTCGAAGAATGCCTTCATCCTGCGCGCGCCGACGGGCTCGTCGCCCTTCCAGCCGATGCGTTCCAGCTCATCGCCGAAGCGCTTGCCGGCCTTGTCCTTGCGGTCGTAGGCCCAGGCCTGCTCGTGGACGCCGGCGAAGACGCCCGAGGCGAGCATGGCCGGCGCGAAGCGGGTGCCCTCCTCGTTGGTCCAGTTGGTGACCACGATGGGGTGCTTCGTCCTGATGCCGAGGTCGTTCAGCGTGCGCACGATTTCCAGCCCGCCGAGCACGCCGAGCACGCCGTCATATTTGCCGCCGGTCGGCTGGGTGTCGAGGTGGCTGCCGACATAGACGGGCAACGCGTCCGGGTCGCTGCCCTCGCGGCGGGCGAACATGGTGCCCATCTCGTCGACGCCGACGGAAAGCCCCGCCGCCTCGCACCAGCGCTTGAAGAGATGGCGGCCCTCGCCATCCTCGTCGGTGAGCGTCTGGCGATTGTTGCCGCCGGCAACGCCGGGGCCGATCTTCGCCATCTGCATCAGCGAATCCCACAAACGGTCGGAATTGATTCGCAGATTCTCGCCCGGTGCGGCCATGGCACTCAATCCTCTCATTCCATTTGTTCCGAAAGGCCGGCGGTTCCCGACGCCGGCCTCTCGGCCAGTCCCGCTTAGTCGACCATCCTCAGCACTTCCCTGACGTGGTCGATCAGTTCGTTGATCTGGCCCTTGGTGATGATCAGCGGCGGCGACAGCGCGATGATGTCGCCGGTGGTGCGGATCAGCGCGCCGCGCTCGAACGCCTTCACGAAGGCCGAGAAGGCGCGCTTGGTCGGGCTGCCGGGAATCGGCGCCAGCTCGATCGCGCCGATCAGCCCGATGTTGCGGATGTCGATGACGTGCGGCTCGCCCTTCAGCGAGTGCAGCGCGTCCTCCCAGTAGTCGGCGAGCTCGGCGCCGCGGGTGAGCAGCTCCTCTTCCCTGTAGGTGTCGAGCGTACCGAGCGCCGCCGCGCAGGCGATCGGGTTTCCCGAATAGGTGTAGCCGTGGAAGAACTCGATCAGGTGCTCCGGGCCGTTCATGAAGGCGTCGTGGATCTCCTTCTTGACGAACACCGCGCCCATCGGGATGACGCCGTTGGAGACGCCCTTGGCGGTGGTGATGATGTCGGGGATGACGCCGAAATAGTCGGCCGCAAACGGCGTGCCGAGACGGCCGAAGCCGGTGATGACCTCGTCGAAGATGAGCAGGATGCCGTGCTTGGTGCAGATCTCGCGCAGCTTCTGCAGATAGCCCTTCGGCGGGATCAGCACGCCGGTCGAACCCGCCACCGGCTCGACGATGACCGCCGCGATGGTCGAGGCATCGTGCAGTGCCACGATGCGCTCCAACTCGTTGGCGAGTTCGGCGCCATGCTCCGGCTCGCCGCGGGTGAAGGAATTCTTCTCCGGCAGGTGGGTGTGCGGCAGGTGGTCGACGCCGCCGAGCAGCGTGCCGAACATCTTGCGGTTGGTGACGATGCCGCCGACCGAGATGCCGCCGAAATTGACACCGTGATAGCCGCGCTCGCGGCCGATGAGGCGGGTCCGCGAACCATCGCCCCTGGCCCGGTGATAGGCCAGCGCCATCTTCAGCGCGGTCTCGACCGATTCGGAGCCGGAGTTGGTGAAGAAGACGTGCTCCATGCCGGCGGGGGCGACGTCGACGAGCCTGTTGGCGAGTTCGAAGACGATCGGATGGCCCATCTGGAAGGCCGGCGCGTAGTCGAGCTCGGCGGCCTGCGACTGGATGGCGGCGGTGATCCTGGGCCGGCAGTGGCCGGCATTGACGCACCACAGGCCGGCGGTGCCGTCGAGGATCTTGCGGCCGTCGCTGGCGGTGTAGTGCATGTCCTGGGCGGCGACCAGCATGCGCGGCGCCTGCTTGAACTGCCGGTTCGCCGTGAACGGCATCCAGAATGCACTGAGATCGTTCGGCGTCACTTTGAGCCGGTTGGACATGACCAAGCTTTCCTTTCAGACTGTCGTTTCGCTACGGCCAACGCTTGGTCTTCGTCGCGTTTTCATGCTACGCAAATTTTTGACCGAATGGACAAACGTTAGCACCGCCATGGGAGCGGTCAAGGGAATAGTACCGGAAATGGCAGGTCAAAAGCGCGCGCCACAGCGACGGAGAAACTGGTCCAGTACATTGGTCCACAGCGCCTTCGCCGCAAGCCGTTCCAACATGGTCGCGTGAGCATGGACAAGACAGCGCCGCGACGCCGGACGCGCATCCAGACCGAGAAGCGCGAGGTGATCCTCGAGGCGGCGCTGGAGGTGTTTTCGGCGCAGGGGTTCCGCGGCGCCACGATCGACCAGATCGCCGAGGCGGCGGGCATGTCGAAGCCGAACCTGCTCTACTATTTCAAGCGCAAGGAAGACATCCACACGACGCTGATCGAGCGCCTGCTCGAGACATGGCTGGCGCCGCTGCGCGAACTCGACGACGTCGGCGATCCCGTCACGGAATTGCGCAGCTACATCCGCCGAAAGCTGGAGATGGCCCGCGACTTCCCGCGCGAGAGCCGGCTGTTCGCCAACGAGATCCTGCAGGGCGCGCCGCGCATAATGCCGCTGCTGGAGGGCGAGCTGAAGACGCTGGTCGACGAGAAGGCGCAGGTCATCAAGGGCTGGATGCGCTCAGGCAGGATCGCGCGCACCGACCCCTGGCACCTGATCTTCGCCATCTGGGCGACGACCCAGCATTATGCCGACTTCGACGTGCAGGTGCGCGCCGTGCTCGGCCCCGACCGCGGCGGCGACGGCCGCTTCGAGGATGCCGCGCGTTTCCTGGAGCAGCTGTTCGTCGAGGGGCTGAGGCCGAAGACCGCATCCTGAGGCGCCGCCGCGGTCGGCGCAAGGGTCTTCCAGCCGCCCTCAACTGTCCGGGCTGAGCGCCAGCAGCAGCAGCGCCGCCATCGTCACCAGCGCGCCGGCCGCGACGCTGGCCGTCGTCCAGCCGTGACCGAGCAGGCCTTCGTAGACGATGACGAAGGACGGCGTCAGGTAGTTGTAGGCGAGCACCTTGGCCGCCGGCAGGCGCAGCACGGCGAACTGGACGAGGAATGTCGTGCCGGCCGTGGTGAACACCGCGAGATAGGCGATCGCGATCCAGACGACCGCCGGCAAACCCGTCCAGTCTGTCGCCACGATCTCGCGAAAGCCGTAGAGCGCGATCCACAGGCCGGTGCCCGACAGCGACCACAGCGTGAAGGCGACGAGCGGTTCGCCGCGGTTCAGGCGCCTGACCAGCGGCGCATAGGCGGCGTGGCAGGCGACGCCGACGACGAAGAGCAGTTCTCCCGCGCCGACGTCGAAGGCAAGCAGCGCGTCGAGATCGCCGCGGAAGATGACCCACACCGCACCGCAGGCGGCGAGAACCAGGCTGGCGAGCACAACCGGCCGCGGCACCTCGCCGAGGAAGAGCCGGCCGAAGCCGGCGGCCATCAGCGGCATCAGCGTGAAGACGGCACCGGTCGAGACCGGGCCGGCGAGGCGCAGGGCGATGAACATGGTGACGAAGAACACCGCCATCAGCATGCCGAGCACGAGGAAACGCCAGGGCGCGCGCGGCAGGGGAACGTTGCCGCGCAGGACCAATGCGGCTGTGGCGGCCATCACCGCGATGCCGAAGACGAAACGCACGGCGTTGATCGCCGCCGGCCCGATATGGGGCGCGGCCATCGCACCCAGCGAATAGGAGCCGGAGACGAGCGCGGCGAACAGGAGCATGGCGAGATGGCCGACGAGCTTGCCGCGCCCGGTGGCGTGGGCGCGCGGCAGGGGTCGGGCGGAGGGGCTGGATTCTGCTTGTTGGCTCAACGGGTTTCCTCGGGCGGCAGTGCTATCGGAGACCGTTGCTGCGAGGAAGCGGAAACGATCGGGCCAGGGGCGGCGCTGCCAGATGCCGCCTGCCTCAGATCGACCGCGCCCAGACGAGGGGCAGGACGGCCGCGTCGAGCAGACCGTGCAGGACGATCACATAGGCCATCAGCGACGGCCGCCGGCGCAGGACGACGCCGAGGAAGAGGGCGAAGGGCAAGAACATCAGCAGCCGCCAGAGCAGGAAACGTGCATCGAGGACGAGCGGCAGGGTCACGTGCTGGGCGGCGAGGAACAGCGCCGGCAGGACGACCGCCGGCCAGGCGCGCCCGGTCTGCGCCGCCAGCCGCGGCATCGCATAGCCGAAGTAGAGCGGCAGTTCGGCGAACATGACGGTCAGCGGGAAGGCCACCGCGACGACGGCCGCCCAGGCGGGCAGCGGCCCGAGGAAGGCGGCGAGCGGGCCGTCGGCGCTGCCGTAGAGCCAGCCGGCGATCCAGACGTTGGGAAAGTAGGCGAGCAGGCCGGCGAGGACGGCGACCACCGGCAGACGCAGGAGATCGCCGCGGCGGTCGGTGGCGGCGGGGCCGAACAGGCTGCGGAAGGATGCGCCCTCCCCGCGCAGCAGCGCCGCCAGCAGGGCGATCGTCGCGACGTTGGCGAGCGCGCCGAACACCGGCCACCACTGAGCCGAGGCTGTCCAGTTGCCGAGCCCTAGCGCGAACAGCGCCTGGAAACCGGCAAAGAGCACGAGCCGCGCCGGCAGCACGAGCCACGGGCGCGGATCGAAGGCGGGGCGCGACGCGGCGTCCATCACGGTGCCGCCGGCGGCCGGCCGCCGCCTACTCGGCGGCGACCTTCGGCGCCATCGGGTTGTTCGGGTGCGTCGTCCAGTTGGCGTAGGCCGGCGACACCGGGTTGCCGGTGCGCCGGTCGATGACGCCGGCGGCGAGCGGCTCCATGGTGATGCAGCCCTGCACCGGGCAGACGTTGACGCAAAGATTGCAGCCGACGCACTCGTCTTCCATCACCTCGAAGTGGCGCACGCCGTCGACCATCGACGTGATCGCCTGGTGCGAGGTGTCCTCGCAGGCGATGTGGCAGCGGCCGCACTTGATGCACAGGTCCTGGTTGATGTGCGCCTTGGCGACGTAGTTGAGGTTGAGGTACTGCCAGTCGGTGACGTTCGGCGTGGCGCGGCCGATGACGTCGTCGAGCGTGGCGTGGCCCTTCTCGTCCATCCAGTTCTTCAGGCCGGCGATCATCTCCTGGACGATCTTGAAGCCGTAGGTCATCGCCGCCGTGCAGACCTGAACGTTGCCGGCGCCGAGCGCCATGAACTCGGCGGCGTCGCGCCAGGTGGTGATGCCGCCGATGCCGGAGATCGGCAGGCCGCGGGTTTCCGGATCGCGGGCGATCTCGGCGACCATGTTGAGCGCGATCGGCTTGACCGCCGGGCCGCAATAGCCGCCATGGCTGCCCTTGCCGCCGATCGACGGCTCCGGCGAGAAGCTGTCGAGATCGACCGCGGTGATGGAGTTGATCGTGTTGATCAGCGACACGGCGTCGGTGCCGCCGGCATGCGCCGCGCGCGCCGGGCGGCGGATGTCGGTGATGTTGGGCGTCAGCTTGGTGATCACCGGCATGCGCGTATACTGCTTGCACCAGCGCACGACCATCTCGATGTATTCGGGCACCTGGCCGACCGCCGCGCCCATGCCGCGCTCGCTCATGCCGTGCGGGCAGCCGAAATTGAGCTCGATGCCGTCGGCGCCGGTCTCCTCGACCAGCGGCAGGATGGCCTTCCAGCTCTCCTCGGCGCAGGGCACCATGATCGAGGCGATGAGCGCCCGGTCGGGCCAGTTCATCTTGACCTGCTTCATCTCCTGCAGGTTGACCTGCAGCGGGCGGTCGGTGATCAGCTCGATGTTGTTCAGGCCGAGCAGGCGGCGGTCGGCGCCCCAGATGGCGCCGTAGCGCGGCCCGTTGACGTTGACCACCGGCGGGCCTTCCTCGCCGAGCGTCTTCCACACCACGCCGCCCCAGCCCGCCTTGAAGGCGCGCTCGACATTGTAGGCCTTGTCGGTCGGCGGCGCGGACGCCAGCCAGAACGGATTGGGCGACTTGATGCCGACGAAATTGTTGCGGATGTCAGCCATGG
>CALFXR010000223.1 GCA_937958475.1 uncultured Mesorhizobium sp. | reverse complement strand
CGCTCATTTCGCCACCCAGCGCGAGAACAGCGACGTCGACAGCGCCCGGCCGGCCGATTTCTCGCGGATCACCAGCTCGCCCGATTCCACCCGTCCGCCCATGCCGGCGAAGGTGTCGCGCATCAGGCCGTGGATGGCGAAGAAGGAGGCGCGGATCGAATAGGCCGTCAGCACCACCGCCAGCGGCTTCGGCGTCAGTATGGCGCGGCAGAGGTCGGCCAGCGCCGGCAGGTCGTCGAACAGCTGCCAGACCTCGCCCTTCGGCCCGCGGCCAAAGGCCGGCGGATCGAACAGGACGATGTCGTAGCGGCTGCCGCGGCGCTCCTCGCGCTCGGCGAACTTCATGGCGTCCTCGCAGATCCAGCGGATCGGCTTGTCGGCGAGCCGCGCCGCTTCCTGGTTCTCGCGCGCCCAGCCGATCGCCTTCTTCGAGGCGTCGACATGGGTCACTTCGGCGCCGGCGCGCGCCGCGACGAGGCTGGCGAGGCCGGTGTAGCCGAACAGGTTCAGGACCTTCACCGGCCGCCTCGCCGCCTCGATCAGGCCGGCCATGTGGTCCCAGTGGGAGGCCTGCTCGGGGAAGACGCCGACATGGCGGAACGAGGTGAAGCGGCCGAGATAGTCGATGCCGTCGTGGCGCATCGGCCAGGTCTCGCCGAGCGGCGCGTGGGGAAATCGCCAGCGGCCCATGCCTTCCTCGTCGGTATCGCCGGTGAAGATCGCGTCGGCCTTCGCCCATTCGCGTTCGCCGAGCGCCGGCTGCCAGATCGCCTGGCCTTCCGGCCGCACGATCCGGTAGGGGCCGTACTGCTCGAGCTTCTGGCCGGCGCCGCTGTCGAGCAGCGCGTAGTCGTCGTTGGGCGCGACTTCCAGGATCAGCGGCAGGCGTTCGGCCGGAAGCGCACCTTCCCGGCGGCTGAGCGGACGCCGCGCCGGAGCCGGTTCGGCGGCCCTCGACGGCTCGGCACGCGGCCCGTCGGCATGCGCCTTCTGCGGCTTCTGCGGCCGCTCCGGGCGTGCTTCCGGCGGCGGCCGCCCGTCCTGGCCGCCCTTGCGCGCCGGCCGGTCGTCGCGGCGTCGGTCACGCGATGGTTTCAACGAAGGAGGCCTCTGCGCAGCATGGCGCGCTTTTGGCACAGGGCCATGCGCCACGCAACCGAGCCGCCGCATGCCCCGCTTCCGCCACACGCGGCTGCTACCCGAATGAATGGCCGGTCGGTTGCCGATCCCGGCCGGGGCGGTTACCTTTCCTCCGAGGCGGGAAACTGGGCGTGGGTGGTTCGGGAGCAGGAAGCCGACAGGTCACCGCCGCGGCGGCAGGCGGGCTCGGCGCGCGCCTGTTCGGCATCGTGGCCTTGGTCCTGGCCGTTCTCCTCGTCGGAAGCGCCGACGTCCGCGCCGCCGCAAAGTCGCTGGAGCCGGACCCGGAAGCGGAGAAGGTGCTAGCCGAACGCTGGCAGTCGCTCGACGCGCTCCGGGCGCAGCTGGAGGCGTTGCCCGCCGTCGAGGCCGCCGGCGCCGGCACCGGCAAGCGCCGGGCGCTGGTCATCGGCAACGACGCCTACGAGGCGCTGGCGCCCCTGCAGAAGGCCGTCGCCGACGCGGACTCCGTGGCGAAGACGCTTTCCGGCCTGGGCTTCGAGGTGACGTCCGCCGACAATCTCGCCCGCGATCCTTTTGACGAGACGCTGGAGGCGTTCTACCGGTCGCTCGAAGAGAACGACGTCGCCCTGATCTTCTACTCCGGCCACGGCCTCGCCAGCGAGGGCAGCAATTTCCTTCTTCCCGTCGACATGCCGATGCTCGAGCCCGACGAGGGGCGCAAGCTGAAGCGCGAGGCGGTCGACGCCGGCGAGATCCTCGGCCGGCTGAGCGAGCGCGGCGTCGGCCTGGCGCTGGTCGTGCTCGACGCCTGCCGCGACGACCCCTTCGCCCGCGACGGCACCAAGGGCGGCATGTCGCTGAAGGGCCTCGCCCGCATGCAGCCGCAGAAAGGCATGTTCGTGCTGTATTCGGCGGGCGTCGGCCAGAAGGCGCTGGACCGGCTCGGCCCCGACGACGGCGAACCGAACTCGGTCTTCACCCGCAAGTTCATGCCGATCCTGTCGACGCCCGGCCTGCCGCTGGTCGACATCGCCAAGCGCACCCAGGTCGAGGTCCAGGCGCTCGCCCGCAAGGTCCACCACACCCAGGAACCCGCCTACTACGACCAGGTCGTCGGCCAGTACTACTTCCAGCCGCCCAAGCCGCGCCTGTTCGGCATCGCCATCGGCATCGACGACTATGTCGGCTACCGGCTGGCCGGCGCCGTCAATGACGCCGATGTCGTCGCCGACGCGATCCGCGCGCTCGGCGCCGAGAAGGTCGTCACCCTGCGCGACGCCGACGCCCGGCTGCAGTTCGTCGAATATGTCTGGTCGGACATGCTCGCCGACGCCCGGCCCGGCGACACCATCGTGCTCTCCTATGCCGGGATCAGCGGCCAGCGCCCGGCGCCCGCCGGCTCCGGCGAGGAGGACGGCAAGGACGAGTTCCTCCTGCTTTCGGGCGGCAACGTCCTCGACGCCAAGGGCGATCCGGCGTCGGTGGCGCCCGACGCGCTTCTCTCCGACGACGACCTGACCCGCTGGATGGAGGCCGCGGCCGACAGGAACGTCAACGTCGTGCTCCTCGTCGACGGTTGCCACGGCGGCGGGCTGCTCGACCGATCCTTCGCCAACGTCTCCTTTCTCGGCGCCAGCGCGGAAGACGAGGTGGTGCTCGAATACGAGGTCGAGGGCGTGAAGCACGGCCTTGCCAGCGTCGCCTTCGCCTATGGCGTCGGCGGCTATGCCGATTACAACGCCGACGGCTACGTCACCCAGCGCGAGCTGTTTACCTACGTCTCGCGCCAGGTGCTCAACATCGCCGGGCTGCGGCAGACGCCGCAGTTCCTGCCCGCGCTTGGCGCCGACGCCAGCGACATGCCGCTGTTCCGGCGCGCCGCATCCGCCGGGCAGGCGGCGGCGCCGACGCGCTGACGGCGCCCGCACCGAAGGATCGTAGAATGTCGCGCGCCGAACGTCTGCTGGAGCTGATGCAGGTGTTGCGCCGCCACCGCCGCCCGGTCAGCGGCCAGGATCTCGCCGCCGAACTCGGCATCTCGATCCGCTCGATCTACCGCGACATCGCCACGCTGCGCGGGCAGGGCGCCGACATCGAGGGCGAGCCGGGCTTCGGCTACGTGCTTAGGCCCGGCCACTTCCTGCCGCCGCTGATGTTTTCCGACGACGAGATCGACGCGATCATCCTGGGGCTGCGCTTCGTTGCCCGGCGCGGCGATGCGGACCTCGTCGCCGCGGCGGCCGACGCCGTCGCCAAGATCGAGGCGGTGTTGCCCGAGGGCCGCGACGGTGCGGCGGCCAACGGCCTCCTGGCGGGCCCGTCCGCGTCGGGAGAAGCGGCGCTGATCGCCGGCATCCGCGCGGCCATCGCGGCGGAGGAGAAGCTCTTCATCTCCTATGTCGACAAGAAGGGCGCGGCCTCTCAGCGCACCGTCTGGCCGGTCGTCATCGGCTTCTTCCAGGGCTACGAAGTCCTCGCGGCATGGTGCGAGGCGAGGTCCGACTTCCGCCATTTCAGGCTCGACAGGGTCAGGTCCCTCGCCTCGACCGGCCAGCGCATGCCGCGCCGCCACCGCATCCTTCTCGCCGAGTGGCGGCTCGACCAGGATCTCGACGAGCTCATCTGACGCCTGCTGCCAAAAACTGGCAGGGGCATGCGCGATGATCGGGTCTCCAGTAAGGGAGATACCCATGCCCGTACCGAACTTCGTCATCCTCTACGTCGACAGCCCCGCAAGGAGCGCCGACTTCTACGCGAAGCTCTTCGATCGTCCGCCGGTCGAGAACTCGCCCACCTTCGCCATGTTCGTCCTCGACGATGGCCACCGGCTCGGCCTCTGGTCGCGTCACACCGTGTCGCCGGCCGCGAGCGCGCCCGGCGGCGCGGCAGAACTGGTCTTCGCCGAGGGATCGGACGCCGCGGTCGACGCCCGCCACGCGGAATGGGCGGCGGCCGGCACGGCGATCCTCCAGGCGCCGGCCGACGCCGAGTTCGGCCGCACCTTCACCGCCGCCGATCCCGACGGCCACCGCCTGCGCGTCTATCACGTCGCGGAGAACCCGCGCTGATGGCGAGGTTCTGGCTCGCCGTCGCCTCGGCCGACCACGTGCGCATCGGCCGCGCCGGCGGCTTCATGCAGGTCAACCACGGCAAGGCCGCGCCGCTGAGGCGCGTCCGCCCGGGCGACGGCGTCGTCTATTATTCGCCCTCCACCGTCTACGGCGCGAAGGACGGACTGCGCTCCTTCACCGCGATCGGCCATGTTCGCGAGGGCGAGCCCTATGTCGGCGTCATGCCCGGCGATTTTCGGCCGTTCCGCCGTAACGTCGACTGGCTCGATGCGCACGAGACGCCGATCGCGCCGCTGCTCGACCGCCTGCAACTGACCGCCGGAAAGTCGAACTGGGGCTATGTGCTGCGCTTCGGTCTGGTCGAGATCCCGGAAGCGGATTTCGCCGCCGTCGCGGAGGCGATGGGTGCCGCGCTCAGCGCGCCGTCGCCTCGTTGACCGCGATCCCCGCCGCCAGGTCCTCCAGCGCCGCCCCGACCGACTTGAACAGCGTGATCTCGTCGGCCGTTCCGCGCCCCGGCTTCTCCCCGCGCGTCAGCTCGAACAGGTCGGCGACGATGCCGTCGGCGGCGAGCACGCCCGACGCCAGCGGCTGGACGATGTCGCCGGCCTCCTTCGTGGCGCCGGCGCGGGTGTCGACATAGACCCGCGCCCGGCGGATCGTCTCGTCGTCGGCCTCGCGCATCGACGGCGTGAAGCCGCCGACGAGGTCGACATGGGTTCCGGGCTTCAGTTTCGCGCCGCTGACCAGCGGATCGGTGGTGATGGTGGCCGAGGAAACGATGTCGGCCCAGCCGAGCGCCTCACCGAGATCGCCCGTCGCCGTCGCGGGAAGCCCGTCGCGACGGAGCGCGTCCGCCGCCTTCTCGGCGTTTGCCGCGGTGCGGTTCCAGATGCGGATCTCGCGGATCGGGCGCACCGCCGAATGCGCCTTGGCGAGGAACGGGCAGAGCGCGCCCGCGCCGATGACGAGCAGCTTCGACGCGTCCTCTCGGGCGAGGTAGCTCGCCGCCAGCGCCGAGGCGCAGGCCGTGCGCCACTGCGTCAGCCGCTGCCCGTCGATGAGGGCCTGCGGCTCGCCGGTCTTGCCGTCGAGCAGCAGGTAGAGGCCCATCACCGCCGGCTTGCCCACTGCGTTGTTGTCCGGCGACACCGTGACCACCTTGATGCCGACATGGCCGCCGAGCGAGGTGCCGGCGGCGTTGAAGTCGTTCCAGGCGGGCATCAGCAGCAGCGTCGAGGCGGCGCCGTCCGGCCGTTCGATCGTGTGGTGGTGGCGGACCGGCTGCACGACGCCGGCGCGGAAGGTGGTGCGCAGCGCCTCCACCAGACCCGGGAAGGTCAGCGCGCGGTCGACGTCGGCGGCCGAGATCATGCGCATCGTCGCGGGTTCCCTCGTCGCGGCGGGATCAGGCGGCCGGCCGCGACAGGGCGGGCACGGTCGTGTCCTTGTTCGCGGCGGTGCGGACGGTCGCGCTGCGCAGGCTGAGGATCTCCTGCTCGCGCTGGCGGGCGAGCTTGCGGTAGCGGCCCTGCTTCCACCAGGTGACGAGGCTGCCGACGATCAGGCCGAGGCCGGCCGTGGCGAACAGCAGCACGAACAGCGGCAGTTCGATCGTCAGCGCCGGATTGCCGGGATTGAACGGATCGACCGTGAAGGCGACCAGATGGCGATTGGCCACGGCGAGTGCGATCAGGATGATCGCCAGCGGCACGAAGATGGCGACGATCACGAAACGGTTCAGCATGCTTCACCCAATCTGCCTGCCGCCCCCGGCGCGCCGGGCCGGCGGCGCGCTCAGTCCGCGACGTTCAGCCGCTCGCGCAGTTCCTTGCCGGTCTTGAAGAACGGCACCCACTTCTCCTCGACCTCGACGGCCTCGCCGGTGCGCGGATTGCGGCCCGTGCGCGCCGGCCGGTTCTTCACCGAGAAGGCACCGAATCCGCGCAGCTCGACGCGGTTTCCGTCGGCCAGCGCGTCGGTGATTTCCTCGAAGATCGCGTTCACGATGTTCTCGACGTCGCGCAGGAAGAGATGCGGGTTGCGGTTTGCGATGATTTGCACGAGTTCAGACTTGATCATGCGCAATTCCCCCTCGGATCAGACAAAAAACAACATATGCGGATGATTTTTCAGGCTTTTCAGCCGCCCGTAACGGCCCTTTCACCGTGCCAGACCGACAGGAGGCCGTCAAGGAAGATGCGGTCGCCGACGATTTCCCGTAGGACATCGGCGCCCTGTTCGGGAAGCCCCAGCATGCGTGCGAACTGTCGCACCGTGGCCTCGGAGAAAAGCAGGCTGGCGTTGCTTGCCTTCGGCTTCCACTCCACCACCTTGAGCGCCTTGTCGACGCCCTTGGTGCCCAGCCAGTCGATCGCTTCCTGTTCGCCGCCGAGCGCGTCGACGAGCTTGTTGGTCAGCGCCTGGCGGCCGGTGAACACCGAACCGTCGGCCAGCGCCAGGACCTCCGCCCGGTCGAGCGGACGGCGGTCGTCGACCAGCCCGACGAACCAGTCGTAGCTGTCCATGATCATCGAGCGCAGCATCGCCTTCTCCTCCTCCGTCGTCGGATTGAAGGGCGACGGCTCCGCCTTCAGCGGCGACGACTTCACCTCGTCGAGCTGGATGCCGAGCTTCTCCATGGCGCCGGTGAAGTTGGGGAACTGCACGAGGACGCCGATCGAGCCGACGATCGAGGATTTCCGCGCCACGATGTGGTCGCTGGCGCTGGCGATCATGTAGCCCGCTGACGCCGCGAGCGTACCGACCTGGGCCACCACGGGCTTTGCCGCGGCGAGCTGGCGGACCGCGTCGAAGATCGCCTCGCCGCCGGCGGTCGTTCCGCCGGGCGAATCGATCGACAGGATGACGCCCTTGACCGTATCGGCCTTGCGCACCGCCTCCAGCCTCTCCAGCAGTTCCTCGTCTTCCGTTATCGTGCCTTCGACGCGGATCTTGGCGATGTGGTCGGTGGCGGTGCCGGCGAACTCGTCGCCGCCCAGCCACATCGTCCCGGCGAAGATCGCAAGTGCCGCGACGAACAGGGCGGCGACCCGCCAGAAGGTCAGCTTGCGCCGGAGCCGGCGGCGGTCGATCAGGTCATCGGCGTTGGTCGCCATCACGTGCCTCTCGGGGCTGGAACAGCTTGTTCAGCGATGGGTCTAGAGCATGTCGCCGCCGTCTTCCACCGTTTTTGCCGTCGTTCGCGCAAGCGAAAACGGTCCGCAACACATTCGAAGGCTTACATTCCTTCCCAAAAATACCATATTGGGCCTTCAGGTCGGGTGGCGGCGGGATTGCCCGCCTGCGCCTCGCCGGAAATTCCGGGGAACGCTTATGGCTGAGGTCCGGACCGGATCGGAAACAGGTCGGCGATGACGACGGAGAGTGCGGTCATGACGGAGGCGCGGCGCGGGAGCCACCGCAGGCCTCAGCTCGACCCGGCGCGGCGCAAGGCCTTCGCCAACGCGCGCATCCATTCGCGCATCGTGCGCTTCCTCAAGTTCGCCCTTCCGGCGGCCGCCGTCGCCATGGTCGGCGTCTTTGCCGTGCATACCTGGATGTCCGCGCCCGTCATCGCCGCGGTCGAGGTGCGTGAGACGAAGATCGTCAGCGGCAAGCTGGTCATGTCGGGACCGAAGCTCGAGGGCTTCACCAAGGACAATCTGGCCTATTCGCTGTCCGCGGTGCGGGCCGTCCAGGGCATCAAGGATTCCAGCGTCTTCGAACTCGAGGGCATCGACGCGCGCCTGCCCGTCGACGCCAGCACCTGGGCGGTCGTCAAGGCCGAGCGCGGCATCTACGACCGCGACAAGAACACGATCGACTTCCAGTCCGCGGTGGACGTCTCGACCACCGACGGCATGTCGGCGACCTTCACCAAGGCATTCTACGACATCGGCAAGGGCGAACTGAAGACCTCCGAGCCGGTGGAGATCAACATGAACGGCACGCAGATCGCCGCCGACGGCATGACCGTGCTCGAGAACGGCAAGGTCCTCATCTTCGAGAACCGCGTCAGGATGGACATCGCGCCCGGCCAGCTCAAGGGCAGCGGAGAGAGCGGAGGCGCGAATGGCGGCTAGAGCTTCATGGACGGCTTGCGTCTTCGGCGTCGCGGTTTTCGCGCTCGCCTCGGCGGCAGCGTCGGCGCAGGATCGTCTGACCGGGCTCAAGCTCTCGGGCAACGAGCCGATCCAGATCGAGAGCGACAAGCTCGAGGTGCGCGAGGCGGACAACGTCGCCGTGTTCAGCGGCAATGTCAGCGTCGCGCAGGGCAAGACGCTGCTCAAGGCCGGCAAGATGACCGTCTACTACGCCAAGGGCGGCGGCTCGGCGACCACGGGCTCGGCCAACATCGACCGCCTCGAGGTCGACGGCAAGGTCTACGTCAAGTCGGACACCCAGGTGGCCACCGGCGATCGCGGCGTCTTCGACATGAAGAGCGAGGTCCTCGTCCTTTCGGGCAAGGAGGTCGTCCTCTCCGAGGGGCCGAACGTCCTCGTCGGCTGCAAGCTGACCGTGCAGATGAAGACCGGCCTTGCGCAGGTCGACGGCTGCAGGAAGGGCGACAGCGGCACCGGCCGCGTTATCATGTCCATCACCCCCGGCTCGCAGAGCCAGTGACGATGGACGCGCCGACCGTCTCCGCCCGGGCGGGAAGCCGGACCGGCGATCATCGCCAGCCGGCGACCGGCGAGCCGCTGAAGGGCACGCTCATCGCGCGCGGCCTGACCAAGAGCTACAAGGGCCGCCAGGTGGTGCGCGGCGTCTCCATCGGCGTGCGCGCCGGAGAGGCGGTCGGCCTGCTCGGCCCCAACGGCGCCGGCAAGACGACCTGTTTCTACATGGTCACCGGCCTCGTGCCCGTCGACGAGGGGACGATCGAGATCGACGGCTTCGACGTCACCTCGATGCCGATGTACCGCCGCGCCCGTCTCGGCATCGGCTACCTGCCCCAGGAAGCCTCGATCTTCCGCGGACTCACCGTGGAGAACAACATCCGCGCCGTGCTGGAGATCGTGCACAGGACCCGCGCCGAGCGCGAGCGCAACCTCGACGCGCTCCTCGACGAATTCCACATCGCCCATCTGCGCAAGGCGCCCGCGATCTCGCTGTCGGGCGGAGAGCGCCGACGCCTCGAGATCGCCCGGGCCCTGGCCAGCAAGCCGCATTACATGCTGCTCGACGAGCCCTTCGCCGGCATCGACCCGATCGCCGTCGCCGACATCCAGCAGCTCGTCCGCCATCTCACCGCCCGCGGCATCGGCGTCCTGATCACCGATCACAATGTCCGCGAGACGCTCGGCCTCATCGACCGCGCCTATATCATCCATGCCGGCGAGGTGCTGACCCACGGCCATCCCTCCGAGATCGTCGCCAATCCCGACGTGCGCCGCCTCTATCTCGGCGAGGGCTTCACCCTCTGACGGCGTGATGCCCGAACCGGCGCTCCCGTCATTCGCAAATAACGCTCCGGTAAGCCGTTTCTGCTATCGCTCTGCTTGACAAGCAAGAGCCGGGCCAGTTTCATCGCCGGCAAAAGGAAAACCGCGCGCGTCCATGTCGGGCCGGGCGGGAGTTTACGGGGCGTCGCGTACCGAAATGTCGCTTGGGGCCAAACTCCAGCTGCGCCAGTCGCAGTCGCTGGTGATGACGCCGCAGCTCATGCAGTCGATCCGGCTGCTGCAGCTGACTCATCTCGAACTGGAACGTTTCGTCGACGAGGAACTCGAGCGCAATCCGCTGCTCGAGCGGCCGGAGCCGCGCGCCGAGGCCGATGGCCCGGCGGAACCTGCCGAGCAGGCCGGCGAGACCGTCGCCCACACCGCCGAGGAGGACTGGTTCGCCGAGACCTCGACGGCGTGGAGTTCGGAGGCCATGGCCGACAAGCTCGACGCGTCGCTGGAGAACGTCTTTCCCGACGATCCCGGCGCCGTCGAGCGCCTCGGGCCGGATCTCACCTTGCAGTGGAAGTCGGCGAGCGGCTCGGGCACCTCGGGGCCTCTGCCCGAAGGCTTCGACTACGAGGACGTCGCCGCGGCCGCCGTGACCCTGCGCGAGCACGTCTCCGAGCAGATCGCCTTCAACGTTCCCGATCCTGCCGACCGCATCGTCGCGCGGGAACTCGCGGAAGGTCTCGACGAAGCCGGCTACCTGCGCGCCGACCTCGCCGAGCTGGCCGGGCGCCTCGGCATCGATCTCGACACCGTGCACCGCGTGCTGGTCGTCTGCCAGGCCTTCGATCCGCCCGGCCTGTTCGCCCGCGACCTCGCCGAATGCCTGGCGCTGCAGCTCGCCGCGCGCGACCGGCTCGATCCGGCGATGAAGGCCCTCGTCGCCAATCTGGACCTGCTGGCGCGGCGCGATTTCGTCGCGCTGAAGCGCATCTGCCGCGTCGACGAGGAGGATCTCGTCGACATGATGGGCGAGATCCGCAAGCTCGATCCGCGGCCGGGCCTCGCCTTCGCCGGCGGCGTCGCCGGTTCGATCGTTCCCGACGTCGTCGTTCGCCAGGCAGGGGACGGCAGCTGGGCGGTTGAGCTCAACCCGGAGACGCTGCCGCGCGTGCTGGTCGACCAGGCCTACTTCGCCAGGGTCTCGTCCTGCGCGAAGACCCAGGCCGACCGCGAATTCCTCAGCGAGTGCCTGCAGAACGCCAACTGGCTGACCCGCAGCCTCGACCAGCGCGCCAGGACGATCCTCAAGGTCGCCACCGAGATCGTCCGCCAGCAGGATGCCTTCCTCGCGCATGGCGTGCGCCATCTGCGCCCGCTGAACCTGAAGACCGTCGCCGAGGCGATCGGCATGCACGAATCGACGGTCAGCCGCGTGACGGCCAACAAGTACATGCAGACGCCGCGCGGCGTCTTCGAGCTGCGCTACTTCTTCACTGCGGCGATCGCGTCGGCCGAGGGCGGCGACGCGCACTCCTCCGAGGCCGTCCGCGACCATATCCGCCAGTTGATCGACGAGGAGAAGTCGATCGTGCTGTCCGACGACGCCATTGTGGATATCCTGAGGAAGAAAGGCATGGACATCGCCCGGCGCACGGTGGCCAAGTATCGGGAAGGAATGAACATTCCCTCCTCCGTCCAGCGTCGGCGCGAGAAGCGCGCCATGGCCGGCGCCGGGCGCTGAATCGCCCGCCGGAACCCGCCGGGCTGCTCCTTCGTTGACATCCCATGGCGAAGTGACTAGAAGCCCGCCCGCATGAAGCGGGCCATGAGGCCCACGCGGACGGGCGTGCTCTGCAGTTCGGTCAGGATCATCATCAATCGCAAGCCAGGGTTTGAAAATCGGCGGCCCGGTCGCCGTAAACCTTGTGCCCGCTGGTCACGAGTATAAACTCGGTACCGTTCGCAATATGGACAGGAAGGTCGGTTTCGAGATGGGCCTGCGCATATCGGGAAAACAGATGGAGGTGGGTGACGCCTTCAGGACCCGCATCGACGGTCGGGTCGGCGACATCATCTCCAAATATTTCGACGGCGGCTTTTCCGGCCATGTCGTCGTGGAGAGATCCGGATCGAGGTTCGACGCCGACTGCACCATCCATCTCGATACCGGCATGACGCTTCAGGCGACCGGGCAGGCACAGGAGGCCATTCCGGCCTTCGAAGCGGCGGCCGATCGCCTGGAGAAGCGCCTGCGCCGCTACAAGCGCCGCCTCAAGTCGCACACGGGCAACGCCGGCATCGAGCCGATGGATGTGTCCTACGCGGTGATGGCGCCGGTTGCGGAAGAAGACGAGGAAGTGCCGGAGGATTACGCGCCCGCGATCGTGGCCGAATCGACGATGGCGCTGAAGACGATGTCGGTGGCCAATGCCGTCATCGAACTCGACACCAAGGAAAGCCCCGTCTTCGTCTTCCGCAACGCCGGCAGCGACCGGGTCAACATCGTCTACCGCCGTGCCGATGGAAACATCGGCTGGATTGATCCGTCAGCCGTGAAATCCGCCAACGCGTAGCGGTTCAAATCCCATTCCACGCCGGGGCGGAGGGGCTCGGGCGACGGATCGGGGAACGCAAAGGATGCGACAAATGGATCTCAGCGATCTGATCGAGGCTTCGGCGATCCTGCCGGCCTTGAAAGCGAATTCCAAGAAGCAGCTCCTGCAACTCCTCTCGGAAAAGGCGGCCGCGATCACCGGACTTCCCGAGCGGGAGGTGTTCGACACGATCCTCCAGCGCGAGCGTCTCGGCTCGACGGGCGTCGGCAACGGCATCGCCATCCCCCACGGCAAGCTGCCGGGCGTGAAGCGCATCACCGGCGTGTTCGCCAGGCTCGACGCGCCGGTCGATTTCGAGGCGCTGGACGACCAGCCGGTCGACCTCGTCTTCCTGCTTCTGGCGCCCGAGGGGGCCGGCGCCGATCACCTGAAGGCGCTGTCGCGGATCGCCCGCGTGCTGCGCGACGGCGACACCGTCGCCAAGGTCCGCGGAACCCGGGATCCTGCCGCCATTCACGCGCTGTTGTCGGAAACACCGGCCTCGAACGCCGCCTGAGGCGTTCGCCGGAAAATCGCTCTTGCTGCGCCCCCGGGCGGCCACGAAGCCGCCCGTGTCACTGTCGCCCGCTCAGTGCAGGCTGACGGGGGTCAGCTCGTTCTCGAAGGCGCCGGCGATGGCGCGCTCGCGGACGTCGGACAGCAGTATCGGCTGGCCGTTGGCGGCGAACAGCGCCCACAGTTCCAGGCCCGGGGCGATGTCGCCGAGGCCGGGGAAGCGGCCGCGCAGGTCGTCGCTGGAAATCTTGCGCAGATAGGCCACCTGGCCCTCGCCGAGATGGGCGAGTTGGGCTTCGCTGAACGTCGGTCTCGATTCGTTCTCAGTCATGCAAGCCTCCTTGGCGCGGACGTCCCTGAGGACCAACCCGCTGCAGAGCTGCCGGTTCCCGGAGCCTTCCATGATTGCCTGACCATGCAAGGCTCGAAGTCCGGCGGTTCAGTCTTTCACCGATATGTTTATTTTCCGTACCAGCTTTTCCGGCTCCGGCCGTTCGAGGTCGATCGCCAGGAGACCGTTCTTCAGGTCCGCGCCGATCACGCGCATGCCGTCGGCCAGCACGAAACAGCGCTGGAACTGGCGCGCGGCGATGCCGCGATGGAGGAACTCGCGTTCGGTGTCGTCGGTCTGGCGTCCGCGCACGACGAGCTGGTTCTCCTCGGTCGTGACTTCGAGATCGTTGTCGGCGAAACCCGCGACTGCGAGCGTGATGCGCAGCCGGTCGACCCTGCCTTCGACGCCGCGCAGGCGCTCGATGTTGTAGGGCGGATAGGAATCGCCCGACTTCGCCAGGCGTTCGAGCGTCTTCTCCATCGTGTCGAAGCCGAGCAGGAGCGGGCTCGAGAAGGGCGTCATGCGTGTCATTTCAGTCCTCCTCGGAGCGACGAAATTGGGAACGGACCCGGATGGCGTTCGTCCCGCTGGTGCTGATATGGTCCGCCGCGAATTGAACTTCAAGCCTGAGAAAAACACGTCCGGACGAGGAAACGCATGACCGCAAGACACAGGATCATCATCGACACCGACCCCGGGCAGGACGATGCGGTGGCGATCCTTCTCGCGCTCGGAAGCCCAGAAATCGAGGTGCTCGGCATCACGACGGTTGCCGGCAACGTGCCGCTGCGCCTCACCGAGAAGAACGCGCGCAAGGTCTGCGAACTGGCCGGCAAGCCCGAGACGCGGGTCTACGCCGGGGCGATCCGGCCTCTGGTCAGGCCGCTGGTCACCGCCGAGGAGGTCCATGGCAAGACCGGCCTCAACGGACCCGACCTGCCGGACCCGAAGATGCGCCTGCGCGACCAGTACGCCGTCGACTTCATCGTCGAGACCCTGATGGCCGAGGAGGCCGGCACGGTCACGCTCTGCCCGCTCGGACCCCTCACCAACGTCGCTCTGGCGCTGATCCGCGAGCCCAGGATCGCGCCGCGCATCAAGCGGATCGTGCTGATGGGCGGCGGCTTCTTCGAGGGCGGCAACGTCACGCCCGCGGCCGAGTTCAACATCTATGTCGACCCGCACGCCGCCGACGTCGTGCTGAAGTCCGGCGTCCCCATCGTCATGATGCCGCTCGACGTCACCCACAAGGCGCTGACCAGCGGCAAGCGCATCGCCGCCTTCCGCGGCCTCGGCACGCGGGTCGGCGTCGCCGTGGCCGAGATGCTCGAGTTCTTCGAGCGCTTCGACGAGGCCAAATACGGCACCGACGGCGGCCCGCTGCACGACCCCTGCGTCATCGCCTGGCTGCTGAAGCCCGATCTGTTCCAGGGCCGCGAGTGCAACGTCTCCGTCGAGACGGCCTCTGAACTGACCATGGGCATGACCGTCATCGACTGGTGGGGCGTGACCAGGCGCCCGAAGAACGCCACCGTCATGCGCGACATCGACGCCGACGGCTTCTTCGCCCTCCTGGTCGAGCGGATCGGCAACCTGTGAGCGGCATCGCCTCCGGCGAGGCGGCGGCCGTGCCCTTCGTCATCGCCATCGACGGACCGGCCGGCGCCGGAAAGGGCACCATGGCCCGGCGGCTGGCCGATCATTTCCACCTGCACCTGCTCGACACCGGCCTGACCTACCGCGCCGTCGCCCACCGCATCCTCGGCGCGGGTCTGCCGCTCGACGACGAGGCAGTGGCGGTGGAGGCGGCGCGCGGCGTCGACCTCGGCCGCCTCGACCGCGAGATGCTTTCCGCGCACGCCGTCGGCGAGGCCGCCTCGCGCGTCGCCGTCATTCCGGAAGTCCGCCGCATCCTCGTCGACAAGCAGCGCGCCTTCGCCCGCCTGCTGCCCGGCGCCGTGCTCGACGGCCGCGACATCGGTACCGTCGTCTGCCCGGCCGCCGACGTGAAGCTCTACGTCACCGCCTCGGCAGAGGTCCGCGCCCGCCGCCGGCTCGCCGAGATCGAGGCGCGCGGCGGCACAGCCCTGTTCGCGGGCATCCTCGACGACATCCGCCGCCGCGACGAACGCGACATGGGCCGTGCCGACAGCCCCCTCCGGCCCGCCGCCGACGCGCACTTGCTCGACACCTCGGAAATGGATATAGAGACCGCGTTTCACGCGGCGAAGAACATCGTCGACGGCGTTCTCGGCGCGCGGAACGATGCCTGACCGGGGCTTCCCTTCTCCTTCGCGGAGCGGGGGCAGAAGCCGGGTCGGGCAGAGCACCCGCCTGACAGCATTCTTCTTGCGCCGGAACCGCCGCGAGAGCGGCAATGGGCCTATTGGCCCGGGATGCCTGCCAGGCAAACGAAACGCAAACCACGGCGCCCGCCCCGCGACATGACCGGGGCGCACCAGGAGCATCAATGTCACAAGAAAATCCCTCGCGCGACGATTTCGCCGCGCTTCTCGAAGAGTCCTTTTCCGCCGGCCATTCGGGCGAAGGCCAGGTCGTCAAGGGCCTGATCACCGCCATCGAGAAGGACATGGCGATCATCGACGTCGGCCTGAAGGTCGAAGGCCGCGTTCCGCTGAAGGAGTTCGGCGTCAGGACCAAGGACACCCAGCTGAAGGTCGGCGACACCGTCGAGGTCTATGTCGAGCGCATCGAGAACGCGCTTGGCGAGGCGATGCTGTCCCGCGAGAAGGCCCGCCGTGAAGAGAGCTGGGTCCGCCTCGAGGAGAAGTTCACCAAGGGCGAGCGCGTCGAAGGCGTCATCTTCAACCAGGTCAAGGGCGGCTTCACCGTCGATCTCGACGGCGCCGTGGCCTTCCTGCCGCGCAGCCAGGTCGACATCCGCCCGATCCGCGACGTCACCCCGCTGATGCACAACCCGCAGCCCTTCGAGATCCTCAAGATGGATCGCCGCCGCGGCAACATCGTCGTGTCGCGCCGCACCGTGCTCGAAGAGTCGCGCGCCGAGCAGCGCTCGGAGATCGTGCAGAACCTCGAGGAAGGCCAGGTCGTCGAGGGCGTCGTCAAGAACATCACCGACTACGGCGCGTTCGTCGACCTCGGCGGCATCGACGGCCTGCTCCACGTCACCGACATGGCGTGGCGCCGCGTCAACCATCCGACCGAGATCCTCAACATCGGCCAGACGGTCAAGGTGCAGATCATCCGCATCAACCAGGAAACCCACCGCATCTCGCTCGGCATGAAGCAGCTCGAGTCGGATCCGTGGGGCGACATCGGCACCAAGTTCCCGATCGGCAAGAAGATCCGCGGCACGGTCACCAACATCACCGACTACGGCGCGTTCGTCGAGCTGGAGCCGGGCATCGAGGGCCTCATCCACGTTTCGGAAATGTCCTGGACGAAGAAGAACGTGCATCCCGGCAAGATCCTGTCGACGACCCAGGAAGTCGACGTGGTCGTTCTCGAGGTCGATCCGGCCAAGCGCCGCATCTCGCTCGGCCTGAAGCAGACCCTGGAGAACCCGTGGTCGGCCTTCGCCCGCAACCATCCCGTCGGATCGGTCATCGAGGGCGAGGTCAAGAACAAGACCGAGTTCGGCCTGTTCATCGGCCTCGACGGCGATGTCGACGGCATGGTCCACCTCTCCGACCTCGACTGGAGCCGTCCGGGCGAGCAGGCGATCGAGACCTACAACCGCGGCGACATGGTCAAGGCGCAGGTTCTCGACGTCGACACCGACAAGGAGCGCATCTCGCTCGGCATCAAGCAGCTGCAGCGTGACGCCGCCGGCGACGCCGCGGCCTCGGGCGAGCTGCGCAAGAACGCCGTCGTCACCTGCGAAGTGACCGGCGTGAAGGATGGCGGTATCGAGGTTCGGCTGGTCGAAAGCGGCCTCGACTCCTTCATCAAGCGTTCCGACCTCAGCCGCGACCGCGACGAGCAGCGCCCCGAGCGCTTCACCATCGGCCAGAAGGTCGACGTCCGCGTGCTCGCCTACGACAAGAAGGCGCGCAAGGTGCAGGTGTCGATCAAGGCGCTCGAGATCGCCGAGGAGAAGGAGGCCGTCGCACAGTACGGCTCGACCGACTCCGGCGCCTCGCTCGGCGACATCCTCGGCGCCGCGCTGAAGAACCGCGGCAACTGATCGCCCGCCGCATCGCGGCAGGAATGAAGAAGGCCCCGCCGGAGCGATCCGGCGGGGCCTTCGCCTTTTCGGGCAGGGACGGTCAGGCCCGCCGCGCCGCGCTCCAGTCCGCCGGTCCGCGGAACTCGATGCCGTAGCGCCCGGCGAGTTCGAGCACCGCCGCCATGTCGGCCGGCATGCGCAGGTCCTGCGCCGCTGCCTCGACGAAGAAGTCCTCGAGGCCGCCGGGCGTCAGGATGGTCAGGTTCCTGCCCGGCCTGTCCCCCATCACGCGGAACGTGTGCGGCACGCCGCGCGGCAGGAAGATCGACTGCCCGGCCGCGACCGGGTGGATGTTGCCGTCCAGCCAGAACTCGTACTGGCCCTCGAGCACGTGGATCGCCTCGTCCTCGTTGTGGTGAACGTGGACGGGCGGGCCGCCGCGGCCGGGCACAGTGGAGATGAAGACGCCGACGAGGCCGCCGCTCTCGTAGGTGCCGAGGGTGATGGAGTAGTCCGTGTCCATCCACACGGCGCGCCGGGGCGCGCGCATGGGGTTCGCCGCGATGTTCATGGCGGTTTCCTTTGCTGTTTCGTTTGTCTAGGGTCGCGACGCTGCAGCGCTGAGCAACCCTAGGCGGCCTCGCCGGCCGGCGGAAATCGAATGATCGTATCCGGGCTATTCGTCTCGTGAATTTCGCGGCCTTCGACCTCAACCTCCTGCGCGTCTTCGACGCCATGATGCTGGAGCTGAGCACGGTCAGGGCCGGCGAGCGCATCGGCCTGTCGCAGCCCGCGGTCAGTTCGGCGCTGAGCCGCCTTCGCCATGCGCTCGGCGACGAGTTGTTCGTGCGCGACGGCAACCGCATGCTGCCCACGGCGCGCGCCGTCGAACTGCAGTCGGCGGTGCGCCAGGCGCTGGCCCGCGTCGAGGACGCGCTCTCCGCTGCCTCGACCTTCGACCCGGCTTCGTCGCGGCAGTCCTTCATGATGGTCGGGTCGGACTATTTCTCGACCCTGCTCATGCCGCCGCTCGCCGCGCGGTTGAGCCCGCTGGCCCCGTCGTCCACCTTCCAGATGATCGACGCCCCGTCGAGCGGCGCCTTCGCGCTGCTCGGCGAGGGCCGCGCCGACCTTGTCGTCGACCGCAAGCTGGAAACGCCGGAGTGGATCGCCAGCCGGCGTCTGTTCCATTCCTGGCTGGTCTGCGTCGCCCGCCGCGGCCATCCGCTGCTCGCCGAAGCCGGCGTCGCGCCGGGAGCGCAGATCCCGCTCGACGTCTTCTGCGCCGCTCCCCACGTGCTGCGCTCGGCCGACGGCACGAAGGCGGGCACCATCGAGCCGGCCCTTGCGCAACTCGGCCTGCAGCGGCGCATCGTCATGACCGTCCCGCATTTCCAGGCGGTCGCCCTCGCCGTCGCCGACAGCGACCTGATCGGCAGCCTGCCCGTGCGCTTCGCCCGGCTGGTGGCCGGCCAGCTCGGCCTCGACATGTTCATGCCGCCCTTCGAGTCGCCGTCGATGGAGGTGACGATGTACTGGCACCGCCGCATGGATCGCGACGCGGCAAGCGTCTGGCTGCGCGGCCACGTCGCCGCGATCCTCGACGTCGACGACGGGGACGCCCCTCTGTCCCGCTGAATCCGGCTCAGCGTCCGGCGAACCGTGCCGCCGCCGTCGCCGCGATCGCCTCGGCGAGGCTCATGCCCCAGTGGCGCCGGCAATAGGCGCGGAAGTCGAAGCAGGGCAGGCCGGGGCACACCTCGAACTCGATCAGGTGCACGGTGTCGTCGGCCTCGACCCTCAGATCCATCGAGAACACGTCGCGCAGGCCGAGCCCGTCGATCAGCGTCGCGGCGATGGCGCGGATCGCGCGGTCGGCCCCCGGCTGGCTGTCGGCGACCGCGACCAGTTCCGGTTCGGCATAGAGCCCTTCCGCCTTCGCCGCCGCGCCGGTGTCGCCGTAGAGCGCCATGCTGTCCTCCATCGTCTGGAAGTCGGCGCCGGAATCGACGAAATAGACGCCTAGCGCCTCGGCCCCCACGCCCGGCTCGACGCCGAGGAAGCTCGCGCGCACGTTGCGGCCGGGCACATAGGGCTGCGCCACCGCGTCGTCGCGATAGGCGGCGTGGATGCGCCGGCTGAGCCCGAGCGCTTCCTCCGCGCCGGCCGCATGCGAATCCTTCCAGATGCCGATCTTGGCGCCGAGCCGGTTCGGCTTGACGAACAGGCCGGAAGCCGATCGCGGCGCCGGCACGATGAAGCGCCCGTCGCGGGCGAGCCCGGCTTCCGGCACCGGCAGTCCGAGCGCGCGCAGCACCGCGCCCGAGCGGAACTTGTCCTGGCAGAGCGCGAACAGCGAATCGTCCGACCCGATCGTGCCGAGCCCGGCCAGGCGGGCGAGCGCCGGCCCGGCGCCGCCGCGGAAAAAGGCGATGCCGTCGCTGATCGTCCACACCAGCGCTTCGCGCGGTCGCCGCGCCGCGATCGCCGCCGCCGCGTCGTCGAGCGCGACCGGCACGAAGGCGACGCCCTGCGCCGCGCAGGCCTCGCCGATCTCGCCGAGTTCCGGCGCGATGTCGGTCGACTGGGCGAGATAGGAGGAAATCTCCTCGGCATGCTGCGGCAGGTATCCATCGGCGACGAGCCGCGTCCGGCAGGCGTCCTCCGGTTCGAAGACGAAGATCAGTTCTGGACGCGCGACGGACATTTTCGGGCTGCCTGGTGACGAGGAGGGGACGGGTGCGGCGTAGCACCCGCTGGACAACGCCGCGAGCATCGCACCGCCGCCCGCCGCCGCTCTCACGAAACCGACTCGCGCCCGCCGCCGCCGCGACATCGGCCGCCGTTCATGCCGAACGCCCGGCATCCGGCGGCCGGTAACGGCAGGGGAATCGGCGGTGAATACCCCCACCCCTGCCCCTCCCCACAAGGGGGAGGGGGATCCTGCGATGCTCCATGCCTGTCATCGCCGGGCGGCGATTGCAGGAGAAACAACGGTATCGACGTCCCCTCCCCCTTGTGGGGAGGGGTAGGGGTGGGGGTGCTCGCGGGCGCTTGCCCTGCCCGTTCGCGGGGAGAGGATACCGGTAGAGCTCCCCTTACAGCATGACCGCCGGGTCGTGCCGGCCCTTCACCGCGATGTCGAGGATGAAGGTCTTGCCGGCCTGCGGGTCGGCCGCGAGCTTCGCCGCGTCGAGCCCCTCGCGCGCCGAGGTGACGACCAGCCGGTCCGCGCCCGCGCCGAAGAAGGCGGGGCAGGTGGTCTGCCGGGCCGGCAGGTCGATCGAACGCAGCAGGCGGCCGTCCGGGGCATAGGCATCCACCCGGCCCTCTCCCCAGACGGCGTTCCACAATACGCCGTCGGCGTCGCTCACCGTACCGTCGATGCCGCCCGCCATGCCGCGCCGGTCGACGAAGACCCGCTTCTCGCCGGTGGGCAGGCCGGTCGCCTTGTCGCAGTCGACCCGCCACAGCACGCCTTCGTTTGTGTCCGTGTAGTAGGCGACGTCTCCGTCGGGCGAAAAGCAGATCGAGTTGGGGATGGTGATCCGGGGAAAGAGCTTCCTCAATTCGCCGGCGCGGTACCAGTAGATGGCGCCGGCCCCGGCCTCGGCCTTCTTGCCCATCGTGCCGATCCAGAACGCGCCCGAAGGGTGCGTGCGCGAATCGTTCGAGCGGGTCGAGGGATCGTCCGCTTCGATGGCCAGGTGCCGGGTCAGCCTGCCGGTGCGCCGGTCGCGCAGGTGAAGTCCGGTCTCGGTGACGAGCAGCTGCCGCTCGCCGTCCACCGCGGCGATCGAACTTGCCATCTCCGGCAGGTCCTGGACCGACGGCTGCGCGCCCGGCGCAGTCTGTCGCAGCAGCTTGCGCCCGACGATGTCGAACCAATAGAGCGCGCCTTCGCCGGGGTCGTAGGTCGGGCCTTCGCCGAGGTGGCAGGAGACCCCGCTGAAGACCGTCGCGGTCGCGGCCGGATCGCCGATCACAGGTAGCCGCCGTCGACGATCAGCGTCTGCGCCGTCAGCATGCGCGAGGCGTCGGAGGCGAGGAACAGGCACGGCCCGACCATGTCGGCGGGAGCCATGGCCTCGCGGATGCACTGGCGCGACACATGGTCGGCGAGGATCTCTTCGGTGACCCAGTTCTTCCACTGGCGCTCGGTCATCACCCATCCGGGTGCCACGGCGTTGACGCGGATGCCGTCCGGACCCAGCAGCCCGGCCAGGCCCTTCGTCAGGCCGATGATCCCCGCCTTCGCCGTCGTGTAGGAGGGCATGCCGGGATGGTTGATAAGATAGGAGATCGAGGTGAAGTTGATGATAGAGCCCTTGCCCGCCGCCTTCATGCCGGGCGCCACAGCCTGGGCGGTGAAGACGTGCGGTCGAAGGTTCACCGCCTGGTTGTTGTCCCAGTAGTCGACCGTCAGGTCCTCCAGCGCGTGGCGCTCGTCGACGGCGGCATTGTTGATCAGGACGCCGACCGGGCCGTGCGCGTCGGCCGCCGCCGCGACCGCCTTGCGCAGCGCCTCGACGTCGCGCAGGTCGGCTTCGATGAAGAGCGGCCGCATGCCGGTCTCCACGGCGAGCCGTTCGCAGAGCGCATCGCTCGCCTCGCGGGCGATGTCGATGAAGGCGACTCGCGATCCCTGCATGACGAAGCCCTCGGTCAGCGCGGCGCCGATGCCGGTTCCGCCGCCGGTGATGAGGACCGACGCTCCCGCGAGGTCTGGATGTCTGACCGACGGCATCATGGGCTTGCTCCTCCCCCGCGGCCACGTGCCTGCGGCGCCTGCCTGGCCGCGGATTTGTCGGTCATGGAAGGGCGGGCGTCAACTCGCGTACCTGCTGAATTGTGAGGATGCCCGCGCCGGGCTCAGGCGGCGCTCGCCGAAGGGCGCAGATTGTCGCGAAGGTAGGCAAGCGTGCTCTCGGCGTTGGCCGGGCGCCCGAACAGGAATCCCTGTCCCGCGCCGCAGCCGAAGCGCAGCAGCATGTCGGCCTGCGCCTCCTCCTCGATGCCTTCGGCGACCACGTCCATGCCGAGGCCGTGGCACATCGCCAGGATGGCGCGGATGATGTGTTCGGAGGGACGGTCCTTGAGGATCGACGAGACGAAGGCGCGATCGATCTTCAGCTTGTCGAACTGGAATTCGCGCAGCCGCCCGAGCGAGGACTGGCCGGTACCGAAATCGTCGAGCGCGACGCTGATGCCGCAGCGCCTGAGGTCGTTGACGATCTTCTCGGCCGAGGCGGGGTCGCTCATCAGGCCGGTTTCGGTGATCTCGATCTCGAGCCGGCGCGGATCGAAGCCGCCGCGGTCGAGGATCGACAGGAGGTGCAGCCCGGTATTCTGGTCGACGAGCTGCGAGGGTGACAGGTTGAACGACAGGAACAGGTGGTCCGGCCAGTTCCGCGCCGCGTCGATCGCCTTGCGCAGGACGAGTTGCGACAGGGGCCCGATGAAGCCGCGCTCCTCGGCGATGGGGATGAACACCGAAGGCGAGACGAAGCCGAGGTCGCGGTCGCTCCACCGCGCCAGCGTCTCGAAGCCGATCGTGCGGCGGGTCTGCAGGTCGACGATGGGCTGGAAGAAAGGCTCCACCTCGCCGGCCGAGACGGCGCGGCGCAGCGCCTGCTCGATGCGTGTGGCCCGTTTCGCCGCCTCCTCCATCTCGCGCGTGAACACCACCACGCGGCCGCGCCCCGACTGCTTCGCGTGGTACAGCGCCGTCTCCGCCTTCTGCACGAGGTCGCCGGTGGTGTCGTCGCCGGAAGAATAGAGCACGCAGCCCACCGAAGCCGAGAGGCGCGCCGTGCGGTCGCCGACGTCGTAGGGGGCCGACAGGATCTCGATCATCATGCGCGCCCGTTCGGCGGCGGCGTCCTCGTTGAACACCATCGGGCAGAGGAAGGCGAACTCGTCGGCGCGCACGCGGGTGACGGTCGAGTGGCAGTCCATCGCCGCGCGCAGGCGCATCGCCACCTGCACGAGGATATCGTCGCCGGCCTTGTGGCCGAACAGGTCGTTGATCGGCTTGAAACCGTCGAGATCGAGGATGCCGATGGCGAAGGGCGCCGGGTCGTCGGCGCGCTCGGCGATCAGGCGCTCGATCTTGTCGAAGAAGCGCCTGTGATTGCCAAGTCCGGTCAGAGTATCGGTGAAGGCGAGGTCCGCCCCTTCCTGCCTTGACTGGCTATCGCCAAGCAGAGCTTGCATCACGAAACTTGTGCCCTTCTTCTGGTTGAATCCGGCATATCAGATAACCCTTTCGAAAACGTATCCCCCGGGTATCGCGTTGCGGAAGCGGATTGGCGGGGGCGGACCGCCGCGGGCGCGGCGGCTCTCGCAGCGCAGGTCCTCAACGCGCGGGCCGTCATCGCGCGGGCCCTCATCGCGCGGGCCTTCAACGTGCCGGCGTTCACCGTGCCGGCAGCACCCGGTAGATCGTCAGCGCGCCGCCGCCGCCGTCCGCGAGCGGTTCGAGCCAGCCCGGCGCTGTGCTGCGCCCGAGTTCGGCGAGGAAGCCGTCCGGCGCCCATGCGGCGAAGGTCTTCGTCTCGTCGTTGCCGGGGCACAGCGCCACATAGGCGATGCCCTGTTCGCGCACGATCGCCAGCGCCGACGCCTCGCCTTCCATGAAGGCGCGGATCGCCAGCAGGTTGCCGTCGACGTTGCGGTGGTAGGGGCCCGCCAGGACGCGGTGGGGCGTGTAGCGCAGGATCGGCGCGCCGAGGTTCGAGACGGCGAGCACGCCTCCCGCCGGGAGCGCGGCCAGCCCGTCGTAGTCCGCGGCGCGGTGGCAGGCCTTGGCGCGTCCGGCCGGCGTCGCCATCGCGCTCGCCGTCTCCAACGGCAGCAGCTGCTCCGCCGCCGCCGTCCACGCCACGTTGATCGATACCAGCCAAGCGGCGGCCATCGTCAGCGTGTTGCGCGGCGACGGCGCCGCCGCGGCGAGCTTGCGCCGCCGGCCGATCCACGCCGACAGCGCGATCGTCGCGATCGGGATCGAGAACATCGCGCCGCGCACCTGCCAGGCGCTCACCGCCACCGCCACGGCGAGGAAGCCGAGCACCACCGCCGCCTCGCGCCGCCGTCCGGCGGGCGTGAGCATGCCGGCGCCGAGCAGCAGCGCCGCCAGCACCGGCGTCGCATAGTAGGAGACCGCCATCGCCGGCGCCGTCGACAGGACGGCCTTCAGGCTCTGCGCTTCGGTGATGGCGGAGAGCCAGTAGGTCTTCAGGCGGGGGTCGAGCCCGGCATAGGGGTCGGCGAGGCACTGCGGGAAGAAGGCGACCGCCAGCCCGCCCGCGGCGGCGCCGATCAGGCCGAGGGCGACGAGCCTGCGCGCCGGGGTCGCCGACAGTCCGGCAGCGCCGGCGGCCGCGGCAAGCCCGGCGCCGCACAGCGCGGCGACGGCGAACTGCGCCACCGAATAGGCGTCGCAGGCCGGTGCGCCCCAGGCCGCCGGATCGACCGTGGCGGCGAAGGCGAGTGCGGCGAGAGCGGCGAAGGCCGCGCCGAATCCCGCCGCGACGCGCCGGCCCTCGGCCCCGCCGGCGAGAAACAGCGCCGCCGCCGCCAGCCCGCCGGCCGCCACGTAGAGCGCGGTCTCCATGCCGACCGCCAGCATGATCGCGGCGCAGGCGCCCGCGGCCGCACCGCCGCGCCAGCCCGGCGCCGGTCCGGCGAGCGCGGCGATCATGCCGAGCGTCAGCGCCAGCTGGACATTGTGGTGATCGATCGCGCCGGGCGCGAAGATGGAGATGAAATGCAGCGCCGCGCCGCCGATGACCAGCGCCGGCAGCACGGCCTCGCCGCCGCCGAGGCTGCGCGCGCCGCGCAGGATGGAAAACAGCGCCGCGGCGAAGAGCATGGCCGGCCACGCCACCAGCGCCGCCGTCTCGCCCGCCGCGCGGCTCCCCGTCAGCGCCTCGCCCAGCAGGATCAGCGCCGCGATCGGCGCGTCGACCAGCCGCGACCAGTGCATCACGAAGCCGCCCGCCGGGCCCATCCGGTACTGGTGCAGGTCGAACCAGCCCTGACCGCCGATGAGGTCGCGCACCTCGGCCAGCCGCATCAGATTGTCGTTGTCGCCCCTGAAGTCGGCGAGCGTGGCAAAGCCGGAGACCGCGTGGAACAGGACGACCGCCAGCGCCGCCGCCACGGCGACCGCGAGGTCGGTGCGCCACGTCGGTGTCGGCGTCGCGGTCCTGCTTGCCGCGGCTTCGGCGATGGTCACGATCGTGCGATCCGGCTTGTTTCGAGCGGCGCTAAACCTAGCCTTAACCCGCACAACAAATAGTAAAGCCGCGACCGGCGCCGCTGCGGCTCCACTCCATGCCCGGTCCCGGAGACAGTCATGCCCCACGCGATCGGCGCCGACCTCGACATTGCCATCCTGCTTCCCTGCTACAACGAGGAAAAGACCGTCGGCGACGTCGTCGCCCGCTTCCGCGAGGTCCTGCCGGGCGCCACGGTCTACGTCTACGACAACAATTCGAGCGACCTCACCGCGCTGCGGGCCCGCGCCGCCGGCGCCGTCGTCGTCCGCGAGCCGCGCCAGGGCAAGGGCAACGTCGTGCGCCGCATGTTCGCCGACATCGAGGCCGACATCTACCTGATGGCCGACGGCGACGGCACCTATGCGCCCGAAGACGCCCCGCAGCTGATCAACCTTCTGCTCACCGAGCGCGCAGACATGGCGGTGGGCACGCGCCGCGGCGTCACCGACGACGCCGGCCGCGCCGGCCACGCCTTCGGCAACCGCATCTTCAATTCGCTCTACAAGTTCCTCTTCGGCCGCGACTTCACCGACATCTTCTCCGGCTACCGCGCCTTCACCCGCCGCTTCGTCAAGAGCTTCCCGGCCGTCTCCGGCGGCTTCGAGATCGAGACCGAAATGTCGGTCCACGCCTCCGTGCTGAAGTTGCCGGTCAGCGAGATGGCGCTCGACTACGGCCGCCGCCCGGAAGGCTCGGCCTCGAAGCTGTCGACCTGGCGCGACGGCGCGAAGATCCTGTGGATGTTCGCCATGCTGCTCAAGGAGACCCGGCCGCTGCGCTTCTTCGGCGCTTTCTCGCTGGTCTTCCTCGCCGCCTCGTTCGGCATGATGGTGCCCGTGCTCGCCGACTATTTCGCCACCGGCCTGGTGCCGCGCATGCCCACCTGGGTGCTGTCCATGGCGATGGCGCTGTTCTCGATGATGTCGCTGGTCGCCGGGCTGATCCTCGATTCGGTCGCCCGCGGCCGCGCCGAGCAGAAGCGCATCTTCTACCTGTCCTTCCCGGCCACCCGCGGCGACCGCCGACGCGCCGCCCGCGAGGCGCACCACGCCCACCCGGCGCCGGCCCCGGCGAAGGCCGCTCCGGTGAAGGCAGCCTCGACGAAGGCGGCATGAACGGCCAGGTCGCCCGCTTCCTCCTGACCGGCGGCATCGGCTTCTTCGCCGATGCCGGCGCGCTGGCGTTTCTCCTCGCCGCGACGCCGCTCGACCCGTTTTCCGCGCGCGTCGGCTCGATCGGCTTCGCGCTCTGCGTCACCTGGCTGATCAACCGCAACTTCACCTTCCGCCCGTCGAGCCGCGGCGTCGTGCGCGAAGGCGCCCGCTACGGCGGCGTCGGCATCGGCGCCAGCCTGGTCAACTATGCCGCCTATGCCGGGGCGCTGGCCCTGGTGCCCGGCCTGCCGCCGCTCCTGGCGCTCGCCTTCGGCTCGGCGGTGGCCATCGCCGCCTCCTGGCTCGGCTATTCGCGGCTCGTCTTCGACCGCTGACACCAGCCCGCCTGCCGCGTGGCGGATTGGCACGGGGCCCGGCAGGCATTACATCGGTGCGGCCAGATCAAACCCCGACTCGCCGGAGGCCCCATGCCGCTCGACATCGCCGTCCAGATGGACCACATCGCGACGATCTCCATCGCCGGCGACACCACCTTTGCGCTCTGTCTCGAAGCGCAGCGTCGCGGCCACCGCCTGTTCCACTACACGCCCGACCGCCTCTCCATGCAGGGCGGCGGCGTCTTCGCCACGCTGGAGGCGCTTTCCGTGCGCGACGAGAAGGGCAGCCACTTCACCCTGCACGCGCCGGCGCGCACCAACCTCGCCGAGATGGACGTGGTTCTCCTGCGCCAGGACCCGCCCTTCGACATGAACTACATCACCACCACCCACATCCTCGAGCGCATCCACCCCAGGACGCTGGTCGTCAACGACCCAGCCTGGGTGCGCAACAGCCCGGAGAAGATCTTCGTCACCGAGTTCCCCGACCTGATGCCGGAGACGCTGATCACCAAGGACCGCCAGGCGGTCGCCGACTTCCGCCGCGAGCACGGCGACATCATCATCAAGCCGCTCTACGGCAACGGCGGCGCCGGCATCTTCCATCTGCCCGAGGCCGACCGCAACCTCTCCGCCCTGCTCGAGATGTTCGAGCAGATATTCCGCGAGCCGTTCATCGTCCAGCGCTACCTGAAGGAGGTGCGCGCCGGCGACAAGCGCATCATCCTCGTCGACGGCGAGCCGGTCGGCGCCATCAACCGCGTCCCGGCGGCCCACGATTCGCGCTCCAACATGCATGTCGGCGGCCGCGCCGAGAAGACCGAGCTGACCGAGCGCGAGCGCGAGATCTGCGCCCGCATCGGACCTTCGCTGAAGGAACGCGGCTTCCTGCTCGTCGGCATCGACGTCATCGGCGACTACATGACCGAGATCAACGTCACCTCGCCGACCGGCGTGCGCGAGGTGAAGAAATTCGGCGGCGCCGACATCGCCAGCCTGTTCTGGGACGCGGTCGAATCCCGACGCAGTTGAGCGGCCGATCTGTAGAGTAGAGACGGTCGAACGGCGGCACCCGTGCCCCGGCTCTCCCGGCCTGAACCAGATGTTCCCGAAATGTTCTTGACGTAAATCTTTGTCCGTGCTTGTCTTCGTCTCGGGACGGGCGCGCCTGCCGGCTCTTCGTCCCCTGGCGGCGGAGGACGGCATGGTTTCGCGGGTGCGTACGGTCGCTTTTCAGGGCATCGAGGCGGTCCCCGTCGACGTCCAGGTGATGGTCGCGCCGGGCAAGGTCGGCATCCAGAT
>CALFXR010000222.1 GCA_937958475.1 uncultured Mesorhizobium sp. | reverse complement strand
GCCGCGACGGCTCCGGCGACCGAAGCCGCCGCCCAGCCCGAGCCGGCCGCGGCCGAGCCTGCGCCTGCCGCGGCCGAACCGGCCAAGCCCGAGCAGCCGGCGACCGTCGCCGCGGCCGAACCGCCGGCGGAAGCCAAGATCGAGTTGCCCAAGCTCGGCACCGACATCGCCGCGACGCCGCCGGAAGTGACCGCGCCGAAACTGCAGGCGGCCCAGGGCGCCGTCATCATCCGGCGCGGCGATTCGCTGTGGCGGATCTCGCGGCGCGTCTACGGTCGCGGCGTGCGCTATTCGACGATCTACCTCGCCAACCAGGACCAGATCTCCGATCCGGACCGGATCTGGCCGGGTCAGATCTTCTCGGTTCCCGAGAAGACGCCGGAAGGCGAGGCCGCCGACATGAAGGCCATCGGCGAACAGGCCACGACCAAGACCCAGTAGAGATTGCCTCTTGCAGGTCCATCGTTCATCGTTTATCGACGATGAACGATGGACCAGGCAGGAACCGATTCTCCACGCGACGGCCTTTCGCCGCCCGCCGACGACATGGCCGGCCGGCTGAACGCGCTCGCGCATCCGGCCCGCCTTGAAATCCTCCGCCATCTGTCGTCCGCCGGCTGCTGCTGCTGCAAGGACGTCGTCGACACGCTCGACCTCGCCCAGTCGACGGTCTCCCAGCATCTCAAGATCCTCGTCGCCGCCGGCCTGGTCCGCTACCGGCCCGATCGCCAGCGGTCGCGCTACGAAATCGACCGCAGCGCGGTAGCCGAACTCGCGCGGTCGGTGACCGGCTTCCTCGACACCTGCTGCGACGACGGCAGGACGTGCCGCGGCCCTTGAACGCCGCAATCGGCAACAACGAGAACAACAACGAACCCAGGAAACGTCGCGTGGCAAGCAAGACCGTCTCCGCCGACTCCGGCTCCCTCTTCACGACGCTTTTCAACCTGTGGCCCTACATGTGGCCGACGGGCCGCGCCGACCTGAAGGCGCGCGTCGTCTGGGCGACCGTGTTCCTGGTCGTCGCCAAGTTCGTCCTGATCGGGGTTCCCTACTTCTTCAAGTGGGCGACCGACGCGCTTTCGACCGACGGCGCCGCGCCGCCGCTGCTTCCCGCCTTCCTGCTCGCACCGGTGATGCTGGTGATCGCCTACAACGTCGTGCGGATCGTGCAGCTGGGCCTGAACCAGCTGCGCGATTCCCTGTTCGCCCGGGTCGGGCAGCACGCGGTCCGGCAGCTCGCCTACAAGACCTTCGTGCACATGCACGACCTGTCGCTGCGCTTCCACCTGGAACGGCGCACCGGCGGCCTGTCGCGGATCATCGAGCGCGGCACGAAGGGCATCGAGACCATCGTGCGCTTCACCATCCTCAACACCGCGCCGACGATCCTCGAGTTCGCCCTGACCGCGATCGTCTTCGCCTATGCCTATGGCTGGATCTACGTCGCCGTCGTCGCCGTGACCGTGTGCCTCTACACCTGGTTCACCGTCTGGGCGAGCGACTGGCGCATCACCATCCGCCGCGAGATGAACGACAGCGACACCGACGCCAACACCAAGGCGATCGATTCGCTGCTCAACTACGAGACGGTGAAGTACTTCAACAACGAGGCGATGGAGGCACGGCGCTTCGACAAGTCGATGGCCCGCTACGAGGTCGCGGCGACGCAGACCTGGACCTCGCTCGGCTGGCTGAACTTCGGCCAGGGCGTGATCTTCGGCGCCGGCATGACGGTCGCCATGGTGCTGTCGGCGCGGGAGGTGCAGGCCGGGACGCAGACGATCGGCGACTTCGTCTTCATCAACGCGCTCCTGATGCAGCTGTCGATGCCGCTCAACTTCATCGGCTTCATCTATCGCGAGATCCGCCAGGGCCTCACCGACATCGAGAAGATGTTCGAGCTTCTCGACGTCCCCGCCGAGGTCGTCGACCGGCCCGGCGCCAGGCCCCTTTCCGTGGCCAGCGGCGCGGTGGAGTTCCGCGACGTCCACTTCGCCTACGATCCCAACCGGCCGATCCTGAAGGGCGTGTCGTTCAGCGTGCCGGCGGGGAGGACCGTGGCGATTGTCGGGCCGTCTGGCGCGGGCAAGTCGACGATCTCGCGGCTTCTGTTCCGCTTCTACGACATCCAGTCGGGCTCGATCCTGGTCGACGGCCAGGACATCCGCGACGTGTCGCAGGACAGCCTCCGCGCCGCGATCGGCATGGTTCCGCAGGACACGGTGCTGTTCAACGATACCATCGCCTACAACATCCGCTACGGACGGCCCGAAGCGCCGGAGGAAGAGGTGCGTCGCGCCGCCGAACTCGCCCAGATCGCCGGCTTCATCGAGAAGTTGCCGGACGGCTACCAGGCGATGGTCGGCGAACGCGGGCTCAAGCTGTCGGGCGGCGAGAAGCAGCGCGTCGCCATCGCCCGCACGATCCTCAAGGCCCCGCCGATCCTGATGCTCGACGAGGCGACGTCGGCCCTCGACACGCAGACAGAGCAGGAGATCCAGGCGGCGCTCGACACGGTGAGCCGCGGCCGCACGACGCTGGTCATCGCCCACCGCCTCTCCACCGTCATCTCGGCCGACGAGATCATCGTCCTGCGCGACGGGGCGATCGCCGAGCGCGGCACGCATCACAGCCTGCTCGCCGCGCGCGGCCTCTATGCCTCGATGTGGGATCGCCAGCGCGAGGCGACCGAGGCCGAGGAACGCCTGCGCATCGCCCGCGAGACCGACGAACTCGGTGTCGTCGTGCGCCGGCGCACGTCGGAGGTCTGACGCGGCATCGTCGCGGGGCCGTCCTTGTCGCGTTGCGGCAGGGAACCATATCCGATAAGCAGTCCCGAACAGTCGAGGCTGCCGGAGCCCCCATGAGCGTCGCCGAATCGATCCGCAAGACCTTCGTCCCCATCCACCGCGAGGGCTATCCCTTCATCGCGGGGTTCGCGGCTGCGACCCTCGTGCTCGGCCTGTTCTCCTATACGCTCTTCTGGGTCGGCCTGATCCTCACCGCCTGGTGCGTCTATTTCTTCCGCGATCCGCCGCGCGTCACGCCGCTCGACGACCGACTGGTCGTCAGCCCTGCCGACGGCAGCGTCTCCCTGGTCGGGCCGGCGGTGCCGCCGAAGGAACTCGGCCTCGGCAGCGACGAGCTCCTGCGCATCTCGGTGTTCATGAACGTCTTTTCCTGCCACGTGAACCGGGCTCCCGTGCGCGGCCGCATCGCGCGCATCGAGTACCGGCCGGGCAAGTTCATGAACGCCGAAATGGACAAGGCTTCCGTCGAGAACGAACGCAACGGGCTCGTCATCGACAGCCCCCACGGACCCGTGGCGGCGGTGCAGATCGCCGGCCTCGTGGCGCGGCGCATCGTCTGCTGGGTGGAAACCGGCGGCAATATCGGCGTCGGCGAGCGCATAGGCCTGATCCGCTTCGGCTCGCGCGTCGACGTCTATCTCCCCGCCGGCGCCACGCCGCGCGTCGCGGTCGGGCAGACCACGGTCGCCGGCGAGACCGTGCTGGCCGACTTCGGCAGCGACGTCGCCGCGCCGCTCGTGCGCATCGCGTAGGCGCGCGGATGCCGGGACCCTTCAAGCCATTCGAGCCGCACGGCCAGGGCGGACCGCGCATTCGCGAGATACCGCTGCGCCTGGTCTTCCCGAACCTGATCACCGTGCTGGCGATCTGCGCCGGCCTGTTCGGCATCCGGCTCGCCTTCGAGGGACGCTTCGAGACCGCGGTCTTCATGGTCCTGATCGCGGCCATCCTCGACGGCTTCGACGGCCGTGTCGCGCGCATGCTCAAGGCTTCGTCGAAGTTCGGCGCGGAAATGGATTCGCTCGCCGACATCGTCAATTTCGGCGTCGCGCCGGCGCTGGTGCTCTATGCCTACCTGTTGAACCAGGCCGGCTCGTTCGGCTGGATCGCGGCGCTGCTCTTCGCCATCTCCTGCGGCCTCAGGCTCGCGCGCTTCAACGTGCTGCTCGGCGACGAGGACCGGCCCGCATGGCAAGCCGAGTACTTCGTCGGCGTGCCCGCGCCGGCAGGCGCGATGCTGATGATGCTGCCGGCCTATCTCGGCTTCATCGGCGTCGAGATGACGCGCGGTTTTGCCTTTGCCAGCACTGCCTACACGGTGCTCGTCGCCTACCTGCTGATCAGCCGGCTGCCGGTATACTCCGCCAAGAAGCTCGGAACGCGCGTGCGCGGCGACATGGTCCTGCCGCTGATCTTCGCCATGGCGTTCTTCGTCCTGCTGCTCACCGCCTACCCTTGGTACACGATGTCGGCGACCGTGATCGGCTACCTCGTCTTCCTGCCGCTCTCGGCGCGGGCCTATTCGCGCCGCGCCGTTGAGGAGCAGAAGAAGACGACCGCGGCGGCGGCAGCGGAGATTGCCCCGCAGCCCTGAAGCAACGGAACGCGCCGCGCGTTCAGGCGGCCGCGTCGCGGCCGATCCTCGCGACCGCAATCGCGCGCGTCGATGCGTAGTCGGTCTTTCCGGTCCCGAGCAGGGGAAGGTCGTCGACCATGATGATGTCCTGCGGGATCATCAGGTCGCTGGCGCCGAGCTTGCGGCCATGACGCTTCAGGGCTGCGATGTCCGCTTCGGGCGCCGTCGTCACCAGCACGATCCGTTCGCCGCGGCGTTCGTCCGGCAGCGTCACGGCGGCGTGGCGGCCCTCCGGCCAGAGTGCGGCGACCAGCATCTCGACCGCGCCGAGCGACACCATCTCGCCGGCGATCTTGGCAAACCGTTTTGCCCGCCCGCGGATGAAGACGAAACCCTCGCGGTCGACCGCGACGATGTCGCCGGTATCGTGCCAGCCGTTGGACAGCGGCTGGATCTCGCCGGGCCGGTCGGCGGTGATGTATCCCAGCATGATGTTCGGTCCCGAGATCCACATCCGTCCGGCGTCGGCGATGCCCTCGACCGGCTCGAGGCGCATGCGCAGGCCGGGCAGAAGGCGGCCGACTGACCCCTCGCGCCCGTGGGTGGCCGAGTTGACCGACACGACCGGAGCCGCCTCGGTCAGCCCGTAGCCCTCGACGATCTCGGCGCCGAAGCGCTCGCGCCAGACGCGGCGCGTGTCGCTCCGCACCGGTTCGGCGCCGGCGACGACAAGGCGCAGGCTGGCGAAGTCGGTGTCCTGGGCGCTGCGCGCATAGCCGCCGAGGAACGTGTCGGTGCCGAACAGGATCGTCGGCCGGGCCTTGGCGGCGGTCTCGGGGATCAGCTTGTAATGCAGCGGGGACGGATACAGGAACAGCCGGACGCCGGTCAGCAGCGGCAGGATCGTGCCGCCCGTGAGGCCGAAGGAATGGAACACCGGCAGCACGTTGAACAGCTTGTCCTGCCGCGAGAAGCCGATCCTGGCCTGTATCTGCATCGCGTTGGCCACGAGGTTGCGGCCGGCCAGCACGACCGCCTTGGGCAGTCCCTCCGAACCGGAGGTGAAGAGGATGACGGCGGGCAGGGCGGGGTCCTGGCGCGCGATGGGCCGGTTGCGCATCAGCGCGCCGACGGCCTTCTCCCACGTCGTCATCGTCTTCTGGATGTCTTCCAGCCAGATCACGCGTGCACCGCCGCGCTCGGCGGCGGCGATCACGTTGGCGAGCCCTGCCTTCTCGACGAAGCTGCGCGAGGAGACGACGGCGCGGATCATCGCCGTGCGCACCGCCGCCGTGACGTTGGCCTCGCCGGCGGTGTAGTTGATCATGGCCGCGACGCGCGATCCCGAGAACAGGCCCGCGACGGTGACGGCGACCGCGTTGGCGTTCGGCAGCATGACGCCGACCGCCTCTCCCGGAGCGGTGGCCGAGGCCAGGCGATGGCCGAGGATACGCGCACCGGTCAGGAGGCGGCCGTAGGTCATGGTTCCCGAAATGACGTCCTCGAGCGCGGGATGATCGCCGCCGAAGACGTCGACGGCGTCGCGCAGGGCCTGGAACGGCGTCCGCTCCGGGCCGCAAGCGGCGACGCGAGCCTCGGCGACGCGGTCGAACAGCGCGTTCGATGCGGTGGTCGGCGCGCCCGAACGATCGAGCAGGGCCGCCATCGGTATCGCCTCGAGCGCCACGACGGTCAGGCGCGGCAGGAATCGCCGCGGGGCGAGCGCGGCGGGCGTCAGCGAGGTGCGCAGATGGCGGCCGCCGCCGACGAAGACGGGCACGATGCTGGCCCCGGCCTGCAGCGCGATGCGGGCGACGGCGCGGTAGAGGCGGAAGGCCTTGGTGTCGGGTTCGACGGCGTCGGGGATGTAGACGGCCAGCCGCCCCTTGCCCCTGAGATGGCGCACCAGCCTGCGGCTGACGAAGACGTGCTCGGCGTTGAAGGCGATCGAGCGCGCCAGGTCCCGCCACGGCTCCAGCCACCCGGCCCGCGCCGAGACCGGGTCGAGGATGTGAAGCGTTTCGGGCGGCAGCAGCGACAGCATCAGGGCCGGGTCGATGCGCGACTGGTGGACGACGACGTAGATGACCGGCGCCGGGGTCTTCCTGGCGGCGGGGATGCCCTTCGCGGCGATCCGGTAGCCGATCCGGAACGGCAGGTAGAGCAGCGCCTGGCGGAAGCCGAGGTCGAGACGGACCGATTCGGCTGCGGCAAGGACGAGGATCGCGGCCACGACGAGGCCGACAGACAGTATGGCTGGCAGGATCATTGTCGCCTCCAGTCTCCTTGCCGACGCGGTTTCTTGCCGACCGCTGTTTTACGGAAGGGTAGCGGAAGCCGTGCGAAGGTCAATGACGTGGCCGCCGCTGCCGTCGGACGCTCCTAGAGCATTTCCGGCGAACATTGGGTCACTCTGTTTCCCGATGGTGAGGCGATCCGCCAGGAAGGCGGCGAAGGTCGATGTGGTGCATCGACCAAGTCCGGCTGACGAAGCGGGCGCCGCGCCAGCGGGAAACCCTTCGGGCCGGACGAATTCGGGCCAGATCCTTCGGTCTCCGGCTCGGCCGATGTACCACATCGACCTTCGCCGAAGCCCTCGACCCTGGCCCGAATTGGTCCGGCAGAGTGATCCAATGTTCGCCGGAAATGCTCTATGTCGCGCGCCGGCGGCCCGCCTTTCGCGGATCGGCGTTCTTCGCCGGGGCCGCGGCGGTGGCTGCGTCCTCCACCGCCGCGGGCGGCTTGTAGCGCGACTTGACGATCTCGACGAGGGCCCAGGTCAGGACGATGGCGGCCGGGCCGAGCACGAGGCCGGAAGCACCGAACAGGAAGATGCCGCCGATTGCGCCGACGAGGGCGGGAACGGCGTGCAGCTTCAGCCGGTTGCCGACCAGCATCGGGTAGAGGAGATTGTCGATGCTGGCGACGATCAGTCCGCCCCAGGCGGCGAGGATGATGGCCTTGCCCCACGAGCCGTCGAGCGCGAGGAACAGCGAGGCGGGTATCCAGACCACGAAGGCGCCGAGCACCGGAACGATCGCCAGCAGTCCCATCACCAGGCCCCAGACCATCGGCAGCGGCAGGCCGAGCCACCAGAACATCAGCCCGCCGAGGGTGCCCTGGAGGATTGCGATGACGATGACGCCGAAGATCGTCGCATTCACGGTTTCGCCGAAGCGACTGAAAAGAATCCCGGTTTCCGCTTTGCTCAGGGGCGAGAGGGCGTTGAGGTTGTCGAGTATGCGCGCCCGGTCGCGCAGGAAGAAGAACAGGAAGTAGAAGGTCAGGACGAAGCCGAGCAACTGGGTCGCCGAGGCACGCAGGAAGCTCGTGCTGCGGCCGGTCAGCCAGGCCGCGAGGCTGGCGGCGGCGCCGGCGAGATCGAGCCGCTCCTCCAGCCACGTGGCGATGGCCGCCAGCCGCGGGAAGTCCTCGATCGCTTCGCGCCAGGCCGACGAGCGCAGCGTCTTCTCGATGAAGACGGCGGCATTGGCGGCCTCGCCGATCAGTTGCTGGGCGACGAACAGGACCGGCACGGCGACGACCACCGCTGCGGCGATCGTCGAGAGCATGGCTGCGGTCGACGGATAGGCCAGGCGCTGCTCCAGCCGGCGATGGGCGGGCACGATCAGGATGGCGAGCACCACCGCCCATGTCAGCGCGCCGAGGAACGGCAGTGCGAGCAGGTAGCAGATGTAGAAGCCGAGCCCGGCGACGGCCAGGACGATCGCCGTGCGGATCAGGGCTTCGTTCGGCATCTTGTCGCCCAAGCGGTCCTCCGCGGGTCGGGAGTGGGGATCTCGCTGGACAATGCCTCGTGCGGCACGCCGTGCCAAGCGGCGACTTGTCGGTCGTCTCGCGGTGCGCTTCCCTTCCGCCCCTTCCGCCGAAAAAATGGCCGGCCCAAACGGGGCCGGCCGGAGTGAGTGAACGGGCCTGGGGGGTAAGGGGGGGTGGGGGACGGCCCGTTCGCACCAGAAACGGCGGACCTCGAAAAGGGTTCCCGGCCTCTGCAACTTTTTTCAGATTTCTTTCGCCACCCGTCCGCGGCGGTGTTCCGAGGCGACGACGAGCAGGCCCGCCGCCATGATCAGGCTGGCGCCGACGAACACTTCCACCCGCGGGACGTCGGCCCAGATCAGGTAGCCCAGCGCGAAGGCCCAGACGAGGGCGGTGTACTCGAACGGCGCGATCACCGAGGCCTCGGCGCGGCGCATGCCCTCGAAGAGCGTGAACTGCGCGAGCCCGGCGAGCATGCCGGCGCCGAGCAGGAGCAGGGCCTGCGAAGCGCTCGGCGTCTGCCACACCCAGGCCAGCGGCACGCCGGCGGTGAACAGGAAGAAGCCGTTGTTGAGGATCATCTGGACGATCGTCTTCTCCTGCATGGCGATCTTGCGCAGCAGGATGATCGAGGTGCCCCACATGAAGGCGGCGGCAAGCACCAGCAGCACCGGCACCGAAAGCCCGAGCCGGGCCGGATCGCAGGCGATGAAGACGCCGGCGAAGCCGCCGAAGACCGCCGCCCAGCGCGCCAGCGGCACGGACTCCTTGAGCACGATCACGGAGAGCACGGTGACGATGATCGGCGCCGCGTAATAGATCGTCGTCAGCTCGGCGAGCTGCAGGCTGCGCGCGGCGTTGTAGTAGCACAGCCACGCGCCGAGGATGAGGAAGGACCGCAGGAACATCGGCTTCACGATCGGCGACCGGATCGCGTCGCGGAACAGTGCGGGTCCGCCGAAGGCGGCGCAGCCGGCGAGGATGGTCAGGCTGCGGAAGAACAGCACCTGCCAGACCGGAATCGCCGCGACGAGCAGCTTCACCGCCGCGTCGTGCACGGTGAACAGGAAGTAGGCGAGGCTGGTCAGGAGGATGCCGGCGAAGACGCGTTCCCGGGGCGAGGCGAGGGCGGACATCGGACGGCTCCTGGACGAGCCGCGACGTGCCGCCCGGGTCCTCCTTCCGCCCAATCCGCCGGCCGCGCCAATCCCACCCGCCGGGAATGCGTTGGCGCAGGACCGCAGGCCCTGCGCCTTGGGGCGATCACTGCCTCAGGCGAACGTCACGCCGAAGGCGTCCATCACGTCCTGGATGTGGTTCGCCCAGCCATCGGTCGCCGACGCCGCGAACAGCAGGCCGACCGCCGCATCCTTGTGGGTCAGCACGACCGCGCCCGAATCCCCGGCGATCGCCTTGAGCGTCATCTGGATCTGGTTGCTGAACACCTTCTCGCCGCCCGGATAGGAGGGGTGGGTGACCTTCACGGTGGAATTGACGGAGGTGACCGTGCCGCTGGTGGACTGCGTCGAGCGGCCGCATTTCTTCACCGCCATCGTCACCTTCGCCTTGTCGACGCCGCTGATCGCGCCGTAGCAGCGGGTGCCCGTCTCGACGAAGTCGCCCGCAGGCTTGTCGATGGTGGCGATGGCCGCGTCGAGCGTGTCGCTGAGGATGCCGCGCAGGTTCGTGCCGATCGCGTCCTTCGGCTCCGTGCCGCCGTCGAGCGATCCCGGCTGGACGATCCTCGTGCCGTCCGTCGCGGGGTCCCGGTAGAGCACGTGCCACGCCGAGAGGATGCACGGCGTGCCCTTGCGGTCGACGCGGGCGCCGAGCGTCCCGGCCGATTTCGTCACCGCCGGGCCGCAGCTGTCGCCGCCGTGGGCCGGACGGACCCGGTCGGTGAAGCTGATTCCGCGGACCTCGCCGACGATGCGCTTCCTGACGGGGATCGCCGGAGCGCCTGGAACGGGACGGCCGCTGTCGTCGGGGACGGGCAGTTCGTCGGGAAGCGGTCCCGCGTTCGCCGCCTGCGGCCCGTTCTCGGGTCCGACCAGCCCGATCTCGATGATGTTCTCGCCGTCCTCGTCCTCGATCACGCTGACCGAAGTGACGTTGGGGTGGGCGATGAGCGTGTCGACATGCGCCGCCAATGTGCGGTTCGCCTGTTCCTGCGTAGCCATGACGATGTCCTTTCCTCATGAATCGGGTTCGATGGTTGCGGCCGTCGCGCCGCACCGACGGCAGCTCGCGGGCGCCGCCGGCATCCGGACGAAAGCCGCGGAGCTGGCGATCTCGGCCAGCTGGGCGTTGCCGAGCTGGTGCAGGATGTTGGCCTGGTCCAGCAGGATGCCGACGTCGGAGCCTCCGGCGAAGTCCAGCCTCAGCGGCGTTTGCGTCTGCAAGGCCGGCGGATCGTATTCGGACTGCGTGATCGCGCCGGCATTCGCGTAGTAGGTCTCGCCGGTGGTCCACCGGTAGGTGAGGTTGGGTCCTGCCTGGGCCACCCCCGCGGCGTCCCCCGGCGCGCCCATCCCGCTGAGGATGCGAATGTTGACGCCCACCGCCAGCTGCTCCGCCGGAACGTCGGCAGACGTCTCGACAAGCAGCGTGCCCGGATCCGGGGGAACGGCCGGAGATACCGCCACGAGCCGATAGCCGCCGCCCTGCTTCTCCAGCCGCGCCGCGCCGCCGGCCGGGGCCGTCGGGAGGCGTTGCGCCGCGTTCACCGTCTTTCCCGCGAGGAGCTTTCCGGTGTCGGCCCAGACCAGTTCGTAGGCGGCCTGCCATTCGTAGACCGCATAGCAGTTGGGGGAGAGCAGGGCGCTGATCCAGGCGACCGGTTTCGATGCCGGTCCTCCGGCAAAGTCGACCCAGACCGCGATGCTGGTTTCGGACTGGCTGGCATTGACCAGGGTCGCCCTCATCGCCGTGCCTCCTCCTTGGGGTTCGTGGTCGTCTCCGGGCCGTGCGTCGTCGGCGCGGCCCGGAGGAGGGCGCTAGCGCCGCCGCCGCGAGTCGGCGAGCAGCCGCGGGTCGGTCCGCAGCGCATTCGCCGCGTCGCGGCCGGACTCGAGGTAGGTGGAGTTGAGCGACTGCTGCGAACTCACCGTCCAGCTGTTGTCCGGATTGAGGAAGGCGTACATGCTGTAGACGTTCACCGGGAACGCCACCTGGGCCTTCTGCGTGATCTGCTGCGTGTCCAGCACCTGGCCGGGCGTGTACTGGCCGAAGGTGACCCAGTAGAGCGGATGCGGGGTGAAGCTCGCGGTGATGTTGGGCTGGGCCGGGACGACGAACGTGCCGGTGCCGGCGCCGGGAGGCGCGCCGACGATGCCCATGTTGATGCCGACCGCCGCGGTGTCGTTCGGAATGGTGCTGTCCTGGTTGATGTAGAGCGTGCCCTGGTTGCCGAACGGCGCCAGGGTCTCGAAGGTGAAGGCCTGGTTCGGCTTGCGCGTGAAGTCGACGCCGTTGTTGCCGGTGAGGGATGCCTCCCACTTCTGGCTCGCCGAGAACACCACGCCGGCGCCGAGCTGGCCGGTCTGGCTCCAGACGAACTGGTAGTCGATGGTCCACGAGAAGCTCACCGAGGTCGTCGGGGCCACCGGAAAGGCGAACCACGCGAGTGACTGGACGTCCTGCGTGCTGATGTTCGGATCCTCCTGGAAGCAGCAGAAGTCCCAGTTGTTGTCCGAGTTGTTGACGAAGGTCAGCGTGTAGGTATTCGACATTGCACTATCTCCCTGGAAAGATCGTCGGGCGCGCCTTCCTGCAACTACAGGAAGATCACAGAAGAAAAGTACAACTTTAAATAGATAACGCTACGGAAAGGCGTTAACTTGGAGTTGAATCTGTCTCGAAGATGCAACCATGGGTTAATGCGACCGAGCGCCGCCCGGGCCCGTTGGCTCGGGAATCTCGGCGACGAGATCGACCAGGCACCGGGCGATCCGTTCCGGCCTGCGGGCGAGCAGCACGAGCAGTTCGTGCTCGGTCGCCGAGATAGGCTGGAGCCGTCCGCCGTCCTGCCCGGCGCGGCCGGTGAGCAGCCAGTCGAGCGACACGCCGAGGATGGCGCACAGGCGGCTGGCGTGGTCGACCGACATCGCATGGCCCTGGCGCCACTTCGACAGTGCCGCCGGGGAAACCCCCATCTCGGCTGCCATCGCCATCATCTTGAGATCGCCGCGAGCGGCCATGGCCTGGCGAAGCCGCGCCCCGCGCTGCCGGTCGATCGTCTTGAAACCCATCTGTCGTCTCCCTCTGGTTGAAACATGAGGGGACAGGTTGAGCACGCGGACGGCGATGCATCGCCTGGGATGTCGAAACCGAGCCGGCGGCACCGCGACCGCAAGTGCGCGCGCGATGCGCGCACCCCGGCCGCGCGCGGACGAGCGACGGTTCGAAGCTGGGCTTTGCGCGTCAGGCGGGCTTCTGGTGAGACACCCAGCGATCCTCCTGGGCCTGGTAGATCATTCCCGTCTGCGTCAGGGCCGGATCGGCGAGCTTCATGATGCGCGCCGCGACTTCGCTCGGGTGCGGCAGCGTCGACGGGTCCTCGCCCGGCACCGCCTGCGCGCGCATCGCCGTCCGCGTCGCGCCGGGATCGACGGCGTTGACGCGCAGCGCGAAGTTCTGCGTCTCGTTCGCCCACGACCGGGTGAGCGTCTCGACGGCCGCCTTGGAGGCGGCGTAGGGCGCCCAGAAGGCGCGCGCCGAATGCGCCGAGCTCGCCGACATGACGATGGCGCGGCCAGCGTCGGAGAGGCGCAGCAGCGGATCGACCGAGCGGATCATCCGCCACGTCGCCGTGACGTTGACCGCCATCACCCTCTCGAAGACCTTCGCCTCGACATGGCCGATCGGCGCGATGACGCCGAGGATCGCGGCATTGGCCACCAGTACGTCGAGCTTGCCCCAGCGCTCGTGGATGGCGCCGCCGAGCCGGTCGATGCCGGCCATGTCGGTCAGGTCCAGCGGCACCAGCGTCGCCTCGCCGCCGGCGGCCTTGATCTCGTCGTCGAGTTCCTCGAGCCCGCCCACGGTCCGCGCCACGGCGATCACATGCGCCCCCGCCGCGGCCAGTTCCCTGGCGATGAAGTAGCCGATGCCGCGCGAGGCCCCGGTGACGAGGGCGATGCGGCCGGAGAGGTCGAGGGAAGGGGTCATCGTGCGGGGCCTTGTCTTTCGTGGCGCGTGTCGCGCTCCCGATAGTACGAATCCGCCGCCGACGGAACCCGCGGCGCCGGCATTGTCGGCCGACCTGTCCGCGGCTATGAGTGGAGCCGCGGGGACGACCCCGCGGCTCCCCGCAAGATCATGATGAGGACGGCCTCATCGCCTTCGATGGAGGTGGGTATGGCGTGGCTGGTACTTTTCGCGGCCGGTCTGTTCGAGATCGGCTGGGCGATCGGCCTGAAATACAGCGTCGGCTTCACCAGGCTCGGCCCGAGCGTGGCGACGGTCGTCTCCATGGTCATCAGCCTGGTGCTTCTCGGCCTGGCGCTGAAGAGCCTGCCGCTGGGCACCGCCTATGCGGTGTGGACCGGCATCGGCACGATCGGCACGGTCATACTCGGCATCTTCCTGTTCGCCGAATCCGCGGACGTTTTGCGTATCGCCTGCATCGGCCTGATCGTTGCCGGCATCGTCGGCCTGAAGCTCGTCACGCCGTAGAGGAGCGTCACTGGCCTCCGGCGGCCAGCAGCGACAAGGTGCGTACGTTGTCCGACCCGTCGAAATCGGTGAGCCGCGTCGGGTACTCGGTCGAGAAGCAGGCGTCGCAGAACTGCGGGACCGCGTTGTCGCGTCCGGCTTCGCCGACGGCGCGGTAGAGTCCGTCGATCGACAGGAAGCCGAGCGAATCGACGCGGATGAATTCCGCCATCTCGGCGATCGACATGCGCGAGGCGAGCAGCTTGGCCTTCTCCGGCGTATCGACGCCATAGAAGCAGGAGGCGCGTGTCGGCGGAGAGGCGATGCGCATGTGCACCTCGCGCGCGCCGGCGTCGCGCACCATCTGCACGATCTTCTGGCTGGTCGTGCCGCGCACGATCGAATCGTCCACCAGCACGACGCGCTTGCCCTCGATCATGCGGCGGTTGGCGTTGTGCTTGAGCTTCACGCCCATGTGGCGGATCGAATCGCCCGGCTGGATGAAGGTGCGTCCGACATAGTGGTTGCGGATGATGCCGAGCTCGAAGGGAATGCCCGCCGCCTGGCTGAAGCCGATCGCCGCCGGCGTCCCGGAATCGGGGACCGGAACCACAATGTCGGCGTCGACCGGGCTCTCGATGGCGAGTTCGGCGCCGATCTTCTTGCGCACGTCGTAGACGTTGCGTCCTTCGACCGAGGAATCCGGGCGGGCGAAGTAGACGTATTCGAAGATGCAGAAGCGCGATTTGACCGGCTCGAAGGGAAAGATGCTCTCGATGCCCTTGCCGGTGACGATCACCATCTCGCCGGGCTTCAGGTCGCGGACGAAGCGGGCGCCGATGATGTCCAGCGCACAGGTCTCCGAGGCGAGGATCCAGGATCCGTCGAGGTCGCCGAGAACGAGCGGGCGGATGCCCAGCGGGTCGCGGCAGCCGATCATCTTCTTCGACGTCAGGGCGACGAGGGAGAACGCGCCCTCGAGCTGGCGGATCGCCTCGATGAAGCGCGAATTGATGTCGCGCTCCTTGCTCGTGGCGACGAGGTGCAGGATCGTCTCGGTGTCCGACGTGGAGGAGAAGATCGCGCCCTGCTTCTGCAGCGCGCGCTGCACGGTCATGGCGTTGGTGATGTTGCCGTTGTGGGCGATCGCCAGCCCGCCCTCGGAAAGTTCGGCGAACAGCGGCTGCACGTTGCGCAGGCCGGAGCCGCCCGTGGTGGCGTAGCGCGTGTGGCCGATGGCGCGCGTGCCCATCAGGCGGTCGATCACCGACTGCTTGGTGAAGGTGTCGCCGATCAGGCCGACATGCCGTTCGACGTGGAACTGTGTGCCGTCATAGGAGACGATGCCGGCCGCCTCCTGGCCGCGGTGCTGGAGGGCGTGCAGGCCGAGCGTGACGATCGCCGCCGCGTCCTGGCGGCCGAAGATTCCGAACACCCCGCACTCGTCGTGGAAATGGTCGTCGGCCTCGGCCGAATGGCCGGTCGATGCGATCGCGTCCGCCATGCACTCGCTGCCTTTCACTGGATAGCCGCTATATAGGATGCGCCCGCGCCGGGCGCCATATGCGTTCAGTTGCCGCTGGCTTCGCCTTCGCCCTGCTCGGCGCCGCCTTCGGTCGCCGGGTCGTCGCCGCCGGGCGAAAGCCGCTTCAGGATCGAGTTCTCGGGATCGTCGGGCAGGAGCGCCTGGATGCGCGCGCCGATGTTCTCGAGGAGCGGGCGGGACTTCGCCTCGGCGATCCATGCCGGCGGGTTGGCGCCCACCAGCCAGTTGAAGAACAGCAGGCCCACCGCCACGACCAGGATGCCGCGCGCGGCGCCGTATAGGAAGCCGAGCGTGCGGTCGAGCGCCCCGACCCGGCTGTCGATGATGAAGTCCGCGATCTTCATCGTGATCACGGTGACGATGATCAGCGCGATGACGAAGACGACGCCGGCCGCGGCGACCACGGCGAGCTGCTTGTGGTCGAGATAGGGCTGCACGTAGGGCAGGACGACCGGATAGAAGAAAAACGCCGCCGCGGCCGCCGCGACCCAGGAGGCCACGGAAAGGATCTCGCGGGAGAAGCCGCGCACCATCGCCAGCATGGCCGAGACGAGGGTGAAGCCGACGAGGATTCCGTCAAGCAGGGTGATCGGCATGTCGTTCCCACTCCGTTGGCCGTGCGGCCCGCGCTTCAGTCTTCCTCGCGGCGCGCCCGCGATCCCGCGATGCGTGCCACCAGGTCGGCAAGCGTGTCGGGCTGGAAGGCGCCGGCGGCGATGCCGGTGCCGAGGTCGTCCATGCCCGACGGCAGTACCGCTTGCGCGAACCCCAGCTTTTCCGCTTCCTTGAGCCGCTGCAGTGCGTGCGCGACCGGCCGGATGGCCCCTGAAAGGCTGATTTCGCCGAAATAGACGCAATCTCCGGGCAGGGCAAGACCGGTGAGGGACGATACCAGTGCCGCGGCGACGGCGAGGTCGGCCGCCGGCTCGCTGATTCGATAGCCGCCGGCGACGTTGAGGTAGACGTCGTGGGTGGCGAATCGCACGCCGCAATGGGCTTCGAGCACGGCCAGCACCATCGCCAGCCGCGGCGAATCCCAGCCCACGACGGCGCGGCGCGGCGTGCCGAGCGGCGAGGGCGCGACGAGCGCCTGGATCTCGACGAGCACCGGCCGCGTGCCCTCCATGCCGGCGAAGACGGCGGCCCCCGGCGCCGCGGCGTGGCGCTCGCCGAGGAACAGTTCGGACGGGTTGGAAACCTCGCGCAGGCCCTTGTCCGACATCTCGAAGACGCCGATCTCGTCGGTCGGGCCGAAGCGGTTCTTCACCGTGCGCAGGATGCGGTAGTGATGCCCGCCTTCGCCCTCGAAATAGAGGACGGCGTCGACCATGTGCTCGACGACGCGGGGCCCGGCGATCTGGCCTTCCTTGGTGACGTGGCCGACCAGCACGACCGCTGCGCCCGTCGACTTCGCATAGCGGATCATCGCCTGGGCGGACGCCCGCACCTGCGTCACCGTGCCGGGTGCGGAATCGGCCATGTCCGTCCACAGCGTCTGGATCGAATCGAGGATGACGAGATCCGGCCGCTTGCCGTCCGCGATCGTGGCCAGGATGTCCTCGACATTGGTCTCGGCCGCCAGTTCCACCGCCGAGGCGGCGACGCCCAGACGTTGCGCCCGCAGGCGGATCTGCGCAACCGCCTCCTCGCCGGAGACGTAGACGATGCGGTGCCCGCGCGAGGCGAGCGCGGCCGCCGCCTGGGTGAGCAGCGTCGACTTGCCGATGCCGGGATCGCCGCCGATCAGGATCGCCGAGCCGCGCACGAAGCCGCCGCCGGTCGCCCGGTCGAGCTCGCCGATGCCCGATGCGATGCGCGGCGCGTCCTCGATGTCGCCCGACAGCGTCGTCAGCACCACCGCGCGGCCCTTGCGCGCGGAGCGCATCGACGCCGGCCCCGAGCCGATGCCGCCGGCAGTGCCTTCCTCGACCAGCGTGTTCCACTCGCCGCACGAATCGCACTTGCCCGCCCAGCGCGTATGCACCGCGCCGCAGGACTGGCAGATGAACTGGACGCGGGATTTGGCCATCAGTGTAGCGGCGGCAAAAGAAAGCCGTCCTTGTCCCGATAGATGTCGAGCGCCTCATCGATGGAATCAAAACACGTTTTTCTCTGTCCGGTCTTTCTCGCTCTTGCATTTGCAAGTGTAAGGCATGCGGAGATGAACAGATTCATCGCGAACTTTTCATCGCGAACGGCCTCGCGATAAAGATCGTCAAGAGCACCACTCAATGCGAATGACAAGTCATATCTGGACGCGGCATGCATCATGTGTAGTGCAGAGTTTATTGCTGCCTGAGACGATTCACTGCGTCCCTTGTCCAGAACCCGAGCCAGAGCCGACAGCAAATAGTTAACATACCGTTCTCCTGGGAGCTCCCAAATCGTGAATAGACAAGACATTGCCCCAGCTCGCGTATAGTCATCGGCTTGATCCGACAGGAAGCGTTCGACTAACGCCACGTTTTCAGGCGTAGGTTTACTGGACAGACAGAGCGCGTAGATCGCTGCATGGGCTTCGGTCTTGGAGATAGCGTCTGGGTCTCTCAAAAACCGCATGATCTGGTCGCGTTCTTTTGGTGTGACCTTATGGTTTCTATGTTTTATCCGCTGAAAAAGATCACCGAAATCCACGCCGCGCCCCCAGCTTCCTCTACTCGAACCTCTCCGGCAGGTGCGCGTCTTCCGCAAGGTCGAAGAAGCGCGTGTACTCGCCCTGGAAGCCGAGGCCGACCGTTCCCGTGGGTCCGTGGCGCTGCTTGGCGATGATCACCTCGGCCTTGCCGCGGGCGTCGTTCATCTCGCCTTCCCATTTCAGATACTCGTCGGTGCCCGGCTTCGGCTCCTTGTTCTTCAGGTAGTATTCCTCGCGGTAGACGAACAGCACCACGTCGGCGTCCTGCTCGATCGAGCCCGATTCGCGCAGGTCCGACAGCTGCGGGCGCTTGTCGTCGCGGCTTTCCACCTGGCGCGACAGCTGCGACAGCGCGATGATCGGCACGCCGAGCTCCTTCGCCAGCGCCTTCAGGCCCGTCGTGATCTCGGTGATTTCCTGGACGCGGTTCTGCGCGGCACGTGCCGACGTGCCCTGCATCAGCTGGATGTAGTCGATGACGATGACGTCCAGCCCGCGCTGGCGCTTCAGCCGCCTCGCCCGCGCGGCGAGCTGCGCGATCGAGATGCCGCCGGTCTGGTCGATGAACAGCGGGATGCGCTGCATGGTCTGCGAGCAGGCGACCAGCTTCTCGAAGTCGTATTCGGTGATCTCGCCGCGGCGGATCTTGGAGGAGCCGATCTCGGTCTGCTCGGAAATGATGCGGGTGGCGAGCTGCTCCGACGACATTTCCAGCGAGAAGAAGCCGACGACGCCGCCGTTCGCCGCCTTGAACGAGCCGTCCGCCTGCTGCGCCGGTTCGTAGGCGTGGGCGATGTTGAAGGCGATGTTGGTGACCAGCGAGGTCTTGCCCATGCCGGGACGCCCCGCCAGCACGATCAGGTCCGACGGCTGCAGGCCGCCCATGCGCTTGTCGAGGTCGCGCAGGCCGGTGGCGATGCCCGACAGGTGGCCGTCGCGCATGTAGGCGGCGTTGGCCATGTCGACGGCGGTCTTCACCGCGTCCGAGAAGCTTTCGAAGCCGCCGTCGTAGCGGCCGGTTTCGGCCAGCTCGAACAGGCGCCGCTCGGCGTCCTCGATCTGCTCCGACGGGCTCATGTCGACCGGCGCGTCGTAGGCGATGTTGACCATGTCCTCGCCGACGGTGATCAGCGCCCGGCGGGTGGCGAGGTCGTAGATGGCGCGGCCGTAGTCGGCGGCGTTGATGACGGTGACGGCTTCCGCCGCGAGTCGGGCGAGGTACTGCGGCACCGTCATGTCGCCGACCCTGTCGTCGGACGGCAGGAAGGTCTTGATGGTCACCGGGTTGGCCATCTTGCCCATGCGGATCAGCTCCGCCGAGACCTCGAAGACCTTGCGGTGCAGCGGCTCGTAGAAATGGCCGGCCTTGAGGAAGTCCGACACCCGGTAGAAGGCGTCGTTGTTGACGAGGATTGCGCCGAGCAGCGCCTGCTCGGCCTCGATGTTGTTCGGCGCCTCGCGATAGAGCGGTGTTTCCGCCACGCCGAACTTGCGCGCTGCCTCTGCCATCATGTCCCCGTTTCCAGACCCCGCATCGACCTATCAGGACGCGCCCCGGCGCGGGGAGGATTCCGGCCTCCGTGCCCACGATTCACAGCGGTCCACAGGTCAGATCGGCGGGCGCTGGAATCCGGTTGACTCGAATCGAATGTGACTCCTTAGCAGAACTGGAACAAAACGGGAAAATGAAAAAGGCGGCGCCGTCGCCGTGAGCGCGCCGCGAACGGCCGGGAAGCGCTATTCCGGGCTCATGTCCGCCGGGTTTCGCCCGTGCTGGAAGGGCAGCGAATCGCCCCAGTCGAGCCGCCGCGCGATGCGGTAGTCCTCGCCCTCGCGCTTCGTCACGGTCCGCGTCTCGGCCGCGCCGTCCGCGCGACAGAGTTTCAGTGTCGCCATGCCCTTCGCCTGACGCGGCGGGGCGATCACCCGCGCCGCGGGGCGCAGCGCCGGCTGCCTCGACGCGGCGACGAACACGAACTTCTCGTCCTCCCACGGCACGTCGCCCGCCTTGGTCAGCCGGTGCAGGCGCGAGCGCGCCACGCGGCGGGAGAAATGGCACCAGTCGGGCGGGGAGAGCGGGCAGGGGCGGTCGTGCGGGCAGGGGGCGGCGACATGCGCGCCGAGCGCGGTCAGTCGCTCGCGCACGGCGAGGATGCGTTTCCAGCCGGCCGGCGTACCCGGCTCGACGACTACCAGCGTGTCGCGCGCCAGCGTCCACAGTCGCTCGACGAGCGGTCCGACCGCCGCCGGTTCGAGTTCGTCGAGCACGTAGGAGAGCGTGACGAGGTCGGCGCCGGGGAAGACGGTTCCCGTCCGCACGACGTCGCCTTCGAGCCAGCGGATGGCCGGCACCGCAAGGCCCTTCGCGAGTTCCGCGCCGGCGGCGCGCGCCGCCGCGCTCGCCTCGACGAGCGTCGCCTCGCCGAGCCCGGGCCAGCAGTCGGCGGCGGCCCAAAGCACCGTGCCCGGTCCCGCGCCGAGATCGAGCAGGCTTGTCGGTGCGAAATCGGGACGCGCCTCGGCGACCATGGTCAGGCTCGCACGCACCGCGGCATAGGTGGCTGGCAGCCGCGCGGCGAGGTAGGCCTTCATCGCCAGCGCCTCGCCGAGATGCAGCCGTCCGTCGCGCAGCTCGGCGCGGTAGCGGGCCGACAGCGTCGCCGCGGCGCGCTGCAGGTCGGCGAGCGGGACGTTTTCGAGGGCGCGGTCCACCGCGAGACGCAAGGGGGCGGGGAGTTCCACGGCTGTCCTACGCCCCGCGCGGCGAAAACAGGATCACGGCCGCGCCCAGCAGGCAGATCGCGGCGCCGAGCACGTCGTAGCGGTCGGGGCGGATGCCCTCGGCCGCCCAAAGCCAGGCGAGCGCGGCAGCGATGTAGATGCCGCCATAGGTCGCGTAGGTGCGCCCGGCCGCGTCGACGGGTACGAGCGCCAGCAGCCAGGCGAAGGCGACGAGCGACAGGAGGCCCGGCACGAGCCAGAGCGCCGACGCCCCGTTCCGCCACCAGGCGAAGAAGGCGAAGCAGCCGGCGATCTCGGCGATGGCCGCCGCAATGAAGAGAGGGATGCTCATGCATGCCTCATAGCCGGTCCGGGCCGGCTTGGCACGCCCGCAGGCTCCCCACCGGCGATCGGTCGCGAGAGCCGCGAGCGCGGGCCGGCTAATCCTTGCCCGAAACCTTCCGCCGCCGGATCGCCCTGGTCGAGGGCCTGGTCGAGGCCCTGGTCGGGGCCTTGGTCGGGACCGGTTCGCCGGGACCGGCGACCGGCGGCGTGCCGCTGTGGCCCATCTCGTGCATCGCCAGCGATCTCTCGGTCTTGGCGATGTAGTCGCGGGTCAGCGGCACGACGTCGTTCTTCTTGGCGACCTGGATCTGGAAGACCATCAGGTCCTGCCAGCGGAATGCGGCTTCCGAACCCGAGAGGTAGAATTCCCACATCCGGCAGAACCGCTCGTCGTAGAGAGCCTTGGCCTTGTCGCGATTGGCGAGGAAGCGCTCGCGCCAGGCTTTCAGCGTCTCTGCGTAGTGGAGACGCAGGATCTCGACGTCGGTGACGAAGAGGCCGGCCTTCTCGATATGCGGCAGCACTTCCGACAGCGCCGGGATGTAGCCGCCGGGGAAGATGTACTTGCGGATGAAGGCGGCGGTCGCCGAGGGCGGACCGGCCCGTCCGATGGAATGCAGCAGCATGACGCCGCCGGGCTTCAGCAGCGTCGCGCACTTGTCGAAGTAGGTCCGGTAGTGGTTGACGCCGACATGCTCGAACATGCCGACCGAGACGATGCGGTCGAAGCGCTCCGAGAGATTTCGGTAGTCCCTGATCTCGAAGTGAACGCGCTGGTCGAGCCCCGCCACCCTCGCGCGCTCCGTCGCCACCGCGTGCTGTTCGGTCGACAGCGTCACGCCGAGCACCTCCGCATCGAAGCGCTCGGCGAGGAAGAGGCCGAGTCCGCCCCAGCCGGAGCCGATGTCGAGCACGTTGAGGCCGGGCGTCATGCGCAGCTTGGCGGCGATGTGGCGCTTCTTGGCCAGCTGCGCCTCCTCGAGCGTCATGTCCGGCCGCTCGAAATAGGCGCAGGAGTACTGCATGTCGCGGTCGAGGAAGAGCCGGTAGAGTTCGCCCTTCAGGTCGTAGTGGCGCTCGACGTTGCGCCTGGCGCGGGTGGCGGTGTTGATCTGCTGCAGCCTGCGGAAGGCGATCCGGAGGCTCTCGAACGCGCGGGCCCAGGCGGCATCGACGCCGTGCGGGCCCATGTTGCTGTAGGCAATCCGCAGGAAGCCGAGGACGTCGCCTTCGAGGAAGTCGGCCTCCTGGTCCATGAACGCCTCGGGCAGGCCGAGTGCCGGATCGAGCGTGATGGCGCGCTCGGCGTGCCGCGTCTTGATGTGCAGGTGGACCGGCGCACCGTCGCCGTCGCCGAAGGCGAAGGTGATCCCCGTCGGACCCGTGATTCTCAGGTTTCCGGTGCGGATCAGCCGCTCGACGATCCGCCTCAACAACACGTTCATGGACGTATACCCATTTGAACTGCGCGCTGCCGTCAGACGGAGATCATACTGCGATGAAAGGCCGCAGGTTGAAAGGAGTTCCGTGGCCCAAAAACCGGACTGTGCGTTGCGACAGGCCTGAAGCCGGCCAGGCCGGACGCAAAAAGGCCCGGACGTCGCCGTCCGGGCCTTTGAAACCGCCAATGCGGTGGAGAGATCAGGCCTCTTCTTCGGCGTTCGGGTCGAAGAAGCTGTCGGGACGGGCGTTCTCGTTGATGTCCTCGCCGTAGATGGCCTCGGCGCTGGTCAGCATCTCGCCCTTGGACTGGCGCTCGGCCTCGTCGGCGGTGCGGGCGATGTTCAGCGTCACCGTGACCTCGACTTCCGGATGCAGGGCGATGGCCACGTTGGTGAGGCCGATCGCCTTGATCGGATGGTTGAGCTCGACCTGGGTGCGCGAGACCGAGAAGCCTTCCGCCGTCAGGATGTCGGCGATGTCGCGCGTCGAAACCGAACCGTAGAGCTGGCCGGTCTCGCCCGCCGAGCGGACCACGATGAAGGACTTGCCGTCGAGACGATCGGCGATGGTCTGGGCTTCGGACTTGCGCTCGAGGTTGCGGGCCTCGAGCTGCGAGCGCTGGCCTTCGAACTTCTTCTTGTTCGACTCGTTGGCGCGCAGCGCCTTGCCCTGCGGAAGCAGGAAGTTGCGGGCGAAACCGTCCTTCACCTTGACGGTGTCGCCCATCTGGCCGAGGCGGGAAATGCGTTCGAGAAGAATGACTTCCATTGTTTCGTTCCTTTCGCGGTTCAGGCCATGGGCCTGGAATTGGACGACGGGCGAAGGAAACGATGGCGCGGCGCGGGCCGTGTCGGTCGCTGTCCTGCCCGTCCGGGGCAGTTAGGGGCGGGTCCGCACGGACCGGCTGCCCCAACTCGGGATTTGCGAAACGCTTCCCGCACCCGAAGCGGGAAGGCGGCCAGGCGCCGTGCGCCCGGCCGGCGGTCTTACTTCACCACGTAGGGCAGCAGGCCGAGGAAGCGGGCGCGCTTGATCGCCTGGGCGAGTTCGCGCTGCTTCTTCTGGCTGACCGCGGTGATGCGCGACGGCACGATCTTGCCGCGCTCGGAGATGTAGCGCTGCAGCAGGCGCACGTCCTTGTAGTCGATCTTCGGGGCGTTGGCGCCGGAGAACGGGCAGGTCTTGCGGCGGCGGTGGAACGGGCGCCGGGTCGGGATCTGGTTGATGTCGACCATTATGCCTGTCCTCCTTCAAAGCCGCCTTCGCGGGGACGCCGCGGGCCGCGGTCGCCGCCGCCATCACGATCGCCGAAGCTGCGCGGGCCACGGTCGCCGCGGTCGCGGTCGCCGAAGCTGCGCGGGCCGCGATCGCGGTCGCCGAACGGACGGTCGCCGCGGTCGTCGCGGTCGCGCTTCTGCATCATCGCCGACGGACCTTCCTCGTGCGCCTCGACCTTGATGGTGAGGAAACGCAGGATGTCTTCCGACAGGCCTTCCTGCCGCTCGACTTCCTTGACGGCCGCCGCGGGGGCGTTGATGTCCATCAGCGTGTAGTACGCCTTCCGGTTCTTCTTGACCCGGTAGGTGAGGGACTTCAGTCCCCAGTTCTCGACCCGGCCGACGCTGCCGCCGTTCGCTTCGATCACGCCCTTGTAGTGTTCCACAAGCGCGTCGACCTGCTGCTGCGAAAGGTCCTGCCGGGCAAGGAACACATGTTCGTAAAGAGCCATTGTCTTGCCTTTCTTCGTTTCTCTCCCGGTTCCCGGCGGCTAAAGCCTCTGCAACTTCTCTAGATCCTTCGGCTGCCTGGGCGGCCTCGGGAGAAGAAAGGAGCACGACGAGACGGTCGAGAGCGGAGACACGGGAGGCGGAAGAACTTCTTTCTTCACACACGCGGCCTTCCTCGGGGGAAAAACGCACGGCCCTCCGTTCAGCCCCCAGCTGGGACCGGCAGATTGCGGCGGCTCATACAGGGCATCCCACTCCTGCGCAAGCCCTGACGGTGCCTCTCAGGCCGGCGCGCGGCTGTTTCGCCTTGCGGCAAGCTGATGTGAAGAACTTCGGTCTTTCGTTTCAATGCTAAGTTAAACAGTGGGTCGTACAGTCCGGTATCGCCTGACAGAACGGGCCGTCCGGGTTGCAGACATTTGACCGTCATCGGTAGATCGCCGCATCGATTGCTGGGCGCCATGTTTCGGCGGACGAATATTCCGGCCGCCATCGCGCTCGTCGTCGCGCTCGCCGGCGGTCTGTTCGCCGACTACCAGAATCGCGAGATAAGCCGGGAGCGGCTGCGCTCGGAGGTCCTGTCGCAGGTCAGCCTGATCCGCACCCGGCTCGAAGGCAACATCAACGGCAACATCCAGCTCGTACGCGGGCTCGTGGCGACCATCGCCACCGAGCCGAACATGTCGCAGCAGCGCTTCGGCCTGCTTTCCGCGAATCTTCTCGGCGAGCGTTCGCAGATTCGCAACATCGCCGCGGCGCCCGATCTGGTCGTGCGGCTGATGTATCCGCTGTCGGGAAACGAGAAGGCCATCGGGCTCGACTACCGGCAGAACGGGCAGCAGCGCGACACCGTCTTCAGGGCCCGCGACACCGGCGAGCTCGTTCTCGCCGGTCCGGTCGACCTCGTGCAGGGCGGCCGGGGTTTCATCGGGCGGTTCCCGGTGTTCACCTCCGCGCCGCACGGCGAGCACAGCTTCTGGGGAATCGTCTCGGCGGTCATCGATCTCGAGAGGCTCTACGCCGACAGCGGCCTCCGCGACGACGACCTGACGGTCGCTGTCGCGATCTCCGGCGCCGACGGCGTCCGCGACGCCGGGGACGTTCCCTTCTTCGGGGAAGCGGCGACCGTCTCCGACGATCCCGTGACCACCGAGGTCCACCTCCCATCGGGAACCTGGACGATCTCGGCCGTGCCGAAGAACGGCTGGGACGTGCCCTCGACCGAACGCTGGATCCTGCGTGCCCTGATCCTGGCGGGCGGGGCGATCATCTTCGTTCCCATCTTCCTGACCGGAGGGCTGATCGAGGAGCGTCAGCGCCACATCGGCGAGCTGCGCAGGCGCGAGGTCGACTTGCAGCGCCTGTCGCGGCGGCTCGGGCTGGCGCTGGAAACGTCCAGGGTCGGCGTCTGGGAATACAACATCACCAACGACGTCCTCGTCTGGGACGAGCGCATGAACGAACTCTACGGTCTCCCCGCCGACAATCGCCAGCGCTCGTACACGGACTGGCACGACGCGCTGCACCCGGGCGACCTCGCGCGGGCGCAGGAGGACTTCCGCCAGGCGGTGGAGACGACCGGCCAGTACAATTCCGACTACAGGCTGAAGCTGCCGGACGGCAGCATCCGGCACATCCGCGCCATCGGCGCCGTCTACGAGGACATCGACGGAACCTCGAAGATCGTCGGCGTCAACTGGGACGTCACGGTCGACGTGGCCCGCAACGACGATCTCCGCCGGGTGAAGAATCTCACCGAAGCCCGCAACGCCGAACTGCTGGTCGCCAAGGCGCGCATCGAGCACACGGCGCTGCACGATTCGCTGACCGGCCTGCCGAACCGCCGCTATCTCGACCAGAAGCTGGAACTGCGCGCCGCCCTGCGCGAGGACGACACCAGGCGCACCGCGCTGCTGCACATCGACCTCGACCGCTTCAAGCAGATCAACGATACGCTGGGCCATGCGGCGGGCGACGCCATGCTCGTCCACGCCGCGAAGATCCTGCGGGTCAACGTGCGTTCGACGGATTTCATCGCCCGCGTCGGCGGCGACGAATTCGTCATTCTGTGCTGGATGGACAACGACGACGCCACCGACGACGCCCCCTACCTCTCCTCCCTCGCCGAGCGCATCATCCGGGAGATGCGCGAGCCCGTGCGCTACGAAGGTCATGAATGCCGCTTCGGCGTCAGCGTCGGCATCGCCACCGAGCCGGACACAGGTTGCGATCCGCGGCGCCTGCTGGTCAACGCCGACATCGCGCTCTACCGGGCGAAGAGCCGTGGCCGCAACCGCTACCAGTTCTTCAACGACGCCCTGCAGGCCGAGATCGTCCACACCAAGCGCGTCGCCGACGAGATCCTCAACGGCCTGGAGCAGGGCGAGTTCGTCGCCTACTACCAGCCGCAATTCGACGCGGAGACGCTGGAGGTGACCGGTGTCGAGGCGCTGGCGCGGTGGAACCATCCCGGCGAGGGAGTGCTCGGACCCGACGCCTTCCTCAAGGTCGCCGAGGAACTCAATGTCGTCTCCACCATCGACCGAATGATCCTCGAACAGGCGCTTGCCGACTTCAACATGTGGGCCGGGCAGGGCGTGCCCATCCCCAAGATATCGGTCAACGTCTCGGCGCGGCGCCTCAACGACGAGGAACTGATCGGCGGGCTGAGCCGTCTCGACTTCAAGCCGGGAACGGTGTCCTTCGAACTGGTCGAGTCGATCTTCCTCGACGACAATGACGAGCACATCGGCTGGAACGTCGAGCAGATCAAGGAACTCGGCATCGACATCGAGATCGACGATTTCGGCACGGGCTACGCCTCGATCGTCAGCCTGATCAAGCTCAAGCCGCGCCGGCTGAAGATCGACCGGCAACTGGTCATGCCGATCACAGGCTCGCCCGCCCAGCGCCACCTGGTGGAATCGATCATCGAGATCGGCAAGTCGCTCGGCATCGAGGTGATCGCCGAAGGAGTCGAGACGATGGAACACGCGCGCGTGCTGCGCCAGCTCGGCTGCCACGGCCTCCAGGGCTACGCCTTCGCCCGGCCGATGCCGGCAGCGGAGCTGAAAGCCTTCGTCGCCGCGCGGCGCTGGCGAAAGGCCTCCTGAGGCGCCACCCGCAAGCGCGGGCGCGCGCCGATCCCCTGCTTTCCCTTGACACCGCCGCCCGCCTCGCGCGAGAGGCTTCGCGACGAACGAACATGTCGGGAGAACGCGCGATGTCGATCGCATTCACCTTTCCGGGCCAGGGCAGCCAGGCCGTCGGCATGGGCAAGGATCTCGCCGATGCCTTTCCCGAGGCGCGCGCCGTCTTCGCCGAGGTCGACGAGGCGCTCGGCCAGAAGCTGTCGTCGCTCATGTGGGAAGGCCCCGAAGAGACGCTGACGCTGACGGCAAACGCACAGCCGGCGCTGATGGCGGTTTCCGTCGCCGCGCTGCGCGCCCTCGAGGCGCGCGGTTTCAGCCTCGCCGACAAGGTGAAATTCGTCGCCGGCCATTCGCTCGGCGAATACTCCGCGCTCGCCGCTGCGGGCACGTTCTCGGTCGCCGACACGGCGCGGCTGCTCAGGATCCGCGGCAACGCCATGCAGGCCGCCGTCCCGGTCGGCGAGGGCGCCATGGCCGCCATCCTCGGCCTCGAACAAGACGGCGTTGAGGCAGCCTGCGCCGAGGCAGCCGCCACCGGACCCTGCCAGATCGCCAACGACAATGGCGGCGGGCAGCTGGTCATCTCTGGCGCCAGGGCGGCGGTCGAGCAGGCCGCGCGCCTTTGCACCGAGAAGGGCGCCAAGCGGGCGATCATGCTCCCGGTCTCCGCGCCGTTCCACTCGTCCCTCATGGCGCCCGCCGCCGAGGCCATGCGCGAGGCGCTGGCGAAGGTGGCGAAGAAGGCACCGGTCGTGCCGGTCGTCGCCAATGTCGTGGTCAGGCCGCTGACCGACCCCGACGAGATCGCCGCGCGCCTGGTCGAGCAGGTCACCGGCCGGGTGCGCTGGCGCGAGACGGTGGAGTGGCTTGCCGGCAACGGCGTGACCACCCTCTACGAGATCGGCGCCGGCAAGGTGCTTTCCGGCCTCGCCCGGCGCATCGCCCGCGAGGTCGCGACCGCTAATGTCGGAACGTCGGCCGACGTCGAGGCCGCGCTGGCGGCGCTCGGCTGAGGCCGGACAGCCTCGTCCGATCACGCACCCTCTCGCACCGGAGCAGCCGAGAGGCTATCTGAAGCGGTGAAGCTTCTTTTACATCGGGAGAATTGAGCATGTTCGATCTCAGCGGCCGCAAGGCGCTCGTCACCGGCGCGTCCGGCGGCATCGGCGAGGCCGTCGCCCGCGCGCTCCACGCGCAGGGCGCGACCGTGGGGCTTCACGGCACCCGCGTCGAGCGGCTCGAGGCGCTCGCAGGCGAACTCGGCGACCGGGTGAAGATCTTCCCCGCCAATCTCTCCGACCGCGCCGAGGTCAAGGCGCTCGGCCAGAAGGCCGAAGCAGAGCTGGGAGGCGTCGACATCCTCGTCAACAATGCCGGCATCACCCGCGACGGCCTGTTCGTGCGCATGTCGGACGACGACTGGGACGCGGTGCTGGAGGTCAATCTCACCGCTGCCTTCCGGCTGACCCGGGAACTCACCCACCCGATGATGCGCCGCCGCTACGGCCGCATCGTCAACATCACCTCCGTCGTCGGCGTTACCGGCAATCCGGGCCAGGCGAACTACTGCGCCTCCAAGGCCGGCATGATCGGCTTCTCCAAGTCGCTCGCCCAGGAGATCGCAAGCCGCAACGTAACCGTCAACTGCGTGGCACCCGGCTTCATCGAATCGGCCATGACCGACAAGCTGAACGACAAACAGAAGGAAGGGATCATGGGCGCGATCCCGATGCGCCGCATGGGCAAGGGCGACGAGATCGCCTCCGCCGTGGTCTACCTCGCCTCCGCTGAAGCCTCCTACGTGACCGGCCAGACGCTCCACGTCAACGGCGGCATGGCCATGATCTGACGCCGTTCGCGGCCGTCGCCGGTCGCGGCGCGGTAACGCGGAGGAAAGGGGCGTTTTCGCCTTGGACAGGGTCGCGAATTCGTGTAATGCGGCCCCCAAACGGTGGCGGAGCCAAGCGTTCGTCCGGCCGTTCCGGTTCATCTTTTCAGCTTGATTAGCGGCAATCGGGCCGCTAACGAAGGCAGACAATTCCAGAAGACGAGGATGCCCACATGAGCGATACCGCAGAACGGGTCAAGAAGATCGTTGTCGAGCATCTTGGCGTCGACGCCGACAAGGTCACGGAGGCCGCGAGCTTCATCGACGACCTCGGCGCAGACAGCCTCGACACGGTCGAGCTCGTGATGGCTTTCGAGGAAGAGTTCGGGGTCGAGATCCCGGACGACGCGGCCGAGACGATCCTGACGGTCGGCGACGCCGTCAAGTACATCGACAAGGCGTCTGCCTGATCCTGCCGTAACGCCGGAACTGTCGGGGAGGGTTCGACCATGAGACGCGTCGTCGTGACCGGCTTGGGTCTTCTCTCTCCGTTCGGTGTCGGTTTCGAGCACGGATGGCGGGAGCTTCTTACGGGGCGCAGCGCCTGTCGGCGCATCACCGAATTCGAAGTCGGTGACCTTCCCGCCAAGATCGCCCACATCATTCCGCGCGGCGATGGTTCCAACAGCACGTTCAACCCTGAATCGGTGCTGGAACCGAAGGAACTGCGCAAGATCGGCGACTTCATCCTGTACGGGATCGCGGCCGCCGACGAGGCGCTCGCCGATTCCGGTTGGAAGCCTCGGACCGAGGAAGAGCGCTGCGCCACCGGCGTCATGATCGGCTCCGGCATCGGCGGTATCTCCGGCATCGCCGAGAACGCGCTGATCCTCGAACAGCGCGGCCCTCGCCGAATCAGCCCGTTCTTCATCCCCGGCAACATCATCAACCTCGTCTCCGGCCAGGTTTCGATCCGCCACGGGCTGAAGGGCCCGAATCACGCGGTGGTCACTGCGTGCTCGACCGGTGCCCACGCCATCGGCGACGCTGCCCGCCTGATCATGTTCGGCGATGCCGACGTCATGCTCGCCGGCGGCACGGAATCGCCGATCGACCGCCTTTCGCTTGCCGGATTCGCCGCCTGCCGGGCGCTGTCCACTGAGCGAAACGACACGCCCGAGAAGGCGTCGCGCCCCTATGACCGCGACCGCGACGGCTTCGTCATGGGCGAAGGCGCCGGCGTGGTCGTCCTCGAGGCGCTCGAACACGCACAGGCGAGGGGCGCGAAGATCTACGCCGAGGTGATAGGCTACGGCCTCAGCGGCGACGCCTACCACATCACGGCGCCGGCCGAGGACGGCGACGGCGCCTTCCGCTGCATGAGCGCGGCGCTGAAGCGGGCCGGCCTGACGCCCGCGGACGTCGACTACATCAACGCCCACGGTACCTCGACCATGGCCGACACGATCGAGCTCGGCGCGGTCGAACGCCTCGCCGGTAGCGCGGCCTCGAGCATCTCCATGTCGTCGACCAAGTCGTCGATCGGCCACCTGCTCGGCGCCGCCGGCGCCGCCGAGGCGATCTTCTCGATTCTCGCCATCCGCGACAACGTCGCGCCGGCGACGATCAACCTCGACAATCCGGAGCGCGATACCCCGATCGACCTCGTGCCGAACACGCCGCGCCGGCGCCGCATCGACGTCGCGCTCTCCAATTCCTTCGGTTTCGGCGGCACCAACGCGTCGCTGGTCTTCCGGCGCTACGCCGGCTAGCCGATGCAGGGCACATGCTGTAGCCGTGGACGGCTTCGGCTGCCGCTGCGAATTTCGCCATATTCGGGCCTAGTCTCGGCGCCCGACGCAGACAGGACGGACAGGGCCGAGGCGCGATGACCGACACACCACCGATCCCCGGAGATTTCGGACGGCGCACGAATCCGCCAAGCCCGATCGTGCCCAAATCTGCTTCGGAAGCGCTTCGTCCCGAACAAGGCGTGCCGCCGCCGCGGCGCTCGCGGCAGTCGCGCAACCAGTTCGTCGTCTTCCTCAACTTCCTGATGTCGGCGGTGGTGCTTCTCGTCCTGGCAGGCGGCGCCACGGTCTGGTACGGCAAGACGGTGTTCGAGGCCCCCGGGCCCACGCAGACCATCAGCACGGTCCTCGTCAAGCCCAACACCGGCGTCCAGGAAATCGCGCAGCTTCTCCAGCGCCGCGGCCTGATCAGCGACGCGCGTATCTTCCAGATCGGCCTGCGGGCCTACGGCAACGACGGCAAGCTCAAGGCCGGGGAGTACGAGATCAAGCCGCAGGCTTCCATGCACGACATCATGGAGTTGCTGAAGAGCGGCAAGTCGGTTCTCTATTCGCTGACCGTTCCCGAAGGCATCACGGTCGAGCAGGCGTTCCAGCGGATCGCCGAACACGAAGCGCTGGAAGGCGAGATGCCCGCCGAGATGCCGGCGGAGGGCTCGCTCGCGGCGGACACGCAGCGCTTCACCCGCGGCACCAAGCGCCAGCAGGTCATCGATCGCATGCTGGCCCAGCAGAAGAAGCTCATCGAAGACGTGTGGGCACGGCGTCGGGACGACCTGCCGATCGCCGATGTCAACGAATTTGTCACGCTCGCCTCGATCGTGGAGAAGGAAACCGGCAGGGGCGACGAGCGCTCGCGGGTCGCCGCCGTCTTCATGAACCGGCTGAAGAAGGGGATGCGGCTGCAGTCGGATCCGACGATCATCTACGGACTGTTCGGCGGCAAGGGCAAACCTGCCGACCGCCCGATCTACCAGTCCGACATCGACAAGCCGACGCCCTACAACACGTACATCATCGACGGGCTGCCGCCGACGCCGATCGCCAATCCGGGCCGCGCGGCGCTCGAGGCGGTGGCCAATCCGTCGGAAACCAACGAGCTCTACTTCGTGGCCGACGGCACCGGGGGCCACGCTTTCGCCTCGACGCTCGACGAGCACAACGAGAACGTCGCGCGCTGGCGCGCACTGGAGAAGAAGCGGGCCGAAGAGGCGGCGAAGGCGGCCGCGGCCGGCAACGGCGCGGCGAGCGGAACCGCGCAATAGGCGACGTCGTCGCGGAAGGGGCGGGCATGGCCTTGCAGAGCATGACGGGTTTCGCGCGCGCGGTCGCCACGCACGAGGGCGCGGCGATCGCCTGGGAGGTGAAGTCCGTCAACGGCAAGTCCATCGAGACGCGCCTGCGCCTCCCGCCCGGTTTCGAGCGGCTCGAGCCGGTGGGGCGTCAGGCCGTGCAGAAGCGGTTCTCCCGGGGCAACATCCAGGCCGTGCTCACCGTCGCGCGCACCGGGGTCCAGGCTCAGCCGGTGATCAACGAGGCCTTCCTGAAGGACATCGCGGGGCTGGCCAGGCGGCTCGAGGAGCAGTTCGGCGTGGCGCGCGCCTCGGCCGACGGTCTCCTCGCCCTTCGCGGGGTGCTGGAGACGCCCGAGACGATCGAGACGGACGAGGAGCGTGCGCCGCTCGACGCCGCGATAATGGCCGCGCTCGACGATGCGCTGGGTGGACTGGAAGATGCCCGCCGGCGCGAGGGCGAGGCGCTCTCGGCGGTCCTTGTGGGCCATCTCGACCGGATCGCCGGACTGACGCTCGCCGCGGAGGCGGATCCCTCGCGCGAGCCGGCGATGATTCGCCAGAAGATCGCCGAGCAGGTCCGCCTGCTGATGGACGCCGCCTCCGGCCTCGACGAGGCGCGGCTGCACCAGGAGGCCGCATTCATGGCGACCAAGGCCGACATTCGCGAGGAGATCGACCGGCTGAAGACACATGTCGCCGCCGCGCGAGGCCTCATCGCGGCGGGCGGCGCGGTCGGCCGCAAGCTCGATTTTCTCTCGCAGGAATTCAACCGCGAATCGAATACGTTGTGTTCGAAATCGAACGCTGCCTCGGTGACCGGTATCGGCCTCGAATTGAAGGCCGTCGTCGATCAGTTCCGCGAGCAGGTCCAGAATCTGGAGTAGGGCATGACCGACACGCGCGCACCGCTGGCCATCAGGCGGCGCGGCCTCATGCTGGTCCTGTCCTCGCCCTCTGGCGCGGGCAAGTCGACCATCGCCCGCAACCTGCTTGAAAACGATCACGGCTTCGAACTGTCGGTCAGCGTCACGACGCGGCCGCGCCGCCCGAGCGAGATCGAGGGCGTCCACTACCATTTCCGCACGGGCCGCGAGTTCGAGGTGCTGCGCGACAGCGACCAGTTGCTCGAGTGGGCCGAGGTGCACGGCAATTTCTATGCGACGCCGCGCGCCCCCGCCGAGCAGGCGATGGCCGAGGGCCGCGACATGCTGTTCGATATCGACTGGCAGGGCGCGCAGCAGCTGCGCGAGAAGATCCGCGGCGACATCGTCTCGGTCTTTATCCTGCCGCCATCGATGACGGAACTGAGGGCGAGGCTGCAGCGCCGCGCCGAGGATTCGGCCGCCACCATCGAAACGCGGCTGGCCAATGCGCGCAACGAGATCGAGCACTGGCGCGAGTACGACTACGTCGTCGTCAACCGCGACCTCGATCAGGCTTTCGGCCAGGTGCGCGCCATCGTCGCCGCCGAACGCCTGCGCCGCGACCGCAATCCGGGCCTGTTCGAGTTCGTCTCCGGCCTGCTCGACGAAAAGACCGGCTAGGCCGTTCAGATCGCGCGGGCCAGCCGCGCGAATTCCTCGACCGTCAGCGTCTCCGCCCGGCGCGTGCCGTCGATGCCCGCCTTCTCCAGAAGCGCCTCGCCGCCGAGCGACTTCAGGCTCTGTCGCAGCATCTTGCGACGCTGGCCGAAGGCGGCTTCGGTGACGCGTTCCAGGGTCTTCAGGTCGGCCGGCAGCGGCGCCGCGCGCGGCAGCAGATGGACGACGGACGACGTCACCTTGGGCGGCGGCGTGAAGGCCTGCGGCGGAACGTCGAAGGCGATGCGCGCCTCGGTGCGCCATCCGGCGAGGACGCCCAGGCGGCCATAGGAAGGGCTTCCCGGAGCCGCGACGATGCGCTCGGCCACTTCGCGCTGGAACATCAGCGTCATCGACGACCAGAAGGGTGGCCAGTCCCTGGTCGTCAGCCAGCGGACGAGGAGTTCGGTGCCGATGTTGTAGGGCAGATTGGCGATGATCCTGACCGCATTGCCGGCCGCCAGCGCGGCGAAATCGGTCTTCAGCGCGTCGCCGGGGATCACCTCCAGCCGCCCGGGATAGCGCTCGGCGATCCCGGCCAGCGCCTCAAGGCAGCGCTCGTCGCGCTCGATCGCCACGACCCGCGCCGCGCCGTGCATCAGAAGCGCGCGGGTGAGCCCGCCGGGACCGGGCCCGACCTCGATGACGGTCGCGCCCTCCAGCGGCCCGGAAGCGCGGGCGATCTTGCCGGTCAGGTTGAGGTCGAGCAGGAAGTTCTGCCCGAGCGCCTTCTTCGCCGCCAGCCCGTGACGCTGGATGACCTCGCGAAGCGGCGGCAGCCCGTCGGCGCTCATGACGGACGTCCGGCGGTCATCATGCGGGCGAGCTTCAGCGCGGCGACCAGGCTGTCGGGGCGCGCAAGTCCCTTGCCGGCGATGTCGAAGGCGGTGCCGTGGTCGGGCGAGGTACGCACGAAGGGCAGGCCGAGCGTGACGTTGACCGCCTCGTCGAAGGCGAGCGTCTTGGCCGGGATCAGCGCCTGGTCGTGGTACATGCACAGCGCGGCGTCGTAGCGGGCGCGGGCGCGCGGATGGAACATCGTGTCCGCGGGCAGGGGGCCGACGGCGTCGATGCCGGCGGCGCGCAGGCGCTCGACGGCCGGCCGCACGATCCTCTCGTCCTCGTCACCCATGGCACCGCCTTCGCCGGCATGGGGATTGAGCCCGGCGAGGGCCAGCCGCGGCGAGGCGATGGCGAAGCGCGCGGCCAATTCGGCGGCCACGATCTCCCCGGTGCGCACGATCAGCTCTTCCGTAAGCAGGTCCGGAACGCGCGACAGCGGCACGTGGATCGTCACCGGGACCGCGCGCAGGTCCGGTCCGGCCAGCATCATCACCGGCAGGATTTCGCGGCCCAGCCGGCGGCCGGCGAGGTCGGCGAGGTATTCGGTGTGGCCGGGGAAGCCGAAGCCGGCGTCGTAGAGCGGCTTCTTGGCGATCGGGCAGGTCACCACCGCGGCCGCCGCGCCGGAGAACACGTCGTCGACGGCCCGGTCGATCGCCTCGACGATACCCGCGGCGTTCGTGGCGTCCGGCCGGCCCGGTCGATCGAGGAAGCGGGAGGCGAGGGGCACCACCGGCAGCGTTGCGGAAAACACGGACGCGGTGCGCGCCGGCGTCGTCACCTCGATGTCGACCGGCAGGCCGAGACTCGAAGCCCGCGCCGCCACGAGATCGGGGTCTGAAAGGAGATAGAACGGCGGGACATCGGCCCCGGCGCGGCGCAGCCACGCGGCGATGGCGATCTCGGGCCCGATCCCGGAGGGATCGCCCGTCGTCAGCGCGAGCGGAAGTTCGGCGGCGGGCGGCACGACAGGCGTCAGCGCTGGACGATCTTCGCCTTCTTGCGCAGTTCCTCGGTGTAGCTCTTCGACAGCTCGTCGGCCTGTTCGTTGTCCTTGGCCGCCTCGCTCTGGAACACCATCTGCGCGACGCGATCGTCCGAAACTTCGCGCGAACTGCAGACCCCGATGAACTCGACGCCGCGATCGGTCTCGCGCGCCGCGGTCGCGGCACCGGGCTTTGTGCTCTTGATGGCGTCCGCCCACTCCGGCGGAAGTTCGGGCGACAGGACGCGGCCGAGGTCGCGGACGGAAACGTCGAGGAGGCCCTTGGCGAACTCGCGGGTCTGGTTGCAGCCGGCGAAGCGGGTGCGCATCGCCTCGGCTTCGCGCTTGCGCTTGGCGAGGATCGATTTGCGCTCCGCGGCCGGTACGACGAAGATCACCTGCTGCAGCATGAATTCGGTCGCGGTCGGCTTGTTGCCGCCCTTCTGCAGCATCTTGCGCACGACGTCCTGCTCGCTGAGCCCGCCCGACTGGCGGTACTTGGCCTGGAGCAGCTGGCTCCATCCCATCTGCACGCGGATGAATTCCTTGAAATGACCCTTGGTGACGCCTGCCTGGCTCAGCACCTGGTCCATCTGGGCGGGCTTCAGCTTGTTGCCGGCGGCGAAGCGGGCATAGGCGTCGTCCACCTGCCGCTCGGTGATGTTGACGCGGGCGCGCTTCATCTCGGCGGAGCGCAGCGCCTGCTCGATGAGGTCCTCGGCTGCCTGCTTGGCGCCGGCGTTTCGGCGCTGGAGCCTGAGAAACGCGGTACGCCGCTCGATGTCGTAGCTCGTCACGGGAATGCCGTTGACGACGTACTTGATCTCGCTGGCGGCCGCCGGACCGACCGGGAGGGCACCCGTCAGGGTGGCGGCTGCGATCAGGAGGGTGAACACGGCAGCGGCGAAGCGCTTCCTTGTCGCGATCATGTTTCTTGTTTCCTGTTGCGGCGCGCTGGCACGATGGTCGCTGCTTGACGCCCCTCTTTGGCGAAACGATGACGCGGCTGCAAGCGGCCGCACCGGCGCCGTCTCGCCGATCGGCGCGTCAGTCCCTGCTGAATAGCCCCGAATTCGTCCCGAAATCGCCGATCGTGCGGAACGAAAGATTGAAGCCGACCGTCTGCGAGGCCTCGCTGGTCGCGGAACTGCGCTTCTCCGTGTAGGTCATGGCATAGGAGAAGCACTCGTCGTCATACGAGAAGCCGAACGCGTCCCTGGCCATGACCTTGTTCTGCAGGTCGTAGGTCCCCGAGGCGAAGACACGCCAGTTTTCGTGAAGACGCGCACTGCCCCTGACGGACACTTCGTGGCGATCCGTCGAATAACCGTAGAGCGGTTGTGCCTGGATGAAGGCGTACTTCGCCGAGAGCGATATCGGCTGGCCGTTCCAGCCGGCCTTCACCTCGGCGCGACGCACCGCGAAGGTCTGCTCGTCGAGGCGGGCGCTGACCGAGCCGGACAGGCCGTTCGGCGATGCGAACCCGACCAGGCCGACGAAATCGGACGTGTCCGTCTCGAGGCCGGAGAAGGCGCCGGCGTTGACCAGGTCCGGCGAGTTGAACGAATTCACGCCGCCCAAGTGATAGGACTGGCCGAACAGCGCGTTCGTGGTCCAGCCGTTGGCGAAGGTGCCGGAGTAGCGGAAGCCGATATTGGCGCGCGTGCCACCCTCGATGCGGTCGTAGCCGGAGAACTTGTCGCGCTCGAAGAGCGTCGTGGCGTCGAACACGAAGCTCTGCGCGTCCTCGTTGGGAATACCGAGTGTCTCGGCATAGAGTTCGCTGGGCCGCGCGAAGACCTGCACCACGGGCTCGAGGATGTGGGACGAACTGGTCGACGAAAACAGCACCGGCCAGCGCAGGTCGAGGCCGATCGTCGCCATGTAGCGATAGAAGGCCGAACGGATGTCGGCGGCGACGCCGTTCGAGGTGGCCATGTCGTTGATCGCGGCGATCGTTGCCGCGGACTGGTTGACGAAGGTCGAATCCGCCTGGAAGGCGAGGAGCGGGGTGACGACCAATCCGCCGTCGCTGATGAAGGTCCGTTTCCACTCCGCTTCCGCGGTGATGCGGCCGGTCGTGCCTTCGACGCCGCGGACGGACGGCCGCGATGGCACCTCGTCGAGATCGTCGCGGAAAAGCGCCCGTGCGTTGAAATCGATGTTGAGTTCGCCGCCGGCTACCGGCTCGTCGGGAGTGAACGAATAGTCCCAGGTGGGCAGTACCCACGGCTGCTCGCTATTCCGGGTGGACGCCACCAGACTGTCCTGCACCTGGAATCGGTATGCGCGGAGGTCGAAGAAATTCCGGTCGTTCAACCCGGTCAGGTAGACCTGCGAGGTGTGGATCGGCCCGCTGTAGCCGTCGATGCCGTAGGTCCGCGAGAAGTTGCGGTCCGACTGGACCAGTACGTCCCAGCCGAACGCCCAGCGCGGATTGAGGGTGAAGTCGCCCTTCGAGGCGATCATGCCCCGGAAGCGCCGCGGGTCGACGCCGTTGACGCGGTCGACCGTGTTCGGGTCAAAGGCATCGGGATCGTTCTGGCGGATGCCGGCGATCTTCAGGTTGTACTGGCCGTTGTTGAAGCGCTGGCGCCATTCGGCCTCGCCGAGGAAGCCCTGCCGCTTGTAGTAGCGCCCCTGAAGCGTCAGGTCGTAGGTCGGCGACAGCGCGAAATAGTAGGGGACCGTGACGCCGACGCCGAGCTGCGACTTGTAGGTGATCCCGGGCATCAGGAAGCCGCTCTTGCGCTTCACAGTGGGATCGGCGACCTCGAAGGCCGGCAGGTAAGCGATCGGGAATCCGAAGAACTCGAAACGCGAATCCTCGAAGCGGACCGTCTTCTCCTTGCCGTTCCAGATGATCTTGCGCGCTTTGATTCGCCAGATCGGCGCCTTGTCGGGCTGGTCCTCGCAGGGCTCGCAGGCCGTGTAGACGCCGTTGTTGAACGTCGTCAGCACGCCATCCTTGCGATCGGCGCTTTCGGCGGCGAAGTAGGTCTTGTCGACGGTCTCGACGCGGAGCGCGTTGACGAAGCCCTCGCGGAAGTCGTCGGTCACGTCGATCTCGTCGGCGAAGATCTTGGTTCCGTCCTTCTGGACGACCTCCACATTGCCGCTCGCCACGAGCCGGCCGCTGTTGCGGTGATAGGCGACGCGCTGGGCGACGAGACGGTTCCCGTCATACTCGATCTGCACGCCGCCGACGGCGGTCACGGTCTGGTTGTCGTTGTCGTAGACGAGGGTATCGGCCTCGATCAGCATCTGGGCGTCGCGCGAGATGTCCTCGGCGAAGGCTTCCAGATCCTGCGCGGCGGTCGGGACGGTCACCGTGCCGAGCGCCAGCAGGCACACCATGGCGGTCGCGCCCATCAGGCGCGCCATGCCGGCGTACTTGCCCCCCTCAGCTAGCGCGGCCGCCACTAACCGTCCTCCTTGTAAAGCAGATACGTCACCCCGAAAAATGTCGCCACCACGACTGGCAGCCAGGCCGCGATCGGCGCTGGTACGAATCCTGCCGTACCGAATGCTTTGACCAAAACCGACACAACATAAAGCAGAAAGCCGGCGACGACGCCACCTAAAATCATCGTCATCGACTGCCCCATCCGGGCAAAACGCATCGAAACCGTCGCCGCGATGAGGGTCATTGCGACGAGGAGCGGCGGAAGTGCCACGAGAGAATGGAATTGCATCGCGTAGGCGTTCGCCTTCAGGCCGAAGGAACGGGCGACGTCGATCTTCTGCGGCAGTTCGAACAGCGATATCGCCTCGGGCCGCGCCAGCCTTTCCTCGACGAATTCCGGTCGCAGATTCGTGATGATTTTCAGGCTTTCGGCCTTCTCGACCGGCTGGCCTTCGCGCCGCCTTTCGACATTCCGCAACTCCCAGAAGCCATCGCGGAGCAGGGCGCGCGCCGCATCGATTCGCTCGACGAGGGTGCCGTCGTCGTCGAATCGGAAGACCGCCGCGTCGACGAGTTCTGTGCCCCCGGCGAGCACCGCGTGCGCGCCGATGATCGCCTCGCCTTCCTCGGTCGTCTGCTTGATCCAGGGCGCCCCGGCGGCGGCGATCTCGTTCGATTTGCCGGAGCGGAACTCCGCCTCGAGCGCCTCCGCCCTGGAGAGGCCGACGGCGGCGATCGGGTTGATGATCCCGATGGTGAAGAGGCCGAACAGCAAGGCGCCGAAGGCGGCGGGGCGGAGAAACTGCCAGGCCGAAACGCCCGCGGAGCGGACCACGACGAGTTCGTACTTGCGGTTGAGCGTGATCAGCATGGTCATCGCGGCGATGAGCGCGATGAACGGCACGACCTGCTGCATCACCATGGGAACCCGCATGGCGGACACGATGAGCACGCCGGACGCCGTGAAGCCGGGCACGTCGCTGGCGCGCGACGAGAGTTCGGTGAAGTTGATGATGAGCACCAGCGTCGAGATCGCGACGAACAGCCCGACCGTGATCGAGAGGTAGCGGAAGAAGAAGTAGCGGGAGAGGGTCCAGCCCATGCTAGCGGGAGCCTCCGGCGACGCGCGATGCGCCCATCAGGCGAAGGCGGAACAACGTCAGCCGGTCTCCTGCGCCCACGATCACCGCGTTGATGCGATCGAGCCAGTGCACGGGCAGTTCGAGCGTCCGGTTCGTCGCGATGAACCAGATGAAGATCGACATGGAGCCGAGCGGGACGGCGTAGAGGAACGGGATGAAGACTTCCTTCGATTCGGCCTCGTTGCCGACATAGTAGCCGATCCAGCGGACGACGAGAGCCATCGCCAGGGCGGCGCCGAGCGGAGGGATCCTGGCCTCGCGATGCGAGCGCGCATCGCCCGCCACGGCGAAGGCGAGCAGGCCGAAGACGAGCGGATAGATCCATTCCGTCAGCCTGATGTGGAAGAACGCCCTGAATTCCTGCGGGTTCAGCTTGAAGAGCGGATCGTCGGGATCGGGATCGGCCAGGTAGAACACGCCGCGGTCGCCGGCGCCGATCACCAGGTAGGCCCTGGCCGAGGCGAAGGCGCTGAGGTCGAGCGTGTAGGAATCGAAGCGGATGACGGAAACCTCGCCGGCCGGCGTTCGCCTGTGCACGACCCCGTCGGTCATCACCAGCACGCCGCGCTCGTCGGTGTCCGTCACCACGCCTTCCTTCGCATAGTAGGCGAGGTCGACGTTCTTCTGCCGTGAATCTGCGACGAAAATCCGGCCGAGACGCCCGTCCGGCAGCCGCTCGCCGACCTGCACGAACAGCCCTTTCTGGATCCTGCGGAAACTGCCTTCCTGGACCACCGACGACAGGAGGTCGGCGCTCGCCTTGGCAAGCAGGGTGCGCACGCCGATCCGCGCCTGCGGATCGACGAGGTTCTGGACGACGAAGGACAGCACGCAGGCTCCGACCGCGACGATCAGGACCGGCCGGAGCGTGGCACGGCGCGGCGTGCCGGCCGCGCTGATGACCACCAGTTCCGAATCGTTGTTCATCACGGTCAGCGTCTGCGCGACCGCGATCAGCACCGCGAACGGCAGGATGACGGGGATGATCGACGACATCAGCAGCGTCGCCAGATGCAGGAACGTCAGTGCCGACTGGCCGCTGTCGGTGACGACGTTGATTCGTCCCAGGACCTGCACCGTCCAGACGATCGCCAGGGTCCAGATCAGTGCGATCACGGCGATGGAGAGGGTTCGGCGCAGGATGTAGCGTTCGACGATCTTCATCAGCGGGAACTGTCCAAGGTACGCCAGCGCCGCCCAGCGCGCTCAGGGTGCGAAAACTATCCGCCCGATCCCGCTCGCGCAACCGGCCATGGCCCGCATACCCGATCACGAGTTTCGCGCCGCCCGGTCGAATGCTCGGCGAAACTGGATAAGAAAGGGCGAACGGACAAGGTTAACAAGAACTTACCGCAACCGCGCGGCGGCGGTGGCGTATCATCGCGCCCGGATGTGGCGCGCCTGGAATCCGGCCAGGACGGCGAAGATCGTCAAGGTCGCGAGGGCCGCGACGATCGTATCCGACAGGAAATGCGCGCCGAACGAGATTCGAAGCCCGCTGGTCGCGACGGCACAGGCGATCGCCGCCACGAAGGCAGGCAGCCTCAGCGCGGCATAGCGTTCCGGCAGCAGCGCGACGGCGCCGATCAGCCACGCCGCCGCCGCCGCCTCGCCCGACACGAACGAGCAGTTCGAAGCGCAGTAGCTGGTGAACTCGCCGGCGGGAACGAAGGGCAGGGCACCGCCGAACGGCTCGGAATAGAGGGGCCGCGGCCGCCCCGAGAACGGCTTCAGCAGCCCGTTGACGAGCAGGCCCACCGACAGGAGGTAGGCGAGGAGGGCGGTGCCGAGCGAGGACATCGACGCATCCCTGGCCGGCGTGCCCATCGCCAGCCGGGTCAGGTAGGCGGCGCCGAGCCCGGCGGCGACCGCCGCCGGCAGGTGCTGCAGCAACTGGCGCAGCGTGCCGAGGATGGCGACATGGCCGGCGGGAAATGTCCCGCAGGTCGCTCCCGAGGCCTGTCCCGCGGCACAGGGCGCGCTCGCGAAGAAGAGGCCGCTGACAGCGCGGTCGATTGCCGGGAAGGCATGGAAGACGAACAGCGCGAGCACGAGCGCCGCGCTGAGGCCGACCGCCGCGTAAGGCGAGGAGAAGGGCGCAAGCCCTGGTCCCGCCGCCGTTCCCCGCACCTCCTCCACAGCGTCGCCCGTGCCTCCGTCGTTGCGCTCCGCCGACGTCACATGTCGCGGTCGCGGCGTCAATCGCCGATGTGGAGGCGAATCGGGTAGCGGCGAGCCGCCGCCGCGGGCCTTGCAAATGCCGGAGAAACTGCCGATGGTCGCGGCCACCGTCGCCTGTTCTGCCGTCAAAAGGAACCGCCATGCCTGCCAGACCGATCATCAGCTTCGCGAAGATCGCGACACCCGGAAAGGGAACCGTCGTCGTGCTCTCCGCGGAGGAGACCGGTCTGGGCGAGGCAGCCAGGGCCTGCGACCCGGCGCGCGTCTTCGACAAGGCCTTCAAGGTTGCCGACTTCACCGGGAAGGCGGGGTCGAGCCTCGAACTCGTGGCGCCCGAGGGCGCCGGCGTCGATCGCCTGGTGGCGATCGGGACAGGCAAGGAATCCGCGCTCGACGAACAGTCGTGGATGCGTCTCGGCGGCGCGATCTTCGCGGCCTTGAAGAAGCCGTCGGACCTCTCCGTCGTCCTCGATCTGCCGGGTACCGCCATCGGCGCGAGCGCGGCGGCGGACGTCGCCTGCGGGCTGCTGCTCAGGTCCTACGCCTTCGACAAGTACAAGACCCGCAAGGGCGAGGGCGACGAGCGCAACGGGACGAAGCCCGTGCGAATCGCCATCCTCTGCGCCAACCCGGCGGCGGCGAAGAAGGCCTTCGCGGCGGCGGAGGCGGTCGCCCACGGGACGATGCTCGCCCGCGACCTGGTTAACGAGCCGGCCAATGCCCTCGGCCCTGTCGAGTTCGCGGCGCGGGCGAAGGAACTCTCCACGCTCGGCGTCGATGTCTCCGTGCTCACCGAGAAGGAGATGAAGAAGCTCGGCATGGGCGCGCTCCTCGGCGTCGCCCAGGGCTCGCCGCGCCCGCCGCGGCTCGTCGTCATGCGCTGGAACGGCGGCAAGACCGGCGACCGCCCGATCGCCTTCGTCGGCAAGGGCGTCACCTTCGACACCGGCGGCAACTCGATGAAGCCGGCCTCCGGCATGGAGGACATGAAGGGCGACATGGGCGGAGCGGCGGCCGTGCTCGGCCTGATGCACGCGCTGGCCGCGCGCAAGGCGAAGGCCAATGTCGTCGGCATCATCGGCTGCGTGGAAAACAGCGTCGACGGCAACGCGCAACGTCCGGGCGACATCGTCACCTCGATGTCGGGCCAGACCATCGAGGTTCTCAACACCGACGCCGAAGGTCGCCTCGTGCTGGGCGATGCGCTCTGGTACTGCAACGAGGAATTCCAGCCGCGCTTCATGGTCAATCTTGCGACCCTGACGGGCGCGATCATGATCGCGCTCGGCCAGCACCATGCCGGGTTGTTCGCCAACGACGACGAGCTGGCGAATCGCCTCCTCGCCGCCGGCCAGGCGACGCAGGAGAAGCTCTGGCGCATGCCGCTCGGCGCTGAATACGACAAGCTCATCGATTCGAAGAACGCCGACATGAAGAACATCGGCGGCCGCTACGGCGGCGCCATCACGGCGGCGCAGTTCCTCAAGCGCTTCGTCAAGGATACGCCGTGGGCGCATCTCGACATCGCCGGCACCGCGATGGGCTCGCCGGCGAGCGAGATCAACCAGTCCTGGGGTTCCGGCTTCGGCGTCCGCCTGCTCGATCGCCTCGTCAGGGACCACTACGAAGGCTGACGGCCGGTGACGGAGGTCCTCTTCTACCACCTGACGGAATCGACGCTGGAAGAGGCGTTGCCGTCGCTGCTCGAGAAGAGCCTGCAGCGCGGCTGGCGGGCGGTCGTGCAGGCCGGCGGCGAGGAGCGCCGCGACGCGCTCGACGCGCATCTGTGGGTCTATCGCGACGATGCCTTCCTCGCCCACGGCACCGACCGCGATCCCTATCCTTCGGATCAGCCGGTTCTGCTGACGACGAAGCCGGACAACGCCAACGCGGCACAGATCCGCTTCATCGTCGACGGCGCCGAGCCGCCGGACCTTTCGCCCTACGACCGCGTCGTCTTCCTCTTCGACGGCCACGACGCCCAGCAGCTCGACACCGCGCGCGGCCACTGGAAGTCGGTCCGCGCCGCGGGCCACGAGGTCACCTACTGGCAGCAGTCCGGCGACCGCCGCTGGGAACGGAAGGCCTGACATGCGGGGCCGGTCGCGCCGTCGCCCGCACGCCGCGGCTGCCGGGCGGAGCCGACGCCCATGAAGTGGGGCTTGCGCGTCGTCTTCATGCTGATGCTGGCGGCCGGCGTGCTGTTCGGCATCGGCCTTCCCAAGGCCGTCGAGCGCCTGCCGGGTTACGAGATCGGCCGTCTTGCGCTCTATTCCGCCGACACCGGCTTCACGCCTGCGCAGGTGATGCTGGCGCCGTCCGAGGCGCCGTTCTTCCTGACGCTCGCCGCCCGCGCGAACGCGCCGCTGCGCGCCGGCGAGGATCGCGCCGACGTCACGCTGACGCTGCGCGGCGAGAACGGCGAGACGGCCTTCGAGCACGCGTTCGCCTTTCCCCATGATCCCGTGCTGGAGGCCGACGGCGGCGTCGTCTATCGCGAGATGATCGTCGTCGACCGGCCGCTCGACGGCCGCCACACGGTCGAGGTGGACGTCACCCCGCGTCTCGACCCGGCGGTCACGGCGATCGAGCTCACCGTCAACGCCGGAGCCTTCGACATCGACCCGCGCCTGCAGCCGGCCGGCTTCATCCTGCTCGTCGTCGGCGGCATCGGCCTGATACTGAGCTTCCGCCGCCGCGCCGAAACGCCGCCGCCCCAGCCGAGATGGGGACGCGACGGGGCCTGACCGGCGCAAACGCCCGCGCCCTGCAAGGGATATGCACCTCTTCCGGTCGCCGGAACTTCAGTGTAGCCGTAGCACCCGCCCACCTTCGCCCGGTAACGGACAACCGCCATGCGCGCCTTCTTCTTCCTGGTCTTCCTCCTCGGCGCGGCCGCCGGCATCGGCTACCCCTTCGCCCTGAGCAACTTTTCCGGCGACGAGATCGGCACCTGGCGGGTCTACGAGCGCGGCGCCGGGTTCCGGCCGGTCAGCGTCGCGCTCGAATGGTCCGACGCGCCGGTCCGCGTGCTCGTCGACATGGTCTCGGTCGGCACGCCGCGGCTGAGCGGCGACCGCACCGTGCTGACGCTGACCGCCGCCACCGGCGGCCGCACGGTGCTCGCCGAGACGATCGGCTTCGTCAATGCGACGCCGCGCTCCGACAGCCCGCAGAGCGGCGACCAGATCTATCGCGACGAGGCGGGCGTGATGAGCAAGCTCGACAGTGGCGACTATTTGTTCACGGTCGGGCAGGGGGATGCCGAGGGCATCGAGATGCGTAGCGTCGACCTCGTCCTGCGCAGCGGCGCGGCCGAGCCCGATCCGCGCGTTATGCCGGTCGGCTATGTCCTGATGGCGGTCGGCGCCGTCGGCTTCGTCATCGCGCTGACGCGCGGCGGCGGCCGACCGGAGAATCCGAACTCGAAGCCCCCGGCGCCGCGCTGGGGCCGCTCGGGTGGCGGGCAGTCCTAGTCCGGATCAGATGTCGCCGAAATCGCCGCCGCGGCCCTTGCCGGAGGCGAAGCGGGCGGCGCCCGCGGCGCCTTCGGAGCGGTAGGTCTCCGCGCTCCGCCACTCGCTGGTCAGCGCGGCGGCCGGTCCCAGCGACCATTGCCGCATCGCCGAGGCGCGGTCGGCACGCATGCAGCTCTGCGGATAGCGGGCAAGGTCGCGGGCGATCTGGAGTGCTGATTCGAGTGCCGCCCCGTCGTCGACGACCCGGTTGGCGAGGCCGATTGCGAGGCATTCCTCGGCCTCGACCTTGCGTCCGGTGAGGATCAGGTCCATGGCGCGGCCGTGGCCGACGATGCGCGGCAGCCTGACCGTGCCGCCGTCGATCAGCGGCACGCCCCAGCGCCGGCAGTAGACGCCCATGTAGGCCGAGCGCTCCATCACCCGCATGTCGCACCAGAGCGCCAGCTCCATGCCACCGGCCACCGCCGGGCCGCTGATCGCGGCGATCACCGGTTTCGAAAGCGTCAGCCGCGTCGGGCCCATCGGCCCCTTGCGCGGGCGGTCGTCGCGGTCGTCGAACGAGCCGTCGAGCGCGTGTTCGGCGAACCAGGTCTCCTTCACGCTTGCCGAAGCCTTCAGGTCGAAGCCGGCGCTGAAGGCGCCGCCGGCCCCGGTCAGCACGGCCACGCTCTGGCTGTCGTCTGAGTCGAAGGCGACGAAGGCTTGGAACAGCTGTTCCGCCGTGGCCGGATCGACGGCGTTGCGGGCGAAGGGCCGGTCGATGGTGACGATCGTCGTGGATGCCTCGTGTTCGATCCTGACCGTCATTCCGCGATGCCTTCCTCGTATTCGGCCGACAGCGTCAGCCAGCGATCCTCGTGCCCCGCCAGAGCATTGGACAGGTCCGAGCGCTCCTTGGCAAGCTTGGTGGCCGCGGTCGGGTCTTTCTCGTAGAGCCGCGGATCGGCGAGCAGGTCCTCGATGCCGTCGATGCGCTTGCGGATGCGCTCCATCAGAGCCTCGGTGGCGCGGATCTCCTTGGCCAACGGCTCCAGCGCCTGGCGGCGCTGCGCGGCGTCGCGGCGGCGGTCGGCCTTGGACGCCTTCTCTGCCTCGCGCTTTTCGCGGCGGTCGCCGGAGACGCCGGTCACTTCCTGGCGATAGTCGTCGAGATCGCCGTCATAGGGCGCGACCGAGCCGTCCTTCACCAGCCAGAGCCGGTCGGCCGTCGCCTCGAGCAGGTGGCGGTCGTGGCTGATCAGGATCACGGCGCCGGGAAAATCGTTCAGTGCGTGGATCAGCGCCTCGCGGCTGTCGATGTCGAGGTGGTTGGTCGGCTCGTCGAGGATGAACAGGTTCGGGCCCTCGAAGGAGGAGAGCCCCATCAGCAGCCGCGCCTTCTCGCCGCCCGACAGGTCCTTGGCCGGCGTGTTCATCTTCTCGGTGGTCAGGCCGAACTGGGCGACGCGGGCGCGCACCTTCGATTCCGGCGCGTCCGGCATCAGCCGGCGCACGTGCTCGTAGGCGTTCTCCTCGGGCCTGAGATCGTCGAGCTGGTGCTGGGCGAAGATCGCCACCTTCAGGCCCGGCGCCACCGTCATCGTGCCCGTCTCTGCCTTCAGCCGCCCGGCGAGCAGTTTTGCGAAGGTCGACTTGCCGTTGCCGTTGGCGCCGAGCAGCGCGATGCGGTCGTCGGCGTCGATCCTGAGCGACAGTTTCTTCAGGATCGGCTTGCCCTGCTGGTAGCCGACCGAGGCATGCTCGATGGCGATGATCGGGGAGGCGACCGTCTTCACCGGTTCGGGGAAGGAGAAGGGCTTGACGGAATCCTCGATCATCGCGGCGATCGGCTTCATCCTCTCCAGCGCCTTGATGCGCGACTGGGCCTGGCGCGCCTTCGAAGCCTTGGCGCGGAAGCGGTCGACGAAGCTCTGCAGGTGCTTGCGCGCCGCCTCCTGCTTGACCCGGCCCTTCTCCTGCAGTTCCGCCTGCTCGGCGCGCTGGCGCTCGAACTGGTCGTAGCCGCCGCGCCAGAAGGTCAGCTTCTTCTGGTCGAGATGCACGATCGAGTTGACCGCCTTGTTGAGCAGGTCGCGATCGTGGCTGATCAGGAGCACGGTGTGCGGATATTTCGACACGTAGTTCTCGAGCCACAGCGTGCCCTCGAGGTCGAGATAGTTGGTCGGCTCGTCGAGCAGGAGCAGGTCCGGCTCGGAAAACAGCACCGCGGCCAGCGCCACGCGCATGCGCCAGCCGCCGGAGAAGGACGACGCCGGGCGTCTTTGCGCCTCGGCGTCGAAGCCGAGGCCGGCGAGGATGGTCGCGGCGCGCGCCTCGGCCGAATGCGCGTCGATGTCGGCCAGCCGCATGTGGATCTCGGCGATGCGGTGCGGATCGGTCGCCGTCTTCTCCTCGGCCATCAGCGCGGCGCGCTCGACGTCGGCCTTGAGCACGATGTCGATCAGCGGCTCCTCGGTGCCCGGCGCTTCCTGGGCGACCTGTCCGATGCGCGTGTTCTTCGGCAGGCCGATCGAGCCGGTCTCCGACGACAGGTCGCCGGTGATGGCGCGGAAAAGCGTGGTCTTGCCGGTGCCGTTGCGCCCGACGAGGCCGGCCTTGGCGCCGGTGGGCAGGCTGAGCGAGGCGTGGTCGAGGAGCAGACGTCCGGCGATGCGCAGCGAAAGGTCGTTGATGGTGATCATGGCGCGCTTTTGCATGGCCGCGCGCCCGGCCACAAGTCCCCGCGCTTCACCGAAGCGCGGGGCGGAGGCCGTCGCCGCCTATTCGCCGGTCAGCGGACGGCTGTCTGGCGGACCACCTTGCAGAGCGAGACGAGGTCGAAATCGTAGCCGCCGCTATTGGCGAGGATCTCCTCGCAGCGCCTCTTGAACCGCGCCAGCTCGCGGCCCGACATGCCGGCGACGGCATCGCCGGGGCTCGCCCGGCCGGGCGTTCCCGGGGCGCCCGGCGCCGCCGCGCTGTCGCCGCTGATCCCGATTCCGACGCCGGCGCCGCTGGATCCGACCGAGGCTCCAACGCCGGCGTCGATGCCGTCCGATCCGCCGATCGCGGCGGTGGCCTGCGAATCGACGCCGCTGGCCCCGCCGATCGAGGCGCCGACGCCCGCGTCGACCCCGCCACCGCCGACCGACGCTCCCGCTCCGGCGCCCACGCCCGACCCGCCGCCGGCGGACACTCCGGCACCCGCACCGGCCCCATCGGAACCGCCGATGCCAACACCGGCGCCGACCCCCACGCCGTCACTCCCGCCTATTCCCGCGCCGACGCCGACGCCGACCTGCGCATGCGCCGGAAGCGCCAGCGCGGCTACCAGCGCCGCGCCGGCGAGAGCCTTGTAAATGCAGATGTTCTTCCAGGTCATGTCGTCCTCCTGAGCAATTTTTCCTGCAACCGTGCGTAGCGAACGGTGCATGCGGGACTAAGCTGCCGGAGCACCATTTCGTTGCCGCGGCGATGGCATCAGGGTGAGCGCACGGTGACCGAAAATGATAGATTTCTCGTCGATCTTTAACGACGGAACGTGCGGCCCGCGGCCCGGTTGTCCGCCCGGCGGGCCTGTCTGCTGGTGATGCCAGGGCGCGGGACGTTGTGGACGAGCGCGTATATGTGTAAAATCGTGCCCTCTCTACACATTGGAGGCACAATGCGGACGAACATCGAGATCGATGACAAGGTCGTTGCCGAACTGATGGTGCTGACCGGAGCGAAGACCAAGCGTCAGGTCGTCGACGAAGCGTTGCGCGCTCAACTGGACTGGGCCCGGGCGGCGCAGGACATCCTGTCCCTGCAGGGGAAAGTGGAGTGGGAAGGCGATCTGGGCTCGCTTCGGCAGGGTCGATGATCCTCGCCGACACATCGGTCTGGGTGGACTTCTTCGCCTCCCGCGACACGCCGCAGGTCACGCGACTGCGGGAAGCGGTGGTCAACCGCGAGATTCTGATTGGCGACTTGATCCTCGTCGAAATCCTCCAGGGAATAGCACGGGATCGGGTCCGGGCCGACGTCGAGCGCAAGCTCGCACCGATCCGTTGTGAGGTCATGTGCGGCCCGCGGCTGGCGCCGGTCGCCGCGGCCAACTATCGGCGTCTGCGTCAGCGCGGGATCACAATACGCGGCATCGTCGACGTGATCATCGCAACCTGGTGCATCGAGAATCGTGTCCAGCTGCTGCACGCCGATCGCGACTTCGAATATCTCGAACGGCATCTCGACCTGCCCGTCTGGCGCTGATCCCCCTTCACGCGAACGGCCGCCCTTCCTCCGTCCTCTGGAAATAGACGAGGTCGAGCACCAGCGACGGCTTGCCGAGCGCGGTGAGGATCGCGTGCGCCTGGCCGCGATGGTGGGTCTGGTGGTTGAAGAAGTGCGCCAGCGCCGGCGAAAGCCGCTGCGAGATGGTGCGCAGGTCGGTGACGGTCATGTAGGTGAAGCGGCCGGCGAGCGCCTTGGGCGTCAGCGTTTCGACCCATTCGACGATGCGCCTGTCCTCGGCCTCCCTGGCCGCCCGCAGCCGGGCGAAGTCGGAAAACAGGATCGCGTCGAGTGCCTTGGGCGCCTCGCCTTCGCCGGTGAAGCGCTTCATCCAGATGCGGTCGGCGACGAGCACGTGGTTCAGCGTGCCCAGCATCGAGCCGAAGAAGGCGCCCGCGTCGCGCGTCAGTTCGTACTCGCCGAGCGACGCCGCCGCGCCGTAGACTTCAGCGTTGGCCCATCGGTTATAGGCCGCGAACATCCTGAAATGCTGCTGCATGGGCTTCCTTTTTCACCCGGGTCCCGTGATTATGTGTGCAAACTAGCCCTAGCCGGACCCATCGCCAATGACCATCCGCCTCTATGAACTCGTCGGCTCCGATCCCCGTCGTCCCTTCAGCCCGCATTGCTGGAAGATCGCGATGGCGCTCGCCCACAAGGGGCTCGCCTTCGAATGCGTGCCGACGCGCTTCCTCGAGGTTCCCGGGGTCGAAGGCGGCGCCTCGAAGATCGTCCCGGTGATCCGCGACGGCGACAAGGTGGTCGCAGACAGTTTCGCCATCGCCCTCTACCTCGAGGACACCTATCCCGACCGGCCGAGCCTGTTCGGCGGCGAGGGCGGCAAGGCGGCGGCGCGCTTCGTCGAGCGCTGGTCGCAACTGACGGTGCATCCCTTCCTCGGCGGTGCCGCGCTCATCGACATCCACGATCGTCTCGATCCGGCCGACCGGACCTATTTCCGCCAGAGCCGCGAGGTCCGCTACGGCAAGCCGCTCGAGCAGGTCGTCGCCGGCCGCGAGGAACGCCTCGCCGGCTTCCGCGCCGGGCTGGAGCCGCTGCGCAGCATGCTCTCCTACCAGCCCTTCATCGGCGGGGATTCGCCGCTCTTCGGCGACTACATCGTCTTCGGCGCGTTCCAGTGGGTGAGGGTGATCTCGCCCTATGCCGTGCTGGCGGCCGACGATCCGGTCGCCGCCTGGTTCGAGCGCTGCCTCGACCTCCACGAAGGGCTCGGCCGGCGGGCGCCCGCCGCGGCTTGATTCGCGGCGGAAGCCTCCATCGCCGCCCCTTGGCAAGGCCGGGGGCGGACGGTATAGACGCGCCACCTTTCCCGAACAAACATCCAAGGACACGACATGGCGATCGAACGCACCTTCTCGATGATCAAGCCCGACGCGACCCGGCGCAACCTGACCGGCGCGATCACCAGGATGCTCGAGGAGGCCGGCCTGCGCGTCGTGGCGTCCAAGCGCGTGTGGATGAGCCTGCGCGAGGCCGAGGGCTTCTACGCCGTCCACAGGGAACGCCCGTTCTTCCAGGAACTGACCGAGTTCATGTCGTCGGGCCCGACCGTCGTGCAGGTTCTCGAGGGCGAGAACGCGATCGCCAGGAACCGCGAAGTGATGGGCGCCACCAATCCGGCCAACGCCGCCGAGGGCACCATCCGCAAGGCGCATGCGCTGTCGATCGGCGAGAACTCCGTGCACGGCTCGGACGCGCCGGAGACCGCCGCCCAGGAGATCCGCTACTGGTTCTCCGATACCGAGATCGTCGGCTGAATCGGTCTTTCAGCCTGCCGGCGTAAGCCGCTGTTTTCTTGAGGATGCCGGGGCGAAAGCTCCGGCATTTTTCATTTCCGGGGTATCGCCAGCTCCGGCCGGTACTCGAAGTGCATCGTGTCGAAATGGTACCAGCGGCCGCCCCAGACGAAGCCGTTGCGCTCGAAGATTTCGACGATCTCGGCCGGGATCTCGTTCGACCATCGGTATGTCCCGTCCGGGTCGGGCTTCACCCACTGCCAGTAGGTCGTGTGTTTCGTGTTGATGTCGATCGCAGCGCCGTAGGCGTGCATCGACATGCGATCCGTTCCGGCGATCACCCTGCAGTTGTAGGTGCCGCCCGAGGGTTTGAGGTACTTGAGGAAGGTGGCGGGCAGCGCGTCGAGTTCCTTCGACACGCGCTCCAGCGCGTCGGCGGCCCCTTGCGCTTCCGTCATCGTCACCGTGCCGCCGCCGTGGCCGGGCAGCCACTTCACCTTGCGCAGCTTGCCCGCGACCTCGCCCTTGCGGCAGTCGCCGTAGAGCGCGCGGAACAGCGCCTCGACGCGGATGCGGCCGGGATCGTGGTTGAGCGCAGGCGGCGCGGCCGCTTCGCCGGCCGGGTAGCGGAAGGCGAACATGTCGCCGATGTCGGGCCGGTCGAGCAGCGTGTCGAACGTCTTGTCGGTGCGGCCGTCGGAGAGCGGCAGCCTGGTGCCGTCCTTCAGAACGAGGTCGCCCCCCTCGCGCCCGGCGATGGTGCCGGAATAGGCCGCGACGAGGCGCTCGACCCGTGCATCGAGGTCGGCCGGCTCGGCCCCGTAGAGCGGCGGCCGGTCGGCCGAAACGGCCGGCGACGAAAGGAGGCCGAGGAGAAGGAGGAGGGCCGGCGGTCTTATTTTTCGTACTTCCGGATGAGGTCGACGTTCTTCTGCTCGACGAATGTCAGCTCAACCTCGCCGAATTGTGGCTTGTACCAGGAAAACCGGCTGAAATAGTCGTGGAACTCGGCCCTGACGAATTTGCGGCCGCGCCGCGCATAGATCTCGTTGCGGGCGAACGCCAGCTGTCCCTTGTCCAGGGCTTCGACCTCCTCCGCGGTCAGCAGGCGTCGGTCCGAATCGGCGAAGATGAAGCCGTCCTGCGGCGCGCTCGCGGCCAGTTCGTACTGCCGGATCAGTTCGACGTTCTTCAGCTCGATCTCGCCGAGGACGGGTTCGAAGGTCGTCGGCCGGTACCAGGAATACTGCTCGAAATGCGCCGTGAGAGCCGCATCGCCGAAGCGGCCGCCGCGGCGGGCGAAGATCTCGTTGCGCGCTAGCCTGAGCGTCGCCGCGTCGAGCCCGGCGAGCCGGTCCGCCGTCAGCAGCACAGAGTCGGAATCGGCGAAGACCAGCTCGACGCTCGCCGCCGGCCGGGGAGGTTCGAGCGTCGTGACCACGCCGGCCGTGTTCGCCGCGGCCGCGAGAAAGAAGGCCCTGGTCAGCGAGCCCTCGATCCACACCGTCTGCCGGCCTTCGGTCTTGTCGCGGACGAAGGACGACACCTTCTTCATCAACTGGTCGACGTCGGTTTCTGTTTCGCCGATGTGGCGGATCAGGCCTTCGGCGAAGGGACTGTGGTCGCCCGTGCCGTCGAGCGCCGTCGCCCCCTGCGTCGTCGAGAAGGCGATCAGCATGTCTTCCGTGCGCGGCGGCGGCGGCGCATCTGCGTCCCGCTGCAACGGCGTCGCGCCCCGCGTCTCCAGCGGATTGTTGCGGCAGGCGTCGAGGACGAGCAGCTTGAAGGCGGAATGCGTGCTCGACAGGGCCTGCATCAGCCGCTCGGCGTCGAGCGCCTCCCTGTCCACCGCATCGAACGACGCCATCGAGAAGTCGACGGGAAGCAGGAAGCTGCGGCCCGCGATGACGGCGCCGTGGCCGGCATAGTAGATGACCGCGGCGTCTCCCGCCGTCGCCGAAGGCACGAAGGCGTCGAGCGCGCGCTGCGCCGTGGCGAGGTCGGTGTCCTCGACGAGGGTAACCGCGAAGCCCAGCTGCGACAGGCTCTTGGCTACCGCGCGCGCGTCCGCGACCGGGTTGCGCAACTCGTAGCCCGGGCGATACGACGAATTGCCGATGACCAGTGCGTTGCGCGAGGCAGCGAGCGCGGCGGCAGGCTCGGCGATGGCGAGCGACACGATCGCCAGCAGGCGGACGAGGCGGAAACGCTTCTGCGGCATGGCTGCCCCCGGAGCGCGAATTTGCCGCGCGCCGCGGGCCGCCGTCAAGCTGCCCGGCATCTCTTCCGGCTTCAGGCGCTCTGGCGCACCGGCTGGAGGTGGCGCGGACCGGTACCGCGGGTCTCCGCCACATATGCGGCGAACTCCGCGGCGGGCACGGCCCGGCCGTAGAGATAGCCCTGGAAGAAGTCGCAGCCGAAGGCTCGCAGGAATGCCTCCTGGCGGACGTTTTCGACATGTTCGGCGACGGCGGCGAGGCCGAGGTTGCGCGCCATCACGAGAATGGTCTTCACCAGCGCCCTGTTGCTCTCGGCGTGTTCGAGATCGGCGATGAAGCCGCCGTCGATCTTCACCTCGTCGAGCGGCAGCGTCTTCAGGTAGGCGAGGGACGAGTATCCGGTGCCGAAATCGTCCAGCGACAGGCGCACGCCGAGCTTCTTGACCTCGGCCATGCGTCCGGCGACGTGTTCGTGGTTCTGCGCCATCACGTGCTCGGTCAGTTCGAGCGTCAGCTTGCTGGCGTCGATGCCGTGCACGTCGACGATGTCGGCCAGGGTGCGGGCGAAGTCGTCGGTGTTGAACGACTGGACGCTGACGTTGAGCGACAGGCGCAGATGGGCCGAATTGGGATCGCTCTGCCAGCCGGCCAGGACGCCGACGCCGGCGTCGAGCACATACCGCGTCAGCTCGTCGTTGAGGCCGAACTGCTCGGCGAGCGGAATGAAGCGGTCGGGAAACACCATGCCGAATTCGGGGTGGTTCCAGCGCAGCAGCCCCTCGGCGCCGATTGCCGTGCCGGTGTCGTCGACCTGGACCTGGAAGAAGAGCTCGAGTTCCCGGCGCTTGAATGCCTGGCGCAGGTCGCTGAGCAGGCGATAGCGCTCCGATTCCCGGTCCATCGTCGCCGGGTCGAACAGCGCCATGCCGTTCCGACCGGCGGCCTTGGCCTGGTACATGGCGATGTCGGCGCGCTTGAGCAGTTCGTCCGGACGCTGCTCTGCGCCGTCGAAGACGACGATGCCGACGCTTGCCGAGGCGACGTGGTTCAGCGCGCCGAGTTCGAAGGGGTCGTGCAGTGCGGAGAGCACCTGGTCGGCGGCACCGATGCCGCGCCGCGTCGCCCGGGCGGCGTCCGTTCCAGCCTCCTCGATGATCACGACGAACTCGTCGCCGCCGATCCGCGCGACCAGGTCCTTGGGCGACAGGCACCGGCGCAGCCGTTCCGCCACCTTGACCAGGAATGCGTCGCCGATGTCGTGACCCTGGGTATCGTTGAGCGTCTTGAAGTTGTCGAGGTCGATGAACAGAAGCACGTCATTGTCGCCGCGGGCGGCGCAGCCGGCGATCGCCTGGGTCATCCTGGTCAGGAACAGGCGGCGGTTGGGAAGCTTGGTCAGCGGATCGAAGAATGCCAATTCCTCGATTTCCATCTCGTAGCGCTTGCGGACGGAAACGTCGATCAGGTAGCCATGCCAGGTGATGGTCGAGCCGCTGATCTCGGGCGTCGCCGTGACGCGCACCCATTTTTCCCTGCCCTCGCTGTCGCGGATGCGGAATTCGTGGTCCCAGCCACTGCCGTTCGCAGCCGCGGTACGTAGCGATTCGCGGAATCCGTCGACGTCTACCTTGGCGATGATCTCGCTGAACAGCGCCGGCTGCGCGATGAAATCCGCCACCGGACGACCCGTGATGCGCTCCAGCCCGGCGCTCGCATAGACGATGTCGGACGAGTGCCCGTCCCGGTTGACGAACTGGAACAGGGCGCCGGGAAGTTCGCTGGTGAGCTTGCGGAACTGTGCTTCGAGGTTGAGGCGCTTCAACGTCTCCGTGACTTCGCGCACCGACCCTTCGCAATAGAGAGGCTTGCCGCTGCGCTTGTCGTGGACGAGCCGCGCCGATTCCGAGACCCAGATGCGTTCGCGCGTCTTGTGACGGTAGATTTCGGAAACGAAATCCTCGACGTGGCCGTCGCGCTGCAGGACTCGGCGGAACTCGTCGCGGCGGCCGGGCTCGACATACCATTCGAGGCCGATGTCGGAGACGCCGGCGAGCATCTCGGCCTCGGTCGTGTAGCCGTTCAGCCGGACCAGGGCCTTGTTGGCGCTCAGTTGCTGCCCGTCGAGGGTCGAGCGGTAGACCCCTTCGGAGAGGTTGTCGATCAGGTCGTGGTAGTTCGCCTGGGAGACGCGGGACTGGATGTAGAGCGTGCGGTAGCGCAGCATCCACAGTCCGAGCAGCACGGACAGGATGAAGTTGGCCGCAATTAGCCAGTCCTTGCTGGTTCCCAGGGCGATCAGCGTCGCGTGGATTGATGACATGAGTTTGCCGCACGGCCGTTTCGACGGTGCAGAACGTACGCTACCGCGCCTATGCAAAGTCTAAACATCGGCGGCGATGTGTGGACGTCGTTAATGACGGCTTTCCGGGAGCGACAAATCTGCCGTGGCTGCCGTTCAGGGCGCCCGGCCGCGCGCCCAGCGGGCCAGCGCGGCGTCGTCGGATTCCTTCGCGTCGACCCAGTGCCCGGCATCGCCGTCGACCCGGTGCTCCTTCTTCCAGAAGGGCGCGCGGGATTTCAGGAAGTCCATGACGAAGCCGGCCGCGTCGAAGGCCGCGTGCCGGTGCGCCGAGACGGCGACGACGAGCACGATGTTCTCGCCGGGCCTGATCAGTCCGTACCGGTGGATCGCGGTCAGCCCCGTCACCGGCCAGCGGCCGGCGGCCTCGATGCAGATGCGGCGGATCTCGGCTTCCGCCATGCCCGGATAGTGCTCCAGTTCGAGCGCCGACAGCCGGCCGGCCTCGTCGCGGCAGAGCCCGGTGAACGTCACCACCGCGCCGGCGTCGGTTCGCCCCGAAGTCAGCCGTGCGATCACCGCGGCGGTATCGAAGTCTTCCGCCTGGATCCGCACCGTGGGGGCGAACATCGACGTCACGGTTCAGCCGCCCGTCATCGGCGGGAACAGGGCGATCTCGCTCGCGCCCGCGATCCGCGCCGCATGGTCGACGTGTTCCTGGTCGATCGCCACCCGGATCACGTTCGGGTGCTCGAGCGCCGCGGCATAGTTGTCGCCCTGTCCCTTCAGCCACAGGAGCAGGCCGGCGACGGTCTTCACCGTTTCGGGCAGGTCGACGTCTTCCTCGGCCTTGCCGATCCGTTCGCGCACCCAGGCGAAATAGATGAGCTTGGTCATCGGTCTACTCGTCTATGATGTGCTTCAGCCCGGCGCGGAAGTAGTCGTAGCCGGTGTAGAGCGTCACGATCGCGGAGATCCACAGGAGCGCGATGCCGGCCTGCGTCGAATAGGGCAGCAGCTTGTCGAGGGCGGGGCCGGCCAGCAGCATGCCGATGGCGAGCATCTGGATGGTCGTCTTCCACTTGGCGAGCTGCGTCACCGGTACGCTGACCTTCAACCCCGCGAGATACTCGCGCAGGCCCGAGACGAGGATCTCGCGGCACAGGATGATGATCGCCGCCCACAGCGACCAGCCGGCGATGGTGCGGTCGGTGTCGGCCGCGAGCAGCAACAGGCAGGTCGAGACCAGCAGCTTGTCGGCGATCGGGTCGAGCATGCGGCCGATGTTCGACGTCTGCTGCCAGGCACGAGCGAGATAGCCGTCGAAATAGTCGGTGATGCTCGCCGCGGCAAAGATGAACAGCGCCGACCAGCGGGCGAAGTCGCTCGACTTCAGCCGGCCTTCCAGGAAGAAGCACAGCACGATCAACGGCACCGCCACGATGCGGCCGTAGGTCAGCATGTTGGGCAGGTTGAATGCGCGTTTTGCCATGTCTTCCTGAGCTCGTGCGGGTCTACTCAAATCAGAGAGGCATGCGGCGGGTCAACCTCCCTCCGCCCGGACTCGGCGGAAAGGGCCGGCTGTGCCAATCAATTCTCGTAAAAAATCGGCTGTCGTATACTCGCGTTTGACGCCGTTTCATGAAACGCGTATGTTTCATGAAACGAGTGGAGAGATCTCTATGGTTTCGACATTGCGCGTCCGCAGGCATCGCGACGCAATGCGCGAGCAGGGGTATCGACTAGTGCAAATGTGGGTGCGTGACACGTCATCGCCCGCTTTCGTGCGCGAGGCGCATCGGCAATCGCGTCTGGAGGCGCAGTTGATCGATCCAGAACTCGACGCCTTCACCGAATGGGCCGCGACAGAGACGCTCAAAGACCTGCCTCTATGACCAAGCGTGGCGATATCGTGATCGCCAACGGCCGGCCGATGCTGGTTGTACAGAGCCAGGTCTTCGATGCGACGTCCACTGTTACGGTGATTCCGCTGACATCGCAGATGCTTGACTTGCCGCTGTTGCGCATCAACGTGATGCCTGACGAGCGGAACGGCGTTAGCGTACCTTCGCAGATCGCTTTTAGCAGGATCACATCGCTCCCACGAGCGCATATTGCCGCCACGGCGGGTCGATTGGACGCGGCAACCTTGCGCATGGTCGACCAGTACATCGCGATGTTCCTTGGTCTCGCGGACTGAGCGGCGCCGATCAGGCGACACGACTGGCACATTCCTGCATGAGTTGGCGCCGACACTCGACGGCGGTCGAGCGCCGATAGGCCTTCTGGAAACTGTCTCTCGGCGAACGGGCGAGAGCGCGCTCGGCCAGCGCGTCGTCGTGCCCGTGAACCTCATTTGCGCAGCGCAGCCAGGATCAGCAGGCGGTAGGCGTTCCCGACAACGCCGGCCGGCAGCAATCGAACGCGGGCGCGTCTTCCCAGCGCATCGATCCGAATTGCGTTGTTTACGGGCCACGACAACGACCTTGGACAGCGCCACGGACGCCGGATTGACGCCCGGCGGCCTCCGCTCGTGCGCGACCGCGGTGTCGTTCACGCGGCGTCCCCGCGATGATGTCCCTCAATCCGTCCCTCGACAGGCCTGCAACATCCAGCCCGCGCTTCAGGCTGGCCGAAGAAAATATCTAATTTAGTGCGTTGGTTCTCGACCGATGCCCCGCATTCAGCGTCGGCTGCGCCAATCAATTCTCGTGAAAGTGATCGTATACCAGCCGCGCCACGGATTCCGATATTCCCTCGACGCGGACGAGATCTTCCATCGCCGCACGGCCGACCGCCTTGGCCGTGCCGAAATGCATGAGCAGCGCCCTTTTTCTGCTTGGACCGATTCCGGCGATCTCGTCGAGCGGGCTCTTCACCATCTCCTTCTTGCGCCGCGCCCGGTGCGATCCGATGGCGAATCGGTGGGCCTCGTCGCGCAGGCGCTGGACGAAGTAGAGCACGGGGTCGCGGACGGGCAGGCTGAAGGAATCGCGCCCCTCGACGAAGAAGCGCTCGCGGCCGGCGTCGCGGTCCGCTCCCTTGGCGACGCCGATCGCGGCGACCTTGTCGGCGACGCCGAGCGCCGAGAGGATGCCGCGCACAGCGCTCATCTGGCCCTGGCCGCCGTCGATGAGGATGACGTCAGGCCAGGCAGGAATCCCGGCGGCGTCGTCCTCGCCGTCCTCATCGTTGCCGTGCTCCTTCAGGAGCCGCGAGAAACGCCGCTCCATGACCTCGCGCATCATGCCGAAGTCGTCGCCCGGCGTGATCGCCGTCGAGCGTATGTTGAACTTGCGGTACTGGTTCTTCACGAAGCCTTCCGGTCCCGCGACGATCATGGCGCCGACGGCGTTGGTGCCCATGATGTGCGAGTTGTCGTAGACCTCGATGCGCTGCGGCGCCTTCTCCAGGCCGAACGTCTCGGCGAAGCCGTCGAGCAGCCGCGCCTGCGTCGACGTCTCCGCCAGCCGCCTGCCCAGCGCCTCGCGGGCGTTCTGCAGCGCGTTGTCGGCGAGGTCCTTCTTCTCGCCGCGCTGCGGCACCGAGACCGTCACCTTGTGCCCGGCGCGCGTCGACAGCGCCTCGGCCAGCAGGGCCTGCTCCTCGACCGCATGGGAAAGCAGGACGAGGCGCGGGCACGGCTTGTCGTCGTAGAACTGGGCGAGGAACGAGCCGAGCACTTCGCCTGCCTCCAGCGCCGGGTCGGCCTTGGGGAAGTAGGCGCGGTTGCCCCAGTTTTGCCCGGTGCGGAAGAAGAACACCTGGATGCAGTTCTGCCCGCCTTCCTGGTGGATGGCGAAGACGTCGGCCTCTTCCACCGACTGCGGATTGATGCCCTGGTGGCTCTGCACGTGCGACAGCGCCGCGAGGCGGTCGCGGTAGATGGCGGCGCGCTCGAAGTCGAGCGCCTCCGCCGCCTCCTGCATCGCTGCCGATATCTGCGCCTTCACCCCCTGGCTGCGGCCCGACAGGAAGTCCTTCGCCTCTTCGACCAGTTCGGCGTAGTCGTCGGCGGAGATCTCGCCGGTGCAGGGGGCCGAGCAGCGCTTGATCTGGTAGAGCAGGCACGGCCGCGTCCGCGTCTCGAACACCGAGTCCGTGCAGGTGCGGAGGAGGAACGCCCGCTGCAGCGCGTTGATCGTGCGGTCGACCGCGCCGGCGGAGGCGAAGGGACCGAAATACTCGCCCTTGCGCGAGCGCGCGCCGCGGTGCTTGAAGATGCCGGGCGAGGCATGGTCGCCGGTCAGCATGATGTAGGGGAACGACTTGTCGTCCCGCATCAACACGTTGAAGCGCGGCCGCAACCTCTTGATGAGATTCGCTTCCAGCAGGAGCGCCTCGGTCTCCGTGCGGGTGACGACGAACTCCATCGACGCCGTCTCGCCGACCATGCGGCCGATGCGGCTGGTGTGGAAGCGGCCCTGCGCATAGGCGGTGACGCGCTTCTTCAGGCTGCGCGCCTTGCCGACATAGAGCACGTCGCCGGCCGCGTTCATCATGCGGTAGACGCCCGGCTGGTTGGGCAGGCGCTTGACCAGTTCCTGGATGACGCCGGCTCCGGTGTCGCCGGTGACTTCCGCCGCCTCGAACTCGATCCTCGTGAAGGGAATCGCCGCCACCGCCTCGCCGGGCAAGACTTCGACGGCCTCGACGGCGTCGTCGTCGGCTTCGTCGCCGGGCAGGAAGCCGGCGACGTCGTCGTCGGCCGCCGACTGGCCGCGGCGCGCTGGGATGGGCGGTCTGGTAGGACTCATTCGTTCATGCCTGTCACATCCGGCGTTTCCCACGCAAGATGCTGGCCGCCGTCGATGGCGATCATCTGGCCGGTCACGGAACGGGCATGCCAGAGATAGCGGACCGTCGCGCCGAATTCGGCGAGCTCCGGCCCGCGTCCGAGGATCAGCCCGTCGAGCTGCGCCTGGAAATCCTCCGGTCGTTGGCGGACGTTGGCCAGCGTCGGGCCCGGGCCGATCGCGTTGACGCGGACCCGCGGCCCGAAAGCCTGCGCCATGGTCTGCGTCGCCGTCCACAGCGCCGCCTTGGACAGCGTGTAGGAGAAGTAGCGCGGGTTCAGCCGGAGCACGCGCTCGTCGATGATGTTGACGACGAGGCCCTCCTGCCCGCCGGCCAGGCCCGCGGCGATCTGGCGGGCCAGCATCACCGGCGCCTTCAGGTGCAGGGCGAAATGCCGGTCCCAGCTGTCCCAGTCGAAATCCTCGACGGTATCGGGTTCGAAGGCCGAGGCGTTGTTGACGAGCAGGCCGACCGGGCCGAGCAGCGAGGCGGCCTCGCCGACGAGACCGGCGACCGCGTTCGGGTCGCCGAGATCGGCCTCGACGACGACTGCGCGCCCGCCGCGCTCCGCGATCGACCGGCCGAGCGCTTCGGCCTGATCCGTCGACCGGTGCGCGTGGATCGCCACGGCGAACCCGTTCGCCGCGAGATCCTCGACGATGGCCCGGCCGATGCGGCGTGCTCCTCCGGTCACAAGTGCGGTCTTCGGGCCCTCGGCCATGTCGTCCCCCCGGTTCGGATCGGCGCCGCGCGGCGCCCTTCTTCGTTTACGAACCGGCAATTCCTGAGGCGGCCATGTGGCGACGCCTTCCCGGTCGGGCCCGTCCGACGGGGCCGAAAGGCCAATATAGGGCGGCGCCATCCCGCTTCAAAGCGCCCAACACGTTGAAAATGTGCAGGTTCCTGACAGGCCTGTTGCCATCGCGCAACGTCCCGGTTCGGCCGCATTCGCGCCAGGGAATGACCCGATTGTCGGAACGGTTGCGCCTCAATTCCTCACGACATTCGGAACCGCACGACGCCCCGACCGTTTCCGCCCCGACGGCGGGGTGATGATCAAACGGAATTGCAGAGTTCCTGTGGCTAAGGAGTTAAGAACAATGTCAGCCAACATCGCTTTCGCCCGGTCGACCGCGCTCGCGGCCGGTCTCGTCGCCATGATCGGCATGGTACCCGCCCATGCCGCCGACGTGGTCTACGAGGAGCCGCCGGCACCGGCCGCGCCGCTGGAGACACCGCCGGTCAACACCTGGTCGGGCCCCTATGCCGGCGTCTCGCTCGGTTACGGCTTCTCCGGCAGGACCCGCACGCCCGGCGTCGACATCAACACCAGCGGCTTCGTCGGCGGCGCCTTCGGCGGCTACAACTTCCAGAACGGCATGTTCGTCTTCGGCGGCGAGGCCGACCTCAACTGGGCCAACCTGTCCGGCGACAATGCCGGGGTGGATTCGAAGTCCAGCCTCGACGCCTCGCTGCGCGCCCGCATGGGCGTGGCGGTCACCGACGACGTGCTGGTCTACGGCACGGCCGGCGGCGCCGCGCAGAGCCTGAAGATCAGCGACGTCGCCGGCAGCGACCGCAACACGCTGGTCGGCTGGACCGCCGGCGCCGGCATCGACGTGAAGATGACGGAAAACGTCTTCGGCCGCATCGAGTACCGCTACACGGACTTCGGCAGCCGCACCTTCAACACCGGCAGCGGCGACCAGTCGGTCTCCTCGCACGACAACCGCGTCACCTTCGGCATCGGCATGAAGTTCTGACGCATCCCCTTATCGGGAAACGGGAAAGCCGGGCCGTCGCGCCCGGCTTTCTTCGTTCGAACGGGCGGCCGTCGCCGCCGGTCCCGCGCCTACTTCGGCAGGTATTGCACCAGGTCCGGGAACTTCTCGTCGAAGCGCGCCGCCCAGCGCTTCAGCTTGCCGCGGCCTTTTTCCCACTTGCCGTCGAAGCGCAGGGCGAGGTAGCCGAGCGTGGCGCGCAGCGCGAGATGGCCCGCGGTGATCGTCTTCGGCAGCTTCGGCGGCGTCGCGTTGAGGTGGTCGAGCGCCCGCGTCACCTTCTTCCACTGCTTGTCCAGCCAGTCCTGGTGGATCTTCTCCTCCGGCCGGAAGCGGCGTTCGTAGACATGGGCGAGAAGGCAGTCGGCGATGCCGTCGGCCAACGCTTCCAGGCGCTCGGCCTCGGTCCGTTTCGCGGGGTTGCGCGGAAACAGCCGGTTCTTCGATTCGCGGTTGAGATACTGCGTGATCGCGCGGCTGTCGTAGACGGCCTCGCCCGCGTCGGTGATCAGCACCGGGATCTTGCCCAGCGGGTTGTTGTCGACGAGCAGCGCCGGTTCCGCATTGGTGTCGGTCGAAACCGACTCGGCCTCGATGCCGGCATAGGCGGCGGCCATGCGCACCTTGGCGCTGTAGGGCGAGGCGGAGGAATAGAGGATCTTGGGCATGGCGGGCCGGCTCCCTGGGTTGATATCCCGGCGCCCCCGGGATTCGGACGGCCGGAGCCTATTGCGCCGCGGCCGTCCTTGTCACCAGAACGCGTCGCTGGACCGATGGAAAAACCGCCCGGCGCGGACTATCCGCCGCGCACCGGCGGCATCACGGCCCTGTCCAGTTCGCACGCCCTGCGGTCGACCTCCGGACAGGGGCGGAAGGCGAGATCCTTCGTCATGCAGATCCTGACCTCGCGCAGGTAGCGGCGGTCGCAGGTGACCGCGATGCCGTCCGCCGGCAGGCCGGCATTGGCGGCCAGGAAATCGCGTTCGACCGCGTCCGGATCGACCGTCCGGTAGTCGTCGAGGCGCCGGTAGCCGGCGGGCACGTCCACCGCGCCGCGCGCTGCCCGGAGCACGGCGAAGTAGGCCTCCTTCGACAGGCCGGTGCAACTGCCGTGCTTCTTCCACTGGTGGCGGATCAGGCCGGCCGAGGGCATCAGGTCGTAGAGGCCGCGTAGCGTCGTGTCGGCAACGCTGGGATCGTCGGTCGGGCAGGATTCGGGGTAGCCCGTCTCGTATTGCGGCCACAGCCCGTGGACGACGAAGGCGTAGGGACGTCCCGAGGCGCATTGCTGGCGGTTGGCGTCTTCGCCTTCCGCCTCGCAGTAGCTCGGCGACCACGACAGCGACAGCACGTAGAAGTCGAAATCCGTTCCCGCCGCCACCGGTCCGGCGCCTGGCGTCGAGGGCCTGGCGTCATCCGGGCCGGGCCCTCCCGAGCGCTGGTCGAGATAGAGCGCGGCAAGAGCCGCGGCGAGGAGGGCGACGATCGCCAGCCTGCGCGCCGGTGAAGAGGAGAGCGGCTTCACCGCGCGCCGCGGCTAGCGGACGACCCGGCAGCGGCCGTTGTAGACGAACCAGCGGTCGAAGCCGGAGACGCAGAACTCGACGCCGTCGCCGACGCCGGCGAAACCCATGCGGTCCTCGATCAGGTACCAGATCGTGCGCCGCCGGCCGTCCGACAGTTCGGCCGTGGCGCCGCAGTAGCGCCGCGCGATCGGCCGCTTCTCGCCGAAGGGGATGTAGCGGTGCTGGTGGATCTTGCGGAACTCGACGATGTCGACGTCCGGAAGGTGCGGCACATGCGTCACCTGGTGGCGGAACTTCGACTGGATGCGAGACAGGATCTCGGCATTGCCGCACTCGGCGGCCGTCCTGTCGCCGGCAGCGGACGCAACGACGCCCGCCGCCAGCATCGTCGCGGCGGCGAGGAGGATGTTTGCCATACGGCGCATGGTCGTTCTCCGGGAGAATCTGTTGGGCCGCAGTGTGATGGCGAAGCAGGGGAGGGTCAAGGCGGTGCGACGCCTTGCCGGGCCGGCGTTCGGTGCTAACCTGCCGCAGCGGAACATACGCGATGGAGGGTGGGCATGGAAACGGCGGTCGTGGCGGTGATGCGCAGGATGCTGGCGGCACTGGAGGTGCGCGACAAGGCGACGGCGATGGCGTGCTTCGCCCCCGACGCCGTGCTTTTCGACCCGCACTACCCGACGCCCGAGATGCGCGGCCGCGCCGAGATCGAGAAGGGCCTCGACTGGGGCCTGTCCGTGATGGAGCGCTTCGGCTTCACCGTCGAGACGGTTTTCCTGGATGAGAGCGGGAAGAAGGCGGCCTTCGAGGTCGACACCAACCACGTGCTCAAGGGCGGCCGCAAGCTCTCCTTCCCGCAGATGTTCGTCGCCGAGGAGCGCGACGGGCTGGTCTCGGCGCTGCGCGCCTACGAGCCCTACGGGCCGAACGGCATCGGCGGCTTCTTCCTCGGCCTCGAGCGGCTGAAGCGCCGGATCACGGGATGAGCGCCGCTGTGCGGTTGGCGCGGACGGCGCTCGGTTGCGCCGCGACGCTTGCGATCCCCACGGGCGCCGCGTCGGCCGGCGTGCTCACCTGCCGGTTCACCGAGCCGTTCTTCGTCGTCGCCTTCGATTCCGCGACGGGAATCGTCACCTTGACCTCGCCGGACGATTCCGACCCCGCGACCGGCAGGATTGTCCCGAAAGTCGTCGCCGAGGGAGCGAAGCTGACGCGGTCCGACGCCTGGGTCGGCTATCCGACGCTGACGCTCGACGCCGCCGGCAAGCGGATTCTGGATATCAGGCTCACCGGCCAAGGCTCTGACGGAATGAGCGAAACCGTCTTCCCGATGGAAGGCGCCTACGGCACCAATGTCGGCGGCTGCGAGGCGACGAAGGCGCCGGCCTACGACCTTCACGAGCTCTACCAGGACCTCGGCATCGAGCCGTGAGGCGCGGCGCCCGCCGCCGCGCTCATTCCTCCGCGGTCCGCTCGCCGGTGATCTCGACCACGCGGCATGATCCGCCGGCAGGCTCGGAAAGCACCCGCGACAGCGCCGGCAGGACGACCTCCAGCTCCGCCTTCAGCGGAAAGGGCGGGTTGACCACGATCATGCCCGATCCGTCGAGGCTCGGTTCCGACGCCGCCGGACGGATCTCGAAGCGGATGTCGACGATCTTCGCAATGCCCGTCTCGGCCAGGGCCGTGCGGAAGGCATTGACGGCGCGGCGATCCTTGATCGGATACCACAGCGCGTAGATGCCGCCCGGCCAGCGCCGATAGGCTTTTTCCAGGCCGTCCACGAGACGGTCGAATTCGCCCGCGTCCTCGAAGGGCGGATCGACGAGGACCAGCCCGCGCTTCTCCTTGGGCGGCAGATGGGCGCCGAGCGACAGCCAGCCGTCGAGTTCGATCACCCGGGTCTGGATGTCGCCGGCGAACCGGCGGGAGAGGGCTGCGGCGTCGTGCGGGTGCATCTCGATCGCCGTCAGCCGGTCCTGCCGGCGCAACAGGTGGCGAACGATCCACGGCGAGCCGGGATAGTGCGTGACGCCGCCGCCCGGATTGGCGGCGCGGATCGCGTCGAGATAGGGCGCAAGCAGCGCGGCCGCCTCCGCGCGGAACGTCTGCGCCAGCACGCGGCCGATGCCGTCCCGCCATTCGCCGGTCTTCTGCGCCTCGACGGACGACAGGTCGTAGAAGCCCCGCCCGGCATGCGTGTCGATGACGCGGAACGCCTTGTCCTTGCGCTTCAGGTAGTCGACGATACGCGCCAGCACGACGTGCTTGACGACGTCGGCGAAGTTCCCGGCGTGATAGGCGTGGCGGTAGTTCATCGTCGCGTTTCCGGCGGTGTTGCGCCTGCATCAATGCAATTCGCGCCCCCGCGTCTACACGCGCCGCCGCAAAATCGCTAGTTTGGCCCGATGAACCAGCACACGCCTTTGAGAATCGGCCATTCGGCCTGCCCCCACGACTGCCCGTCGACCTGCGCGCTCGACGTCGAGCTTCTCGGCGATGGCCGCATCGGCCGCGTCCACGGCGCCCGCGACAACAGCTACACGGCCGGCGTCGTCTGCGCCAAGGTGGCGCGCTACGCCGAGCGCGTGCACCATCCCGACCGCCTGACGAAGCCGCTGGTGCGCGCCGGCGCGAAGGGCGAGGGGGCCTGGAAGGAAGCGAGTTGGGAGGCCGCGCTCGACCTCGTCGCCGAGAAGCTCATCGCCGCCGAGGCGAAGGACGGCTCGGAAGCGGTCTGGCCCTATTTTTACGCCGGCACGATGGGCCTCGTGCAGCGCGATTCCATCAATCGCCTGCGCCACGCCAAGCGATACTCCGGCTTCTTCGACACGATCTGCACCAACCTCGCCTGGACCGGCTACGTCATGGGCACCGGCCGGCTCGCCGGGCCGGACCCGCGCGAGATGGCGAAGTCCGACTGCGTGGTGATCTGGGGAACCAACGCCGTCGTCACCCAGGTCAACGTCATGACCCACGCCATCCGCGCCCGCAAGGAGCGCGGGGCCAGGATCGTCGTCGTCGACGTCTACGAAAACGCCACGATGAAGCAGGCCGACCTCGGCATCGTCGTCAGGCCGGGCACCGACGGCGCGCTCGCCTGCGCGGTCATGCACGTGCTCTTCCGCGACGGCCACGCCGACCGCGCCTATCTGGAAAAATACACCGACGACCCGGCCGGCCTCGAGGCGCACCTCGAGTCCCGCACGCCCGAATGGGCCTCGGCGATCTGCGGCGTGCCCGTCGCCGAGATCGAGGCCTTCGCCAAACTGGTCGGCACGACGAAGAAGACCTTCTTCCGCCTCGGCTACGGCTTCGCTCGCCAGCGCAACGGCGCCGTCAACATGCATGCGGCGGCGTCGATCGCCGCGGTCACCGGCTGCTGGCAGTACGAGGGCGGCGGCGCCTTCCACAACAACGGCGCCATCTACCATCTCGACAAGCGCCTGCTCGAAGGCAACGGCATGGCCGATCCCGCGGTCCGCCACCTCGACCAGTCGCAGGTCGGCCGCATCCTCACCGGCGACGCCGCGTCGCTGCGCAACGGCCCGCCGGTCACCGCCATGCTCATCCAGAACACCAATCCGGCCAATGTCTGCCCCGAGCAGCGGCTGGTGCGGCAGGGCTTCCTGCGCGACGACCTGTTCGTCGCCGTCCACGAGCAGTTCATGACCGATACGGCCAAACTCGCCGACGTCGTCCTGCCGGCGACCATGTTCGTCGAGCACGACGACCTCTACAAGGGCGGCGGCAACCAGTTCATCACGCTCGGGCCGAAGCTGATCGACCCGCCCGCCGGCCCGCGCACCAACCTCCACGTCATCGAGGAACTGGCGAAGCGCCTCGGCGTCGCCGACCGGCCGGGCTTCGGCATGGACGAGCGCCAGCACATCGACACGATGCTCGCCCGCCACGGCAGCTCCTACGAGGAGTTGAAGCGCGACCGCTGGCTCGACGTCCAGCCCGATTTCGACACGGCTCATTACCTGAAGGGCTTCGGCCACGCCGACGGAAAGTTCCGCTTCCGCCCTCAATGGGAGTGGGGGCCGTCGCCGAACAAGCCGCCGCGCTCGGTCGGCCTGATGGGGCCGTGGCAGCGCCTGCCGGAATTCCCCGACCATGTCGAACTGATCGAGGCGGCCGACGCCGAGCATCCGTTCCGCCTCGCCACCTCGCCGGCGCGCTCCTTCCTCAACTCGTCCTTCACCGAAACGCCGACGTCGAAGACCCGCGAGGGGCGGCCGGAACTGCTGGTCCATCCCGACGATGCGAAGGATCTCGGCATCGCCGAGGGCGGCCGCGTCGAGATCGGCAACCGCCGCGGCGAGGTGGTGCTCAATGCGCGCCTCTTCGACGGCGTGCGCCGCGGCGTCGTCATCGCCGAAGGCATCTGGCCGAACGGCGCCCACGAGCGCGGCGAGGGAATCAACGTCCTCACCGGCGCCGACGCCGCCGCGCCCTATGGCGGCGCGGCGTTCCACGACAACAAGGTGTGGGTGCGGAAGGCGGGGTAGGGCGAGGAACCCGCTCTACAGGATGGCGTCCAGTTCGCGAGCACCGTGAACGACGCGGACTATCTCGATAGCATCCGCGCTGTGCCGATACAGGACAAGATAGTTGCCGACGGTCAGAGACCGGGCATCGTCGGCGATTTCCGGTCTCGCGACGCCTGAGTCGGGAAAGACTGCCAGTTGAGAAATACGTTCGACGATCCTGCCGAGGAAGCGGTCGGCGGCCTTCGGGCTATCGACTGCAATCTGGCACCAGATGTCGATCAGATCGTCTTCTGCTGCCGGGCTGCGGACGACTGACAGGCCGGTCACCTCAGCGATCGGCGAACCTTTGCGCGAAGCGGCGTCGTGCAGCCGACTTCACCGCTTCAATGTCGAGGGCGGCGGAGCCGCCGCTCCGGATACCGTCTTGCCATGCCGCTCTTAGCCGCTCGATCGCGGCTTGGCGAACTCGCCATTCATGCAGTGCCTCGCGGATCACTTCTCCCGTGGTCGCGTATTCGCCCGTTTCGACCGCTTCCCGAATCGACTCCAGCAATTCGCTCGGCAGGGCAACCATGACGACTTCTACGTCAGACATCACGGGCTCCTTTGTATACATCTTAGCGCTTTCCGGTTCACGCGGGAAGCATAGCCCGTGGCTGCCCCGCCCGCCTCAGCCGAGATCCTTCGGCCGCAGGAAATGCGTCAGCGCCGTGCCGCCGGCGGCGAGGTCCTTCCACTCGCCGGAAAAGGTGAAGCGCGCCAGCGCCCCGGTCGGGAACTTCTCATCGACGAGCCGCCTGGCCGCGGCGTCCGAGCGCTGCCCGGCGAGGATGCGCGAAAGCTCCTCCATGCCCGGATTGTGGCCGACGACGACGAGACGCTCGACCGTCTCCGGCGTCTTGGCGATTTCCGAGAGGATGCGGCTCGACGTGGCGAGGTAGAGCGATTCGGGCGAGCGCACCTTCGGCGCGGGAGTCATGCCGGTGCTGGCGAGCTTCCACGTCTCAGTCGTGCGCGACGCCGGCGAGACCAGCGCCAGCTGCGGAATCCACCCGCGCGCCACCAGCGCGCGGCCCATCAGCGGCGCCTCCTTGGCGCCGCGCTCGGCGAGCGGCCGGTCGAAGTCGTCGAGGTCCGGATCGTCCCGGCTCGACTTCGCATGGCGGAAGAGAAGCAGTTCCTTGGTGTAGCCCATGGCGGCGATCTTAACGTCCCCCCGCAAATTCGCTATCCGTCGGAAGGACGTGTGCCCAGGAATTCTGGGTACACCCGCGCCTACGGCGTGAAGCGCGCGAGGTCCTCGATGTTGACGCCGATTTCGGCGAGGTCGGGCGCGACCAGCAGCTGGGTGCCGTTGCGCTCCTCCATGCCGCGCGTGTCGAACGCGGTGCGGCCCGCCTCCATGCGGGCGCGGCCCTCGCAGACCAGCGCCAGCGCCCTCGGATAGAGCCTGTGCTCTGCCTTCAGCACGCGCGCGGCGAGCGTTTCCTCCGTGTCGTCGGCGAGCACGGGCACCGCCGCCTGTGCGATCAGCGGCCCGCCGTCCATGTCGGCCGTGACGAAGTGCACGCTGCAGCCGTGGATGCGCACGCCGGCGTCGAGCGCCCGGCGGTGCGTGTCGAGCCCCTTGAAGCCGGGCAGCAGCGCGGGGTGGATGTTGATCATCCGCCCCTGCCAGCGCTCGACGAAGGCCGTTCCCAGAAGCCGCATGTAGCCGGCGAGCGCGACGATTTCCGCGCCGAAGCCGGCGAGCGTGGCATCGATCGCCGTGTCGTGCGCCTGCCTGTCGGCAAAGCCGCGGCGCTCGACGACGACGCTCGGGATGCCGGCGGCCTCGGCGGCGCGCAGGCCCGCCGCGCCCGGCCTGTCCGAGATGACGCCGACGATCGTCGCCGGGAAGTCGGCTTCGCGCGCCGCCCCGATCAGCGCCGTCATGTTCGAGCCGCGGCCCGAGATCAGGATGGCGACCCGTTTCTTGGCCGCGCTCATAGCGACAGCGCTCCGCGGTAGATCACGCCGGCGTCGCGTCGCGGCACGATGCGGCCGATCGGCGTCACCGTCTCGCCGGCGGCCTGCAGCACGGCGGCGACCTGGGCGGCCTGGCCGGCGGCGACCACGGTGACCATGCCGATGCCGCAGTTGAAGGTGCGCATCATCTCGGCCGGCGCCACACCGCCGGTTCTCGCGAGCCAGGAGAACACCGCCGGCACGTCGATCTCCTCGAGGTCGAGTTCGGCGGCATAGTTCTTCGGCAGGACGCGCGGGATGTTTTCGGGGAAGCCGCCGCCGGTGATGTGGGCCAGCGCCTTGATGCCGTGGGTCTCGCGGATCGCCTTCAGGATCGAGCGGACGTAGATGCGCGTCGGCTCGAGCAGGGCCTCACCCAGCGTCTGGCCGACGGCGAAGGGCGCCTTGTCCGTCCATTTCAGGCCGGACTGCGCGACGATGCGGCGTACCAGCGAGAAACCGTTCGAGTGCAGCCCCGACGAGGCGATGCCGAGCAGGATGTCGCCCTCGACGACGTCGTCGGTGGGCAGCAGCTGGCCGCGCTCGGCGGCGCCGACGGCGAAGCCGGCGAGGTCGTAGTCGCCGCCGCTGTAGAGGCCGGGCATTTCCGCGGTCTCGCCGCCGATCAGCGCGCAGCCCGCCTGGCGGCAGCCCTCGGCGATGCCGCCGACGATGGCCGCGCCCTGGTCCGGGTCGAGCTTGCCGGTGGCGAAATAGTCGAGGAAGAACAGCGGCTCGGCGCCCTGCACCACGAGGTCGTTGACGCACATGGCGACGAGGTCGATGCCGACCGTTCCGTGGATGCCCGATTCGATGGCCACCTTGACCTTGGTGCCCACCCCGTCATTGGCGGCGACCAGTACCGGATCGACGAAACCGGCCGCCTTCAGGTCGAACAGGCCGCCGAAGCCGCCGATCTCGCCGTCGGCGCCGGGCCGCCGGGTCGAGCGCACCAGCGGCTTGATCTTCTCGACCATCGCGTTGCCGGCGTCGATGTCGACGCCCGCCTGGGCGTAGGTCAGCCCGTTCGGCCTGTCGCTCATGGCTCTGCTCCGCTGGCTCTCGCGTGTTTCCGGGCTCTTCGCATGAAGCAGGCCGGGCCGCAAGAACATGGGTCCCGCGGCAGGCTCCGGTGCGGCCGAAAGTCGTCGCCGACCCACAGGCTTTCGCCGCCGCTTGCGTTCGGGGCGCGGCTCGACCATTTATCCCCTGCGCGGAGCGAGCCCGGGAGTACAAGCTTGACCCTGCCGAACCTGATCACGCTGATGCGTTTCTTCCTGGTGCCGGGCGTCGTCCTGGCGCTGCTCGACGAGCGCATGGACTGGGCGCTCGCCGGCTTCCTCGTCGCCGGCATCTCCGACGGCGTCGACGGCTTCATCGCGCGCCGCTACAACCAGCGCTCCGAGCTTGGCGCCTATCTCGACCCGATCGCCGACAAGCTGCTTCTCGTCAGCGTCTTCGTCGTGCTCGGCTACATGGACGAGCTGCCGCTCTGGCTGGTGGTCGGCGCCGTGTCGCGCGACGCGCTCATCGTCGGCGCGGTGCTGCTCTCCACCATCATGGGCAATCCCGTGGCGGTCAGGCCGCTGATGGTGTCGAAGGCCAATACCGCCGTGCAGATCACGCTCGCCGCCTTCGTGCTCGCCGTTCTCGCCTTCGGCACCGACTTCCCGCTGGTGCGCCAGGGCCTCGTCATCCTCTCCGGCCTCTTGACCGCCGCTTCCGCCGGGGCCTATCTCGTCGGCTGGCTGAGGCACATGAGCGGCTATGGCGAGAGCGATACTCCCGGACGATGACGACAGGGCGGCCGACCTCGCGCTGAAGGGGCTGCGCCGCCAGCTGCGCTTCTGGCTGGTCGCGACGGTCTTCTTCGCCGGCTTCATCTATCTGTTCAGCGACATCCTGCTGCCCTTCGTCGCCGGCATGGTGCTCGCCTATTTCCTCGATCCGGTCGCCGACTGGCTGCAGCGCCGCGGCGTCTCCCGGTTCATGGCGACGATCCTCATCCTCGTCGCCTTCGTCGTCATCTTCGCGCTGTCGCTGATCATCCTGATCCCGGTGCTGGTCACCCAGCTCGCCGACTTCATCGGCCGGCTGCCCGCCTATCTCGGCCAGCTCCAGGCGCTGATCACCCAGATCGACCCGCATTGGCTGGAGCAGCGCTTCGGCATCGACCCGAACAACCTCAGGAACGCGCTCTCCTCGCTGCTCACCCAGAGCGCCGGTTTCGTCACCGCGGTGATGCAGTCGATCTGGGAGTCCGGCGTGGCGCTGTTCAACATCGCCGGCCTGTTCGTGGTCACCCCGGTCGTCGCCTTCTACATGCTGCTCGACTGGGACCGCATGGTCGCCAAGGTCGACGGCTGGGTGCCGCGCGACCATGTCGAGACCGTGCGCGACATCGCCGCCGACATCAACATGGCGACGGCCGGCTTCGTCCGCGGGCAGGGCACGCTGTGCCTGGTGCTCGGCATCATGTACGCCGTCGGGCTGACCGCCGTGGGCCTCAATTTCGGCATCCTGATCGGGCTTTTCGCCGGCCTGATCAGCTTCATCCCCTATGTCGGCTCGCTGGTCGGCCTGGTGCTCGCGGTCGGCGTCGCCATTGTCCAGTTCTGGCCGGAGTATACCTGGATCGCGGCGGTCGCCGTCGTCTTCTTCGTCGGCCAGTTCATCGAGGGCAACATCCTGCAGCCGCGCCTGGTCGGCAAGAGCGTCGGGCTGCATCCGGTCTGGCTGATGTTCGCGCTGTTCGCCTTCGGCGCGCTGTTCGGCTTCGTCGGCCTCCTGATCGCGGTGCCGGCCGCGGCCGCCGTCGGCGTGCTCGTGCGCTTCGCCATCGGCCGCTATCTCCAGTCGCCGCTCTACACCGGCCATCGCCACCCGACGGAAGCGCCGGAGACCGTGTCGCCGGCCGTCTCCGGCCCCGACGATGCCCGATAGTCCGCGCCAGCTGCCGCTGGAACTCGTCCACGAGGTCGGCCGGTCGCGCGACGAGCTCGTCGTCGGCGCCGCCAACGCCGACGCCGTCGCCCTGGTCGACCGCTGGCCCGACTGGCCGGCGCCCGTCGTCGTGCTCGCCGGCCCGGCCGGATCGGGCAAGAGCCACCTCGCTTCGATCTGGTGCGAGCAGTCGGGCGCGGCGTCCTTCCCGCGCGACGGTCTCGGCGCGGCGGCGCTGGAGGCGGCGGCGCGCGGCCCGGTGCTCGTCGACGACGCCGACGGCCCCGGCCTCGACGAGACCGGCCTCTTCCACCTGGTCAACGCGGTTCGCGCCGCCGGCACGCAGCTCCTGCTCACCGCGCGCCGTTTCCCCGCCGCCTGGAACGTCCGCCTGCCCGATCTCGCCTCGCGCCTGAAGGCCGCGGCGACCGTCGAGATCCACGAGCCCGACGACCTGCTGCTCGCCGGCGTCATCACCAAACTCTTCGCCGACCGCCAGGTCGAGGTCGAGCCGCACGTCGTGCAGTATCTCGTGCGCCGCATCGAGCGCTCGCTGGCGACCGCCATCGGCGTCGTCGAGCGGCTCGATCGCGCAGCCCTCGAGCAGAAGAGCAGGATCACCCGCGGCCTCGCCGCGGCGACGCTGAGCGCCCTCGACGAAGGCCAGTCCGCCCTCGACCTCTGACGGGCGCGACGCCGCCGCGCATTTTCTCGTGAACCTTTGTCCCCGCCGGACGCACCCATGATGAGCGGTTCGACGCCGCTCGCCGATAGGGCGGGCAAAACGATACGGAGAGGGTTCATGAAGAAGATTGCACTGACGGCGGTTGCGGCGCTCGCCGCGTTGACGGCCACGGCCTCGGCCAAGGACAAGATGGACAAGGTCGACATCGCCCGCGACGGCATCGACGTCCGCCGGGTGGTCGTCAAGGCCGGTGCCAATGGCTACACCGCCATCGAGGGCAACCAGTACACTTTCTCCGTCCGCGGCTATGCCGCCGCGAAGAAGGGTTTCCGCATTCTCGGTGCCTGGTTCCATACCGGCAAGCTCGAGCAGGCCCATGTCTATTCGCTCTATCCGCGCGACTACGGCAGCGGCGAGAAGCGCACGCTCAAGTTCCCGATTTCCTACAAGGCGCCGATGAACAAGGTGGTATGGGACGGCGCTTCACCGCTGGAAGCATGCCGGGCGAACCTCGCCAAGCTGAAGCAGAGCGGCTTCACCGAGAAGGAAGTCCTCGCCAGGTCCTTCAGCCTCGAGGTCGGCGCCGTCGTCGGCTTCACCGCGGTGGCGGACCGCGAATGGCGGGAGGCGAGTTCGATCGGTCTCGGCGGCGGCTCCACCTGGAAGACGAAGACGATGCGCTACACCGTCGCCGTCGAATGCGCCGCCCGGCCGTAGCCGGCGAAACGGGAGCCGCCGCTCCCGAGCGGCCGTGGCCCGGGAGAGCGGGTCGACCGCTTTCTCCACCGTCATTCCGGGTTTCGCTGCGCGGCCCGGAATGACGGGCCCGTGCACACCGCCATGCCGCGCATCGGAGCATTTCGCTTGCCTTGGACGGTGGCAATCCCTATGCAGCGGCGGATCGGAGTGTAGCGCAGTCTGGTAGCGCATCTGGTTTGGGACCAGAGGGTCGGGAGTTCGAATCTCTCCACTCCGACCATTTTTCCTTGCCCGGCCCGGTTTTTCCCTGCCCGGCCCGGCGGCGGCCCTCGACCTCCCCGGCGACCGTTTGCCCGCCACCCGCCGCTTGACAGTGCGCGGCGGCGGGGGCAAAGGGCGGAAAGCATCGCCCAGATTGCCAGGAGCCTTCCGATGTCCGCGCGAATCTTCAGCCCCGCCAAGACCGCCATGCAGTCCGGCAAAGCCAAGACCGGCCATTGGGTACTCGAGTTCGAGCCGGAGCAGCGGCGCAAGATCGACCCGCTGATGGGCTACACCACGTCCGCCGACATGAAGAGCCAGATCCGCCTGACCTTCGCCACCGAGGAAGAGGCGATCGCCTACGCCGAGAAGAACGGCGTCGCCTACCGGCTGGAGACGCCGAAGGAGAGCAAGCGGCGGCAGATTTCCTACTCGGACAATTTCCGCTATGACCGCAGGACGCCGTGGACGCACTGACGCCCGGACCGGCTCCCCGGTCGTGGCGGCCTCGGCGCCCCGGACGTAAGAAACACCCCGCGCCGGCCCGCCCGACGCCGGACGGTCCCGTAGCTCAGATGGATAGAGCACCGGCCTTCTAAGCCGATGGTCGCAGGTTCGAGTCCTGCCGGGATCGCCAATTTGCAGCTGAAAATGGCGTCAGACGGATACGCGACGTCGACTAAATCTTGCATCTGAACCTTCAATCTCGCATATCTGAATATATTGATAGCGATACAACGCCTATTCGGCATCGGAATCGCTGGACAAGTAAGGAGGACAGCGCGCGCGAAGGAGTAGTTCCGCAGTGATCTTCGATGCTTGGCCGATGTCTCCCGTACCAAGGCAGTGAAACTCACATGACGCCTAAATTCCTCTATGTCGAAGATGACACGGCCATTCTCGTTGGAGCCAATGGAACAGCACTGGCCGCGTTACTGCTGAACGCAACTGATATCGTATCAGTGCTGAAATTACCGATGCCGGCGCTCCCGATGTGGACTTACCTTGTAGGACTGCTGTTGGCATTTTCGGCGAAGGCCATCATTCAAATTATGAACGATGATATACGCCAGCGGGAAAAGCTGCAGCAGGCGCGGGATTTCTACATTGAAGCGCAGGAAAACCCACACTTGACTCCAGAATTGGCTGAGCAATTGCAGGTCGGTTGGCGTTTGGTAGAGCAGCAGCACGCCAGACTTCTTAAACCTCATCACGGCCCGCGTCTTGACTTGTGGCGCGCGATTTTTTATTTCTCGTCCGCCTTATGCTTCGTAGTGGCGACGTCACTGTTAGTTTATCAGGCCAGTAAGCTTGTACCGATTGCGGAAGGGTAGAATAGGGTATTCGTCTCTCGCCCATCCCCGCCGCTGCCAGCCCACCCTCGATGTCGGCCTCGAGGCAGCCACGGTTTCCGCAACTCCGTCGCCGTGCATGGCCGCTCCCGCTTCTTGTCGCCCTGCCGACCATCGCGTCGCTCGTCCCTCACGCCGACGTGATGGCAACAAACGCACATTGTCGGCAACATTCATAAGTCGTTAATTTATTGGTACACTAATATTTTCCTTGCGGCATGTCTGCCGCTCGATCTTCGTCCGGCGTGCGGTTTGGCGCCGGAAAACAGGCCATCCGGGGGAAATTCCATGCTCGATCCGACACCGACCGCCGCCACGGGGCCGAAGGG